>NZ_JNIV01000027.1 GCF_000701405.1 Deinococcus marmoris DSM 12784
TCACGTTCAGCGGCGCGCAGGCGGCGGCCAACAACGGCGCGCCCGTCAACGCCGATCCCACCAGGCTCAGGCCGCAGACGGTGGTTCCCTTCCGCCCCATCGAACCCACCCGCGCCGACACGATCACCCTGCCAGCCGGCTACCGCTTTCAGGTGCTGGCCCCCTGGGGCGAGACGTTCACGGCAGATGGCCGCGAGATAGGCTTTAACCACGACTTCATCGGCTACTTTCCGGCTGATCTGCTTGAGGGCGGTCAGAGCGCCACCGACGCTCTGCTGACCATCAACCACGAATACGTCAATCCCCTGTTCGTGGGTGGCAACACCACGGAGCGCACCCCCGCCCAGATCAGGAAAGAAATGGAATCGGTGGGCGTCAGCGTGGTGCGGGTCAGCAAGCAGGGCCAGACCTGGAAAGTGGTGCCGGACGCCCGCAACCGACGGATTGATGCCATGACCAGGATTGAGCTGACCGGGCCGGTGCGCGGCACTGCGCCCGTCAAGGGGGCCACCGTGGTCAGCGGGACGGTGGGCAACTGCTCCGGCGGCCAGACGCCGTGGGGCACGCTGCTGACCTGCGAGGAAAACGTGGACGGCTACGCCAAAGCCTGGCCGGACAGCGGCTACGAGGCCATGCACCAGGGCTGGGTCACCGAGATTGATCCCTTCGACGCGGCCTGGATGCCCAAAAAGCGTACTGCGATGGGCCGCTTCCGCCACGAGAACGCCGCCGTCAAGGTGGCCGGGGATGGCCGGGTGGTGGCGTACATGGGCGACGACATGCAGGACGCGTGCATCTACAAGTTTGTCAGCCGGGGCAGGTACAACCCGGCCAACCGCGCCGCCAACCGTGACCTGATGGCCGACGGTGATCTGTATGTCGCCAATTTCGGCAATGGCACCTGGGTGCTGCTGGACTACGACAGGAACAAGAAGTTGCAGGAGGCCAGGGACAGCGCGGGCAAGCCTGTCTTTGCCAGTCAGGCCGAGGTGCTGGCCGACGCCCGCGCCAGCGCCCTGGCCGTGGGCGGCACGCCAGTAGACCGCCCGGAAGACATTGAAATCCACCCGCGCACCGGCGAGGTATATGCCGCGCTGACCAACAACAGCAAGCACGGCAACTACTTCGGCCACATCATCAAATTCCGCGAGGACAAGGGCGACTTCACCGCCGAGAAATTCCTGTGGGAAGTGTTCGCCTACGGCGGCCCACAAAGCGGCTTTGCCAGCCCAGACAACCTGGTGTTCGATCCTTACGGCAACCTGTGGATGGTCACGGACAACAGCGACCTGGGCACCAACCCGATCAAGGAATACCACGGCAACAACGCCATGTTCTTCTTTCCCACCGAGGGGCCGAATGCGGGCAAGGCGTACCGTTTTGCCGTCGGCCCGATAGATGCCGAAATGACTGGCCCGGTGTTCTCGCCGGACGGCAAGACGCTGTTCCTGTCGGTACAGCACCCCGGCGAGGACAGCGAGAGCCTGGACAGGCTGACCAGCAACTTCGCGGCGGCAGCGGGCAGCAAGACGCCGCGCCCCACCCTGGTGGCCATCGAGGGCTTCCCAGGATGGACGGCATGACCCTCTGGCCGCGTTCCAGTGCGCCGTGGATCGTGGGCCGCCCCGCCCGCTTTTCGGACGCCGCCGAGGATTTCGTCAATGAACTGACCCGCCAGCAGCCGTGGCGCAAGGCCCGCTGTGAGGCGCGGCTGGAGGCGCTGGGCGAGAGCCTGGGCGATCCTGCCCTGGGCACTGAGTTTCCAGACGCCCGGCTGGAAGCGTGGCTAGACACCTGCCCCGAGAGTGAGCGGGCTGGGGCACGCGCCCTCCTGAAAGAATTTGAGATCTATTTGCGCGAGTGGGACTGGTTGCCTCCGCGTCTATAACGCAAGCCCGGCTGGCGCTGGAGTCCGCTGGCACAGTCAGGCGGGCACAGTCAGCAGGCGGGCAGAGTCAGATGGGCACAGAAATTAGGCGGGCACAGAACGACAGAGAAATACAGGCCGGGCTGGGAAAGACTGCGCTCCTGAACAGGTCTGCGCGATGCATTGAGGCGGCGTTGCTCCGCTAGGACTTCGTTTTGAAGGGCTCCTGGGCAACCTCGTCGCCTCTCACTTGCCGAGGACGGGATTTTTGCGGTGAAACCCCCGCCGCACGCATGAATTCATAAGTGCGTCCCAGGTACACCTTCTTCCCGAACTCCGTCTGAATCCACTGCTGAAGGTCTTTCCCCGCCGGAACGACGCCCGGCTCAAAATCCTCGTGCAGATGCCGGGCGAGGCGCTGCTGTTCGCTGGGGGTCAGGACCGTGGGCGCACCCGCATTGCTATGGCGTCCGTCCGCGAGGCTCTCCAGTCCCAGGGCGTGATACCGGGTGACGAGGGCATAGGACGTCACCCGGCTGTAGCGGGTCAACGCCAGGATTTCGGCCAGGGAGCGGCCTTCGGCCAGAAGCGCGAAGAACTGCGCTCTCCGCTGCTCGACCGCGCAGTCAGAAGTCTCGAAGAGTTGCCAGAAATCGGCGGCGGAGTGTTGCAGCGGCTGGGCAAAAAGAGCTGATTTCATGACCTATTGTAAGCGACTTAATCGGAATTAATCTTCGACGTTGTCGGACATGGCAGTGTAGGCCGTGAATCAGCAGAACGCCCCCCACAGCGCGCACTCGACGGTTTCACATACGCGTTGGCACAGATCACCGCGCCGAACCCCATTCGCTGACCGGATGCTGGAAAGGCTGAGCATCCCAGTTCAGTGACCAGCCTGCCAGACCGATGAATCCTCCAGGCAGAACGGCTGTTTCGATGGCTGCTGGGAAAGTGCAGTGGAAAGCGGTAAATTCACTCCGGGTCACGCACGGCCCACTTGCCGGACGCTGCCTTCATCATCCCTTCAGTGGAGCTTGAGCGGATGCTCAGCGGGGCGGGTTGTGACATGTCTGGAATCAGATGCTGAATAGCCTGAGCCTATGGGAAAAGTTCCAGTCCGCAAGTTCACCTATCTGAACTACGAGATAGAAATCATCAGGGAGCGCAGAAACCTTGCCCCCGTCTCAACGTTTGAACCCAGGCTCGGCGTCGAGGTCCGCTATGGCCTGAAGTTCGGCGGTCAGATGACGGATTGGAGCGAGTTCGTCGAAGCCACGAATGATGAGGTGTCCGCGAACAATCTGGCCGAGATGGGCCTGTGGCGGGCGCGGGAGCTGGAAAAGAAAGCGAGAACGGTTGTCGTCTCACCTGCGGCCTGATGGGGGTCCGTATGGGCAACACATCACCGGTACCGTTTCAGACCAAAGAAAAAGCCCCACACATTGTGGGGCGGTATTCCTGCCTACACGCGGGCAGGTCCTGCTGTTGACGGTAAGTTAGCCCGCCCCCTGTCACAGAAGCATGACGTTCGTCCCACACATGAAGAATTCCTCTGGGTGCTGTCCAGACATCGGCGTCCTGTCCAGATATTGCGGCGCTGCCCCGTATCGTCTTCGGCGAGACGCCAGAATCTGCGGGGCACGCCGCGATCAGAACCTACCTGCACGCCTGACTCGTTCACTGGCCTGAACACCGTCACTGCTTTGCAGCGTGGTACGGCGACGGGAAAGCTGAGGGCGTGTCCGCGCACACCCGTCGGATGCGGCATTCTGCGGGCATGACCGATCCCTCCATGCCCTCGCCAGGTGGGGCCAGTTCCTTCTGGAAGGGCCTGCGCGCCTTCTTGCCGCTGGTTCCGGGCGTCATGCCCTTCGGTATGGTTGCGGGAATCGCGGCGGTGCAGGCTGGATTCACGCCCCTGGAGTCCATGGCCTTTTCCCTGATCGGCTACGCGGGATCGGCGCAACTGGTCGCCTCACAGATGTTCGGCCAGACGCCTGTCCTGCTGATCGTGCTGGCCACCCTGATCGTGAACCTGCGCTTCGCCATGTACTCGGCCTCAATGCTGCCCCTTTTTGACGGTGTCCCGCTAGCGCGGCGCTGGCTCCTCGCCTACAGCCTGACCGATCAGAGCTACGCGGTAACGATGGGGCGGCCCGCCACAGAGCCAGATCCGGTGGCGTACTACACGGGAGCCACCGCGCTGATGTGGCTCACCTGGCAGATCGGAACGGCTGTCGGCGCGCTGCTCGGCGCGAAGATTCCCGCCAGTTGGCCCCTGGAATTTGCCGTGCCGCTGAGTTTCATCGCGCTGCTCGTTCCGGTGCTGAGAAGCAGACCGCAGATGCTGGCGGCAGGCATCTCCGCTGTGGTCGCGGTGGCCGCCCACAGCCTGCCGTTCCGCCTGAATCTGATTCTCGGGGCGGTGTGCGGCATTGCTGCGGGCCTGCTGGTCCAGCGCTGGAAGGGGCGGCAGCCATGAACATCTGGCTCCTGATCGTCGGCGTCGGCCTCGGCAGCGTCCTGCTGCGCGCGTCATTTCTGGTGCTGCTGCGCGACCGCAAACTGCCAGAGAGCCTCACGCTGTCTTTGGGACTGGTGCCTGCGGCGGTGCTGGCGGCCCTGATCGCGCCGGAATTGCTGTATTCCCGGGAAAATGGCGTCTTCGATCCTTTCAGCCCACGGCTGGCGGCGGGTCTGCTGGCCGCCGCCGTGGCCTGGAAAACCCGCAATCTGCTGTTGACGCTGATCGTCGGTCTGGGTCTGCTCGTGGTCCTGGGCTGACCCGACTGTGCCGTTCCTGATGGGCGGAGCTGTTGTGCAGCGGGACTGTGCAGCGGGACTGTGCAGCCGGACTGTCCAGCGGGACCAGCCGCTCACAGACGTATCTCTGGTGTGTGCCAGACATGGTGCCACGGACGTTGGGAATGATGAACGGCAGCCCGCCACATGTCGTGCAGGCCACACACCACTCGCTCCCGTGCCCCTACGGTGGGATCTGGAGGAGACCGATGCCTCCTGCCGCTTTACCCAGATGGGTGTATGGATTCATGGCCGCGCTCCTCGTCCTGGCAGACCTGTCCACGTCCACACGCGCGGTCAATGATGATGGAGGCAAGAAAAGATGATGACCCATAACCCCACTCCCCCAGCCCACGCCTGGGCACACCCAACCGACCTCGGCACCACCCCACTCAAGGCCGACGTGGTGGTGATCGGGGCCGGTTCTGCGGGCCTCACGGCTGCCGGTCTGGCCGCCTCGCTGGGCCGCCGCGTGATCCTGGTGGAACGCGACAGGACCGGCGGGGAATGCCTGTTCACCGGCTGCGTGCCCTCCAAGGCGCTGCTGTCGCTGGCAAAGCGGGTGCATACCGCCCACGGCGCGGCCACCCTGGGCCTGGACGTCACGGGTCAGCCGGACTGGGCCGTCATCCGGGCGGAGGTGAGGCGGGTCATAGACCACTTCCAGACCGTGGACTCCCCCCAGGCCATCGCGCAGAGCGGCGTTACCGTCATCGCGGGCGAGGCGGCGTTCGTGTCGCCGCATGTGCTGGAGGTCACGCACGCACAGGGGAAACGCACCGTCATGGCGGGGGAGTTTGTGCTGGCAACCGGCTCCGAGGCGGTCATCCCCGACATCGAGGGTCTGCGGGACGTGCCCTTCCTGACGCACGAGACTATTTTTGACGTGCCGGAGCGCCCCGCCCACCTGATCGTGCTGGGGGGCGGCCCCATCGGCTGCGAGCTGTCGCAGGCCTTTGCGCGGCTGGGCAGTCGGGTGACGACCGTGGATTCGGGGACCCGCCTGATCTCGCGGGACGAACCCGAGGCGTCGCAGGCTTTGCTGGACATCCTGCAAGAGGAGGGAATCACGGTACATCTGGACGCGCAGGCCGTCCGGGCCGAGGTCACGCCGGACGGGCTGCGGCTGCACCTCAAAGGCGGCGAGGTGGTGGAAGGCACGCACCTGCTGGTGGCAGTGGGCAAGCGGCCCCGCGTGAATGGCCTGGGGCTGGACGTGATCGGCGCGGCTTTTGACGGCCACGGGCTGAAGGTCCGGCCCTCCATGCAGTCCGTCACCTGCCCTTACCTGTGGGGCGCGGGGGACGTGGTGGGCGGGCCGATGTTCACGCACGGCGCGACGGAGCGCGGCCTCCTGGCGGGACTGGGTTCGGTGGCGTGGTGGGGCCGCGCCGCCGCCCGTTTGCGCGCTCCGGCAGGCCGGGTGGAACAGATTCCCTGGGTGACCTACACCGACCCCGAGATCGCCCACTGGGGCCAGACCGAGGCGCAGGCGGTGGAGCAGTACGGTGAGCGCGTCGTGGTGGTGGATTACGATTTCACGCACCTTGACCGGGCCGTGACCGAGGGCGAGAAGGGATTCGTGAAACTGGTGGCCGTGCGGGGCGTACTGGGTACGCCACTGGGCCTGCGGGTGGTGGGCGCGCAGGCCGTGGGCAGCCGCGCCGGCGAACTGATCCAGGGCCTGAGCCTGTCGCCGCGCCTGGGCGTTCATCCCCTGCGGACAGCGCTGCTGCCCGTCTCCTATCCCACCTTTTCTGAGGCTACCCGGCAGACGTACCTGGGCCTGTTTACCGAGGGTCAGCATTTCGGGCGTGCGCGGCCAGGCCGGGCCGGTCCCGCCGCATGACCGGCGACGCGCCGCTTGACGCGCTGGTGATCGGTGCCGGCTCGGCGGGCCTCGCGGCGGCCTACTGGCTGGCACGCCGGGGGCTGAGATTCAGCGTTCTGGAAGCCGGACCCAGTCCGTCCGGGGCGTGGCCCGCGTACTACAGCAGCCTGAAGCTGTTCACGCCTGCGCGGCACTCCAGCCTCCCGGGCCTGCCGTTTCCCGGCCCACCCAGCCATTATCCGTCCAGGGACGCCATGGCCGCCTACCTGCGCGCCTACGCCGCACACTTTGACCTGCCGATTGAGCGGGATTCAGACGTCACCAGTGTGCAGCCCCAGGCGGGCGGCTTTGGGGTCACTGCACGGGATGGCCGGACGTGGTCAGCCCGGACGGTGGTGGCGGCCACCGGCACCTTCCGGCGGCCCCGGCAGCCAACCCTGCCGGGGGCCGAAAGCAGCGCCGTCAGGGTGATGCACTCCTCGGCGTACCGGCACCCGGAGCCTTTCGCGGGAGAGCGGATCGTGGTCGTCGGGGCCGGCAATTCCGGCGCACAGATCGCCGCAGAACTGGGCCGGGTAGCGCGGGTGACACTCGCGGCCCGCCACCCGCTGAGGCTTTTCCCGCAGCGGCCACTGGGCCATGATCTCACGGACTGGCTGACGTGGTCCGGCGTGGAGCGCCTGCCCCTGGGTGCTTTCGGACGGGTGCCAGACGCGCAACCGGTCATCGCGGTACCGGGTCTGCGCGCCGCTCTGGGTCACGGAAATCCAGATGTCCGGCCCATGTTCACGGCCCTGACCCGTGACGGCGTGCGTTGGGCGGACGACACGGTGGAGGCCGTCGATACCGTGATCTTCGCAACTGGCTACGGCTGGAACGGCCCGGACCTGCCAGCAGGGGCCATCAGCGCGGACGGGGAACCCTGTCAGCGGCTCGGGATCAGCACGGCCCTTCCCGGCCTGTACTTCGTGGGCCTGCCCGGTCAGCGCACCGTGGCGTCCGGGACGGTGCGCGCCGCTGGCCCGGACGCGAAAGCCGTGGTGCGTCACCTGGCCCGTCACCTGGAGGGAACCCATGCGCCCCACTGACCTCAGACAGATTCCGTCTGTTTCGCGTGGCAATCGGGACAGCACCGGCCTTGACACTCCACGCCCGGAACCCGTTTTTCTCCATCTCGCCTCCGCCCGGATTTCCAGGTGTTTCCAGCACCCTTCAGTCGGTGTCCATATCAGACCGCTGCTGCTGACCGCCCTGCTGGGCTGTGGTCCAGCGCTGGCCACCCCTTTCGACGATGCTCAGGCGGCGCTGCTGCGCGGTCAGCCGGACGTGGGCGTCACGCTGCTGACGGGTCGCCGCGACGCCCCGTCCCTGGCGCTGCTGGCCCGAACCCATGTCGGTCAGGCGGTCTTCGCCTCCACCGAGGCGCAGAAGCGGTCCCTGTATGCGCGCTCCGAAAGGGCGGCGCGGGCAGCCCTGGCCGCCGACGCCCGCAACGCCGAGGCGCACGTGGAACTGGCGAACGCGCTGGCGTTGCAGTTGCCGGGCACCGGGATCATCAGGGCCACGCAGGTGGGCCGCGAGATCCGCGCGCTGTACGAGCGGGCCGTGGCCCTCGATCCGGCGCAGGCGCGCGGATGGATGGGCCTGGGCGGGTGGCACGCGCAGGCGCTGGCACTGGGTTCCCTGGTCGCGCGCGCCGTCGGTGCCAGCGAGCAGAAGATGCGTGACCACCACCTCCGCGCCATTGAACTTGAGCCGGACGAGGTGTTCTACCGCCTCAGGTACGCCGATGACCTGCTGCTGCTCGCCGGGTCTCAGCCGCGCCGCGCCCAGGCCCTGAAAGCAGAGGCCGGCAGTGTCCTGAAGGCCGCCGCTCGCCTGACCCCGCAGACGTACTGGCAGACCCTCGATCTGAATCAGGTACGCGAGCGGCTCAGGACTCTGGGCCTCTGATCTTCACGCTCCACGTCTAGAAATCGCCTTTCTCCTCCTCCCTATGCCTCTCCCCTGCCCCGCTGCGCGTCCAGTTGAGGGCGCGCCACCTTCAGGCCGGGGGCCACGGTATCCCACCGTCCGCGAAGGCGTCCTGAAGTGCGCCCGTGAGACTGCGCCGCAGCCGCTGGTCCACCAGACCCACGATCAGAGGATTGGGAAAGCACTGCGGGCGGGCCGTGAGCAGCCGCCCCACCAGTTCATGGTCGCTGAGGTCCGGGTGCGTCCGTGCCAGGGCAAAAAGCGCGAGCGCGGCGCTGCGGCTCACCCCGGCCAGACAGGAGACATGCAGGTGGGCGGGCTGGTGCGTGTCCAGAAAAGCCTCGATGACCTGAAGGTGTTCACCGCTGGGAAGGAGGTGCCGCTCCGAGTCGAACCAGACGTCATGCAGTTGCAGATTCAGCCGGGGGCCGTTGTGTTCTGCCAGACGCCGAGACCCGTCGCTCAGGTGGCTGCCAGGGTCAAGGGCGACGATCACGGCGGTCTCGTCGTTCAGACCCGGCATATCCCCCTGACCACTGACTGTCACTTTCATGATTTCCGCCTCCCAGTAATTTCACGTCAAATTATGCTATTTACATAACCAGTTTCAGCCGCTACACTTGAAGGTGAAGTTTAGCACCATCCAAATTCCCCTATCCCTGGCGAGGTTTTTCTATGATTGTCGAGACCAAGATCGTTGGCCGCCGCACCCCCTTTGAACGCCGCCCCACACCACTGCCAGACGGCCCCCAGACCCTACGCAGCCTGCTGGGTCATCTGGTGCATCAGGAAGTGACCGCCTACCACCAGCGGCAGGAGAGCGTGGGCCTGCTCCGTGTGCTGACCGAGCGGGACCTGAGCGACGGCGCGGCGGCGGGCCGGATCAGTGTTGCCCCCCAGGAACGCAGCGGCACCGTCACCCCGGAGGACGCCACCCGGACAGCACTCACCGCCTTCGGCGACGGTCTGTATTACGTGTTTGTGGACGACGAGCAGATCGAGAATCTGGATCAGCCACTTGTCCTGCACGCCGACAGCACGCTGCTGCTTCTGCGCCTGACCGCGCTGGCCGGGGGCTGAGGATGGATGTTCAGGACTATCTGCGCACGTTCCAGCAGCCCTGGAAAGCCCCGCTGGAGGAGCGCCTGAGCGGCGCATCTCCCGAACTCGCCGCACTCGTCCGCCCACTGCTCAAGGAACCCCGCGACTACCGCGAGCGTGAGGGGCGCGAGGTGACGCTGGCCGACTTTTTGCACGGCAGTTCCGAGGCCCATCAGCGCGAACTGGCCGCCCTGCTCTTTCCCCAGTCAGCGGACACTGCCCAGCGCACCATCAACGCCCTGCTGACCCGCCATCCATACCCGGAAAGTTACGCCCGCCGCGCCTTCCGTGCGCCGGGGGAGCGCGTTCAGGCGGTGCGGGCCGCCTCGTGGTTGATGGTGGCGTGGCAGGCCACCCGCGACTATCCGCAGAACATGGAATGGTTCGCGGTCCATGCTGGGCTGCTCGACGCCTGGAATTCACACAGCCTGGGTCTCCTGCTTGGGCAGGCCCTCAGCGACGGCGACGCGGCAGTCTTTCAGATCCTGCGCGACACGGCGTCCACCGGGCATCCGGTGGCGCGCATGGGCCGCCATGTGCCGCTGGCGCTGCTGTCCAGCACCGATCCTGAAGCCTGGGCACTGGCCGAGGGCCTGCTGCTGGCCGCCCAGCGTCAGGAAGGGCTGCGGCAGGTGATTCTGGAAACCGTGGACGAGGCCGGGCCAGAGCCGTTTGCACGGATGCTGCGCCTGATCCTGCAAGAGGACCTGCTGCGCTTCGCCGCTGTCCTGCGGGCGGCCTGCGTGTGGTTCGGCCTGAACTACGACGTCAGCGATCTCAGGGTGGTGCGCGGCCTGCTGACGCGGGCGCTGGCCTTTCTGGAAGACAGCGGCGCAGCCCGCACCGCCGTGCAGAACGGTTCCGGGGTGGACGCTTACCTGGCGCTGTACATCCTGGCGATGCGCGACACTTCCGGGGCTACCGAACTGGCGCGCCCCCTCCTGCATGACGCCGACGCTGAGCGCCGCATGGCCGCCGCCCAGTTCCTGCTGGCTGCCGGACGACTCGCCCAGGCCGAGCAAGCGGCCCTGATCGGTGACCCAGACTCCCGTCTGGCCGCCCTGGCCGGGGGAATGGTCAGCCGTTGGACGCACCTGGATCAAAGTTCTGGACTGACCTTTGAGGACTACCTGTCCTATGCCCAGCGCCTGCCAACCGAGGTCGGTCATCAGCCCCTGCTGTTTCCCTGGCTGGGGCAGTTGCCCGCGCGTGTGGAGGCGATGGACTCGCTGATCGCCGTGCTGGGCGAGGCCCATATCTCACGGCTGGTCCCTTATCTGGGACAGATGAGCGGCGACGGCAAGGTGTCTGTCCTCAGAAAGATCGAGCAGCGCCACAAGGAAAACGTGCAGCCCATCGACACGCCTACCCGTGACATGCTGCTGACCCTGCTGCAAGACCGCAACAGCGGCGTGTCGCAGGCCACGGTGGAGGTGATGGCGCACCTGACCCCCAATCCAGAGGAGGTTGGCGTCATCCAGACCCTCCTCAAGCGCAAGAGCGCGGACCTGCGCCGGGGCCTGATCCGCCTGCTGGCCCGCGACGCCGCGCTGGCCGAGACGAGTGCCCTGGAGCTGCTGAAGACCACCAACACCGATCAGCGTCAGGCGGGGCTACAACTGCTTCAGGAGGTGGGGGCCGCGCCGCCCGCCGACTTTGCGCCAAAAAACGTCAGTGAGCAGACCCTGTACGCCCGCCTGACCGAGCCAGGGGCGCAGATGTCGCTGGACGACGGTCTGGGGCTGTTTGATCCGGCAGAGCGGACCCCATTTGGGCCGCTGGAAATTCATGAGCGAGATTACCCGCAGGACGTTCAGCGCGGCGCAGACCTGCTGCAAAGTCTGGACGCCCTGATCGCCGCCAACCGCGAGTTGCCGCTGCTGGGCGTGGGCTACGACGGTGAGCAGACGATCCTGCTGGGCAACCTGTCGGGCTGGATGCTGCGCCTCAACAGTGACGGTGTCATGCCCCTGGCCGAACTTTGGGACGGCTGGTGGGCGGGCCGCGTAGACGCGAAGGACGGCGACCTGACCCGCATGGGCTGGACCCTGGGGCATTACGTGGCCCGCAAGGACACCACGACAGCAGAACTTGAGACGGAGCTGGCCGGGAACGATGAGGATGACGAGGGCGATGAGGACGAGCAGGAGGTCCAGGCCACGCTTGAATTCAACGAGGCTAGACAGCAGGTGCTGCGTCAGACCCTCCACCGCACGCTGGGGCCGCTGGCGGCGCTGTGGTTGGAACATGCCGATCTCCTGCGGGCCGTCCATACCTATCTGGTAAGCAGGTTCCGCGACGAGCTGGACACCACCCTGGCCCTGGATGCCTGGGAGACGGCCCTGACCTACCTTCCACGCGACACACGGATGCTCAAGCACCCGGAATATACCTGGCGGTCCGAGGACCCCCGCAGCCTGCTTTCGCCGCTGGCCGCCAGGGTGCCTGTCTACAGCCAGCCAGAGCAGACGCTTCAGCGGTACTGGCAGATCAGCCTCTATCAGAATTCAGCCTTCCCGGACCTGCCGCGCTGGCGGCCCGACACCCGGCTGCTGCTGCTGGCCCACGAGCGCGGCTGGGCCGGGCGGACGGATTTGCTGGATCAATTGATCGGCCCGCGCCCTGAACGGGAGGGCTACCACTCCGGCAACGATTTTGATGATTTGAAGGAGTACACCCGTCGCAAGTTGCGCGACAACCTGCCCACCACGCCTGAGTGGCTGGCGGCGGTGGATGAGGTGCGTGCCCGCGTGCTGGAGGTGGAGGTCACGCGCGGCGATCTGGAAACGCCCGCCACGCAGCCTGCCCTGGCCCTGCAAAGCGCGTTGGGCGCGGCGTTGCCCCTGCGCCTGCTGGCCGGGCTGGGCAAGAACCCGCTGAAGCGCGGCTATCAGGGCCGCAACGAGAGCCGCGACGTGACCTTCAGCCATCTGGTCCGGGTGTCGTTTCCCGCACCTGGGGACACGCCCGCCACGTTCGCCGCACAGGTGCAGGACTTCAAGCTGGCCGACGCCCGGTTGCTGGACCTGGCGATGTTCGCGCCGCAGTGGGCCGATCTGGTGGCGGCCACGCTGGGCTGGAAGGGGCTGCGCAGCGGCGTGTACTGGCTGCACGCCCACACCAAGGAAAGCAACTGGAGCGTACCGCAGGACATCCGCGATTCCTGGGAGGCCGAGATTGCTGAGCGCACCCCCCTGAGCGCGGGCGATCTGACCGAGGGCGCGGTGGACGTGGCCTGGTTCAGGCAGATGAATAAAGCGCTGGGCAAGGAACGCTTCGCGGCGCTGCTGGACGCGGCCAAATACGCCAGCAGCAGCGGCGGCCACAAACGCGCCGAACTGTTTGCCCGCGCCATCCTGGGCGAGCTGGAAGAAAGCGATCTGCGCGCACGTATTGCCGACAAACGCAACCAGGACGCCGTGCGGGCGCTGGGGCTGCTGCCTCTGAGCCGTGCCAGAGCGAAGCTGGCAAAAGAACTGGAAGGCCGCTACCGCGTCCTGAGCGATTTTCGCCGGGGGGCCAGACAGTTCGGGGCGCAGCGGCAGGCTAGCGAGCGTCTGGCCGCAGACATCGGCATGCAGAACCTGGCCCGCAGCGCCGGATACAGCGATCCGCAGCGCCTGACCTGGGCGATGGAAGCCCGTATGGCCCCCGACTGGCAGGCCACGGTGACCGAGGGCGGCGTGACCCTGGGCATCGAAATGACCCCGCAGGGCGAGGCCAGCCTGACCCTGCGGCGCGGCGAGAAACCTCTCAAGACGCTGCCGCCCGCCCTCAAGAAACACCCCGAAGTGATCGCCCTGCGCGCCGCCGTGACCGAACTCAAGGCCACCCGTGGGCGCATGCGCGCCGCGCTGGAAGAGGCGATGGTACGCGGCGACTTCTTCACGCCGCAGGAACTGAACGATCTGGGCCGCCATCCAGTGATCGCACCGATGCTGGGGGGACTGCTGTGGGTGCTGGACGCATCCACGGTGGGGTGGTGGCAAGACGGGCAGCTCAAAACGCCGTCTGGCACGCAGGACATCGGCGAGCAATCTTTGCGGCTGGCACACCCGCATGACCTGTACCTGAGTGGCCAGTGGCCCGCCTTTCAGCAGCAGATCATGGAAGGCGGCCTGACCCAGCCGTTCAAACAGGCGTTCCGCGAGTATTACCCGCTGACCGCCGCCGAGGGGGGCGGCGCGGTTCGCAGCCAGCGGTATGCGGGCCACCACGTCCAGCCGGGCAAGGCCGCCGCGCTGTTCAAGGCGCGCGGCTGGGTCACCGTGCCCGAGGAGGGCGTCCGCAAGACCTTCCACCACGAGGGCCTGAACGTTTGGGTGGACACCAGCGTGGGCTACGGCACCCCCAACGAGGTGGAGGGCGCGGCCCTGAACGCCGTCTATTTCGTGCGCCAGGACGAGACCGACGAGCTGGGCCGGGCGCGGCTGGTCCCGCTGACCGAGGTGCCGCCCCGCGTCCTGAGCGAGACCCTCCGTGATCTGGACCTGGTGGTGGGCGTTGCCCACGTCGGCGGCGTCGATCCCGAGGCCAGCCTGAGTACCGTGGACATGCGCACGGACCTGCTGCGTGAAACCCTGCGGCTGCTCAAACTGGGCAACGTGCGGCTGGAACACAGCCACGCTTTCATTGCCGGACAGTACGCCAACTACACCGTCCACCTGGGCAGCGGCACCGTCCACCGAATGCCCGGCGGCTTCCTGTGCGTGATCCCGGTCCACAACCAGCACGCGGGCCGCCTGTTCCTGCCGTTTGCCGATCCCGACCCCAAAACGGCGGAGGTGATCAGCAAGGTACTGCTACTGGCCGAGGACAGGAAGATTCAGGACCCGACGATTCTGGAACAGTTGCGTTAAAGCTGGCCGGAACTGGGCTGTCTCCTCCTCGGGTACAGTGCTCGTCGACGACGGCGCGGTGGAACTCGATCTGGTCACGCACGACGCGCACAAATTTGCCCGCCTGCTGCTGACCCGCAATGGTTACGTGCTGGAGCAACTGCTCTCGCCGTATGTGGTCCAGACCACCCCCGCGCACGCAGAGTTGCTGGCCCTGAAACAGGGGGAGTTTTTTAAACATACTGGCTCTTGGAGTGCGAACGGATTGGATGGAGCGACGAGCAGGACATTCATCCGTTGTGCCGGATCCCGTTCATAAACCAACCCGAGAGGCCAGAACGTGCGATACTAGAGTCGTCTCAAGCCCCGCGCCATTTCACGGTTGCAGCCCAGAGGGCGGCCTACCGGGCGGCGGACTTGGAGATGCAAGGAGATTTATGGCTCAAGGACGAGTAAAGTGGTTTAACGGTGAGAAAGGCTATGGTTTCCTCGAGCACGCGGGTAACCCCGATGTGTTCGTACACTACAGCGCCATTCAGAGCAGCGGTTTCCGCAAGCTCAACGAAGGCGACGAAGTGGAATTCGAAGTCGAAGCTGGCCAGGGCAGCAAAGGCCCACAGGCAAAGAACGTTGTCGTGACCAAGGCTGCGCCCGCCCCGATGGGTGGCGGCAGCATGGGCGGCGGCAACCGTGGTGGCGGAAACCGCTGGTAAACGCCTGATCACCTGATCAGGATGTCAACTTTTCTTTCTCTGGCGGGCGCTCTCGGGCGTCCGCTTTTCTGGTGTGCCGTGACGCTGCACTTCCTCCACCAGGACGCGACGCCCGGCACGGAATCCGGTTGAGGGGTGCTGAAGGTGTTCCCTGGGGGCATTGCGCGCAGCACGCCCCACCGCAATGGACAGCCGACTTCAGCGTGTCAGCGCGTAAGGAATGATGTAGGGCCTCCCCGTGTCCGGGTCACTCAGGATGTGCGCCTTGAGGCCGAAGACCTCGGCCAGCAGCTCCAGCGTCAGCACATCTTCCGGGCGGCCCTGGGCGTAGACCTCTCCCGCCCGCATGGCGATAATCTCGTCGCTGTAGCGCACGGCCTGATTCAGCTCGTGCAGCACCATCACCACCGTCTTGCCCTGCTCACGGTTGAGGCGCTGGGCGAGTTGCAGCACTTCCAACTGGTGGGACAGGTCCAGGTAGGTGGTGGGTTCGTCCAGCAGCAGAATCTCGGTCTGCTGGGCCAAGCTCATGGCAATCCACGCGCGTTGCCGCTGCCCGCCCGACAGCGCCTCCAGCGGGCGGCTGCCGAAGACCGTCATGCCCGTCTGGGCCAGCGCCCACGCCACGGCCTCACGGTCCTCGGGGCGGCGCACGGGAAAGCGGCCCTGGTGCGGGTGGCGGCCAAACCAGACCAGTTCCTCCACCGACAGTCCTTCGGGCGCGACTGGTCCTTGCGGCAGGATTGCCAGCCGCCGCGCCACTTCCTTGCTGGGGAGGGCGTGCAGCGCCTGACCGTACAGCTCCACACTGCCCCCCGAGACAGGCCGCAGCCGTGCCAGCGCCCGCAGCAACGTGCTTTTGCCGCAGCCGTTGGGGCCGATGATGCTGGTGACCTGCTCACCCTTGAGGCTCAGGTTCAGCCCCGGCACGATCACGGACGCGCCGTAGGCCAGTTTCAGGTCATGGGTGGAGAGCGGAGAGCTGGGGATTTCAGGACGGGTCATGCGCTCCTTCTAAGCAGGTAAAGGAAATACGGCGCGCCCACCAGCGTGGTAAAGATGCCTGCGGGAACCTCCAGCGGCGGCACCAGGGCGCGGCCCAGGGTGTCGGCGGCCAGGACCAGTAACGCGCCCAGCAGCATGGAAACGGGCAGCATCCGCCCGTGCTTCGCGCCCACCAGCAGGCGGGCTAGATGCGGGGCCAGCAAGCCCACGAAGCCCAGAATCCCCGCCCCGGTCACGGCGGCCCCGGCCAGCGCCACGCCCACGCCCAGAGACAGCAACCGGGCTGGGTTGACCCGCGTGCCCAGGCCCGTCGCCAGATCCTCCCCCAGATTCAGCACGTCCAGCGTGCGTGACAGCAGCAGTGCGGCGGGCAGCAGCACCAGCGCCCAGGGCAGCACCCGCCACAGCCGTATCGAATCCGCGCCATAGACCGTGCCCGTCAGAAAGGTCAGGGCCGCGCCCAGGCCGTCGGGTGCGCGAACCAGAACCAGTTGCTGCACCGCGCCCAGCGCCGCCGCCACCGCCACGCCCACCAGCGCCAGCCGTACCGGATGCAGACCGCCCACACCACGCCACTCCTGCGAAAGCAGCAGCACCAGACCAAAGCCGCCCCACGCCCCGGCCAGAGCGGCCCAGGGCAGACCACCGGGGGGCGCGGCGGGCCAGGCCAGCAGAAACACGGTGGCCGCCAGACCCGCGCCAGCCCCCACCCCGATGATGTCCGGCGAGGCCAGCGGGTTGCGGATGACACCCTGCATCATGGCCCCGGATGCGGCAAACATCGCGCCGCACAGCATGGAAACGCCCACGTGCGGCAATCGCAGGTCCAGGACCAGTTGGCGGGTCAGGTCATTACCGCCGCCCCAGAGGGTTGCCCAGACCTGGGCCGCCGGAGTCGCCACCGCGCCCAGGCCCAGCGCCAGCACGGCCAGCACAGCGGTCAGGGCAACCAGCACCCCAGCCACTGCCAAAGCGCGGGCGTCGGTATAACGCGGAGTGGAAATTTGAACGGTCATGCGGTCACTGCCACAACATCAATTGTCACGGAAGGCGGCGGGCGGCACGGTGTCGGAGATCAGGCGGCTTTCAATCGCCTGGGCCACCATCAGTTTCAGGGCAATCGGGCCGCGTCCGCGCGTCCAGTTGTCGCGGTCAAACACGTACACGCGCCCACGCTGCACGGCGCTCAGCTTCTGCCATAGCGGGCTTTTCTTCCATTCCTCGGTGATGGGCCGTTCATCCAGCGCGGTGAACAGCACCAGCGTCTGCGGGTTCAGGGCCACCAGCCCTTCCAGCGAGATCTCGTACTGGGTCTGATCCCCTTTCGGACTCAGGGCGTTCCTGCGGCCCAGCGCTTCCAGAAAACTGCCCACGAAGCTGTCGTTGCTATGCACGGTGAATGATTTTGGCGTCGCCACTGCGGCCACGAAGGCAGGCGCATTCTTCTTCGCAAAGGTCTTCGCTTTACGAATCAGCCCCTGCTGATCAGCCAGAAGTTGCTTTGCGGCGGCTTCACGGCCCACCAGTTGCCCGACGGCCAGCGTCTGCGCGTTCAGGTCCTCCAGGCTGCCGCGCCGACTCTGGAAGGCGGCGGTGGGGGCCAGTTTCGCCAGTTGGGGGTAAATCTCGCCCTGCACGAAGGCGTCGGACACGATCAGTTGTGGGCGCAGGGCAGCAATGGCTTCCAGACTGGGCTGGGCGCGGCTGCCCGTGGCAGGGATTTTCGTTGTCATGGCGCGGAGATACGGAGGCGCTCCCCGGTCCCCGCCCTGCATTCCCAGGCTGCCGCCCACCGGGATGACGCCCAGCGCCAGGAGCGTGTCGATGAACGAGTATTCCAGCGCCACCACGCGTTTGACTGGAGCAGTCAACTCCAGCGTACCGCGCTCATGCCTGACGGTCAGGGCCAGAGTGGAGGAAAGGAGGGCCAGGGTGGACAGGGCAAGGAGTTTTGATTTCATGGGGAACCTCGGAGTGATGTAGAAACGGGGAGGAGCGGGAGGAGCGGGAGTCGGGTCATCCCTTTCCCCGCCCAATACGCCGCGCCAGCAGCACGAAAAAGGGCGCTCCGACGGCGGCCACCAGAATGCCCACCGGGGTTTCGGCGGGGCGGTCTACCAGGCGGGCAGCGATATCGGCCAGGATCAGGAAGGCTGCGCCCAGCAGGGCAGCCAGCGGCAGGCTCAGGCGGTGATCGGCCCCCATCAGGGCGCGGGCGGCGTGCGGGATGATCAGTCCCACGAAACCAATCGGCCCCACCACGCTGACCGAACCGGCGGCGAGCAACACGCCCAGTCCGGTGATCAGGGCGCTGTCGCGGGCCGTGCGGGTGCCCAGGCTGCTGGCGATGTCCTCCCCCAGCGCCAACACGTTGACGCGGCCCGAGAACAGCAGCGCCAGAACAAGGCCCAGCCCCAGCCACGGCGCAACCTGCCACAGTTGCTCCCAGGTGCGCCCCGCCACCGAACCGGACAGTGCGAACAATGCGCCCTGGGCACGGGTTTCAAACAGAATCTGCACTGCGCGGGTGGCCGCGCCCAGCAGGTAAGCCACCGCCACTCCGGCCAGCGCCAGCCGCAGCGGTGTGAGGCCCGCGCTTCTGGCCGCGCCGTAGGCCGCCGCTGCCGCCAGCGCCCCGCCCACAAAGGCGGCAGGCACGAACAGCACGCTGGGCGCGGTGGGAAAGAACACCACCATCACCAGAATGGCGAACGCGCCACCCGCCTCCACCCCCAGAATCCCCGGATCGGCCAGCGGGTTGCGGGTCACTCCCTGAAGCAGCAGGCCCGACACCGCCAGCGCCGCCCCGGCCAGCCCCGCCACCAGCGTGCGCGGCAGCCGCAGCGCGTGGACCACCAGGCTATCGGTGCTGTCGTCGGGGGCAAACAGCAACCCCGCCACCCGTGCCAGAGAAATCTCGCTGGCCCCCAGTGCCAACGATGCGAGCAGTGCCAGCACCAGCAAGGACGCCGCGCCCCCGAACACCAGCACCCGCCCGGACAGGCGTGGCGCGGCTTTCTGGATGGCGTGCGTGGTCAAGCCGTGACCTGGGTCTCTAGCGTGACCCTGCCCAGTTGCCACTGCCTCACGTCGCCCAGATCAGGCTTGTGGCTGGAGCCGGGCAGCCTGAGGGCAGGAGCGGGCGAGACTTCAGCGCGGGCGGTGCCTTTCATGCCGCCGAGTTCAAAATGCAGGGTGACGTTCTCGCCCTCCACCTCGGCCCAGCGCCGCGCCAGCAACCAGTCCCAGCCGTGACGGACCAGCAGTTGGCGGTCCAGCAGTTGCGCCAGCGGGGGCAGTCCGGCAAAACCGCGCAGATGTCCGGCCACCTCGGCGGGATGAACCTCGCGGCGGGCCACCCGCACGGCCAGTTCGGGGGTCAGGTGCGCCCACAGGAAGCCGCTGGGCAGGTCCACAGCAGTCGCCGCGAAACGGTGTCCACCAAAATGCCCGGTACGCCACGCCCGCAGGCCAGCGGATTGTAACGCCGTGTGAACGGGGACGCCGTAGCGCCCACACGCCGCGTCCACCGTGCCGTGCGTACAAACGTGGAAATCCGGGCCGGAGGCAGGACTGTCCACCGCCTGCCACCCACTCAGGTTCTCCGGCTCCAGCAGCGTGTCGGTCAGTCCCCGCGCCCATTCGGACTGGGGCAGCTCCGACTGGTAATCCTGACGCACGAAGCCGCCCTTGCCGTGCTGATAATGCCGCACCCGCAAGGGCCGACCCGCCTGCGCCGGGGCGCTCATCAGCAGGCCGAAGCCCGCGCCCGCCGCTTCCACCTTGCCGCGCATCCGCTCAAAGACGCCGCTTTGCTGCGGGGTCCAACTTGCCACGTCGCGCAAGCGCGCCCACATGGGAACGTCCAGTTCCAGCACCGTGACCTCCTGCCAGTGCGGGGCGGTGCCAATCGGGTCTTCCCCAGCGGCGCGGGAAGCGTCAGAGCAGAGGCTCAGACGCGGGGCGCGGGTCTGGACAGTCACCCTCAGCGTCCCAGCAGCTTTGCGCTGATGCCGTTTGCCAGCGTCAGCGTACTCAGGGGACCACCGAACGTCCAGGTGCGTTCATCCAGCGCGTAGGCCCGGTTTGCTTTCACGAAGGGCAGCCCCTGCCACAGCGGCCTGATGCTGGGTGCGG
Source organism: Deinococcus marmoris DSM 12784 (assembly GCF_000701405.1). Taxonomy (GTDB): domain Bacteria; phylum Deinococcota; class Deinococci; order Deinococcales; family Deinococcaceae; genus Deinococcus; species Deinococcus marmoris. The sequence continues at coordinate 20,269 of NZ_JNIV01000027.1, forward strand.
CGAACACGGCGTCCTCCCGCTGGGTCACATACAGGAAGTTTCTGGTGTTCAGCCCGGCCAGGGCTTCCAGGCTGACCTCGGAAAAGCCGTAGGGCTGGGCCGGGGCCGGCCAGGCATTGACCAGACCCAGCCGCTCCAGCACCTGACTGACCATGCTGTTTCTGGTAAAGAGCCGCATGGTGGGCGTTCCCCCGCCCCCGGTGTACGCCTGCGCGAACACGACGCCCTCGCCGCCGCGTCCCGCCGCCTTCAGGTCACGTTTCACGCGGTCCAGGCGGGCGTCCAGGTTGCTCAGCACCTGCCGGGCCGTGCCGCTGCGCCCCAGCACCGCGCCGATCCGGCTGAAGGTGGCCCGCATCTCGCCGTACTGGGACTCGCCGCCGTAACTGTCAAAGACCAGCGTGGGCGCGATAGCCGAGAGTTGCGCGTAATTCTGGGCCGCCCGCAGCTTGGCGGTGATGATCAGGTCCGGCTTGAGGGCGCGGATTTTCTCCAGGCTGGGCTGCTGACGGGTGCCGACGTCCTGCACGCTGGCCGACAGGCTGACCGGAATCCTGACCCACTCGCCATACCCCTTGATGTCGGCCATGCCCACGGGCTGCACGCCCAGCGCCAGGACGTCCTCGGCGTAGGCCCACTCCAGCACCACCACGCGTTTGGGGACGCCCACCACGCAGGTCTGTCCCAGCGAATGCGTGATGGTCTGCCCTTTGCAGGTCTGCGCCGTCTGGGCGGATGCAGACAGACCCAGGCCCGCCAGCAGAACCGCGCCGAGTGCTACACCCCGCTTCACTTGACCTTCTCCAGAATCAGGCGCGTGACCTCGTTGCTGTTGCGGATGGAGGTGAGCGGACCAGAATACGGGCTGAAGGCTTCGGGGGTGTACAGCACGCTCTGATCCTTGAGGCGCTGACCCACCGGGGTCTTTAAGAAGGCGTCCGCGCCGTTGTACTGCCCGCCGGGGGGAAACAGCACCACCAGGGTCTTCTTATCAATGCCCAGCAGCGCCTCGTCGCTGATCTGCGCCCCGATGCCCAGCGTGGCGCTGCCGATCTTCAGGCCGTCCTTGAAACCCAGGGCACGCAGATCGTCGATCAGGCGCACGCTGCTGTAGGCCCAGGTATTGCCGCCGCTGAAGGGGGCCAGCACCACCACCTTGTCGTACTTCCTGAACACGCCCGCCGCCTGCAATTTACGGGCGTCAGTGCGGCTCACGTCCGCTGCCTGCTTGATGATCTGCTCGGCCTGCACCTGCTTGCCGAACACGCGGGCCAGATCGCGCAGCCCCTTTTGCCAGAAGCCCTCGCCGCCTTCCTGATAGCCCACGGTGGGGGCGATCTTGCCCAGTTTGTCGTAATTCTGGTTGCCGTCCCAGGTCAGGCGCACGATCAGGTCAGGCTTGAGAGACAGAATGGTTTCCAGGTTGGGAGCGGTCCAACTGCCCACGAAGCTGGGATTGTTCAGCTTGCCCCGCGCGTAGAAGCCGTCTTTCAACACACTGGGCTTGAGCTTGCCGCCGCTGATGTCGGTGGGCGACAGGTAACTGCTCGCCAGCCCCACCACGCGGTCCCCCAGCCCCAGCGCGAACATCCAGCCCAGCGCCTCCTCGTCCATCACCACGACGCGCATGGGGTTTTTCTTGACGGTGGTGGTCCCCTCGTCGTGCTTGAGGGTCAGGGTGTTGGATTGGGCCACGGCAGCGGGCGTCAGCATCAGGGTCAGCAAAAGGGCGATTCGTTTCACGTCGCCAAACTAGACTAATCCGAGTAGTTTAGTCAAGTTTGGACAGGTGATCATCTTCAAGTGTCCGTGTCTGGATCACCACCAAGAGCTGAACGCTGCTGGCGCTGACCCCACGCCCGCAGAGAGACGGTCCAGACGCTAGATGACGGTTAAGGGTGCGGGCTGCCGGTGCCGGGGTGTACGCCGGATACGCTGCGTGGCAGTTTGGGGCTTCCCGCACCAGGGAGACGGACTCTGTAGTAAGGCACCGCCAGACACCTAATCTTCATTTGCAGTCTCAGAGACAGGTGCTGGCCGTATAGTTCGGGCATGACGGTCAACCCGGGCAGTCACAGGGAGGACCATGCCAGACACCTACGCCCCGCCTGACCTGCAACTTCTGAGACAGGCCCTCGACGCGAGTGTCCACAGTGTCGTGATCGCTGACGCCCGGCAACCCGATCTGCCTCTTCTTTACGTCAACCCAGCTTTCGAGCGCATGAGCGGCTACCCCGCCGTCCAGATCATCGGACTCAACTGCCGCTTCTTGCAGGGCCAAGATCAGGACCAGGCGGCCAGGCACGAGCTGCGGCACGCCATCAAGGAAGGACGCAGCGCCACCGTCATCCTGCGAAACTACCGCCCGGACGGCACGCTGTTCTTCAATGAACTCACCATCAGTCCCATTCATGACCCGGCAGGGACCGTGACGCACTTCCTGGGCTTTCAGACGGACGTGACCACGCGCGAAGCGGCCTCTGCCCTGATGGCCTCTTTGCAGGGTTTGACGGAACATCTGGCGGCGGCCCGGACCCAGCAGGAGGTCAGCAATCTGCTCCTGCGCGGCGCGCTGGGTGCGCTGAGCGCCGTTTCCGGGGCCGTGCTGCTGGTTCAGGGCGCACAGCTCCATGTCGTGGCCCGCAGCGGTCATGACGACGCCAGCATCTGGCAGGATGGGGACCTGGACAGCCACAGGCCCGGTCCAGATGCGTTGCGTCTGAACACGCCGCTGTTCTTCGAGGCCGGGGGTGAACTGGTGGCCGCCTACCCAGACCTCGAAACCCAGACGGGTGGAGTGGCCGCCGTCGCCACAGCCGTTCTGCCCGTGGTGGAGGGAGGACAGCCGCTGGGCGTGATCGTGTTGAACTTCAAAGAACCACACCACTTCACCCCGGACGAGGAGCATTTCATGGCAACGCTGGCCGGGCAGTGCGCCCTGGCCCTGGACCGTGCCCGGCTTTCCGGCAACCTGGAGCGGCAGGTGCAGGACCGCACCGCCGAACTCCAGGCGTTCGTGGCCTTCACCGAGGTGGCGGACAGCGAGACCAACGTGCTGGCCCTGGCCCAGCGGGCCATGGAAGTTCTGGGCGTGCTGTTTCCGGGGTGCACCAACGGCTACTACACCCTGGAAGACGGGCTATGGAAGCTCAGGGTGCATACCCGGGATCTGGAGGAACATCCGGCCCTGCTGGACGCCCTGCGGGTGGGGCTGCCCGTGGACGCCCCCGCCTTTGCCGGGCCTTTGCAGACGGGTCAGCCCGTCTTCGTGGACGGCTGGGACCCCCGACACGAACGCACCCCCGGCACTGCGGTCTACCAGAGCATTGCCATCTACCCGCTGTCCATCGGGGGCCGTCCCCAGGCGATGTTCGTGCTGGGCTTCAAGGGCACCCTGTTCTGGTCCGGGCATCACCAGGCCGTGTTCCGGGCGGTGGGCCGCAGCCTGGGGCTGGCCCTGGAGCGCACCCAGACCGCCCGGCAACTGCTGGCCCAGCGCGACCAGTTGCAGGCCACCAACGAGGAACTCGAAGCGTTCACGTACAGCGTCTCGCATGATCTGCGGACTCCGGTGCGCCACATCATCAGCTTTGGCGATCTGCTGCGCCGCGAGCTGCCCACGCCGCTGGAGGCCAAAGCCGAGCGGTACTTCGGGATCATTTCCAACGCCGCCACCACGTTGAGCGGACTCATCGACGGCATGCTGGACGTCTCGCGCACCTCGCGTCAGGCGCTCCGGGCCGAGCCGGTGAATCTGGAGCGCCTGTTCACCGAGGCCCGCCAGAAGGTGGCCGTGGACCTGCCGCAGCGCCAGATCGACTGGCAGATCCGTACGCTGCCCACCGTTCTGGGGGACGCGGAGCTGCTGCGCCGGGTGATCACGGCGCTGGTGGACAATGCCGTGAAGTTCACGCGTGGCCGGGACCCGGCGGTGATCGAGGTCTGGGCCAGGGACCAGGGCCACAGTTGGGCCGTGCTGGTGCGCGACAACGGGGTGGGCTTCAACCCGCAGTACAGTGACAAGCTGTTCAGCATGTTCCAGCGCCTGCACCGCGCGGAAGACTTCGAGGGAGCCGCCGTGAGTCTGGCCAACGCGCGGCGGATCGTGACCCGGCACGGGGGAAACATGACGGCAGAGGGGCAGCCCGATCAGGGGGCCACGTTCGGGTTCGTCCTGCCCAAAGCACCGGGCCAGGGCTGAAGTGGGCGCTGATCTCGTTCTCCAACCGTCGCCTCTGAATTGGCACCTGTACTGGGCCACGTCCTCACCTTTCAACCGAAGTCCGCAGAATGTCACCTGTTCCCAGCAATCTGACGGCGCTTTCCTGCGCTTGCGCGTGGGGATCAGCGACACCACTCGTCCTTGACGTCCCAGACAATACGAACTGCCCAGCGTGAATCGACTTGGGGTGGGCGGTTCTCATGTCCTCGCTTCTCGGGCCACCTGTGGGAGAGGACCATTCGCACCGCCAGGGTCCAGCCATTTCAGGCTTTCCCTGCATACCTTCACGTCGCTTTCAACTAGCTTCCGCCCCCGCCCATTTAAGCTCAGGGCATGGTTGCTCTCGACACTCTCGCCCTGACTGGCATTGCGCTCTACCAGCGCTGGCTCTCGCCCCACAAGGGCTTTCGCTGCGCCCACGCGGCCTTTTACGGCGGGGCGTCCTGCTCTGCCACCATCGCCCAGACCATCCGGGCAGAGGGCCTGAGCCTTGCCAACATCACGGCCCGTCTGGCCGCCTGCCGCCAGGCTTACGGGCATCTGCAAGTCACGGGCGGCCCCCGCGTGCGCGGCGTGTGTTGCTGTGGCCCGCTGCCCATTCCGTTCCGCTGCGGCTAGCGCCTGACCTCTGGAGATTTCCATGTCTGATCGGGGGTCTAAAGGAGCCTGGGCTAAAGCGATTCCACAGGATCTGGCCTATCCGCTTGTCCACTCCCCTGTCGGCCAGTGCCAGAGCTTCCCCATGCTGTGGGTTCTCTATGCTGCGCGGCATGCCGAATGCCGTTCCCCACCACGCCGCACCGGACCGCTGGACCGCCCTCACGTGGCTGGCGGGCGCAGTCGTTCTTGCCATGGCACCGTGGTTCTCGGCAGCCGCCGTGCTTCCGCAGCTCCGCGCCGTCTGGACCCTGAGCGAGGGCGACGCCGCTTGGCTGACACTGGCCGTTCAACTGGGCTTCGTGCTGGGCGCGGTTCTTAGCGCGGTCCTGAACCTCGCAGACCGGGTCTCTCCCCGGCATCTCATTGTGGCCGGGGCACTTCTGGCCGCCGCGGCCAATCTGGGCATGTTGCTGGCACAGGGTCCGGGCCAGGCCATTGCCCTGCGCGCCCTGACGGGAGCGGCCCTGGCGCTGGTGTATCCCCCGGCGCTCAAGGCCATGTCCACCTGGTTTCGCACGGGGCGCGGCGTGGCGCTGGGCATCATGGTGGGTGCCCTGACCCTGGCCGCCGCGCTGCCGCATCTGGTCAACGGCCTGGGCGGAGCAAACTGGCAGGCCGTGATCGTTGTCACCAGCCTGCTCGCTGCGCTGGGCGGTTTTATGGCCATGCAGGTCAGGAACGGGCCGCATCAGTATCCGCCTGCGGTGTTGCAGCCCGCCGAGGCCTGGCGCATTCTGACTGGGCGCGCTCTGGGCCTCACCACCCTGGGGTATCTGGGACACATGTGGGAGTTGTATGCCATGTGGGCCTGGTTCGCCGTGTTTTTTACCCGGCTGCTCTCGGAGCGCAACCTGCCTGACCCGGCGCAGGGGGCAGCCTACGCCACCTTCGCCGTGGTCGGCGTGGGGGCACTGGGCTGTTATGTCGGCGGAGTCCTGGGAGACCGCTGGGGCCGGACCCGCCTCACGGCGCTGGCCATGTTCCTGTCCGGCGGCTGCGCCCTGGCCCTGGCCCTGGCTGCCCTGCTGAACGCCCCTCCCGCCGTGGTGCTGGGGCTGAGTCTGCTGTGGGGGTTCTGGATCATTGCCGACTCTGCCCAGTTTTCAACCATCGTGAGCGAAATTGCCGACCCCGCCTATGTGGGCACGGCCCTGACCATGCAGTTGGCGCTGGGTTTTACCCTGACCGCCGGGAGCATCGCGCTCGTTCCTGTGCTGGTCAGCGGAAGTGGGTGGGCGCTCGCCTTCGCGGTGCTGGGGATAGGGCCGCTGATCGGGGCAGTGGCCATGCGCCGACTGGCCCGTCTGCCCGAGGCCGCTCAGATTGCCGGAGGCCGGGGCTGACGCGGATCAGGGGATTCAGAACCGTGAGCGGCACTTGATCACCTGCACAGTCAGGCTGCCGCACTGAAACTCAATCGGGGAAGGGAGAGGTCCAACCTGGACGCCACTGCATAAATCTAGTCCCGGCTGAACCGTATCCCGATCCTGCTGCGCCGGACTTCCGGCCTCTCTTTCCGGTCTGCTGATCATGACTTGCCAGCGCCGCGCTGCCGACATGCACGCCCCCTGCGACGTGGCGGTATCGAGAACCAGCATCCTGCTGGCAAGTGGGTGGGCCGGATAAACGAGGAGGACGGAGGTGCTACAGATCCTGACCTCCAGAGGAGCGCTACAGTCAGTCCCTATGACCCCTGATGCTGAAGGTGGCCGCACGACAACACCGGAAAAATTCGATGGCCGTGTGGCCCTGGTCACCGGGGCCTCGAGTGGGATCGGCAGGGCCACCGCCCGTGCGCTGGCTGCCGGGGGCGCTCAGGTGATCGTCGCCGACGTGGATCTGGACGCGGGAGAAGACACGGCCCGCGCCATCCGTGCCGAAGGAGGAACGGCCCACTTCATCGCCTGCGACGTCGCAGACCCTGAACAGGTCCGCGCCCTGCTGGAGCGGACCGTGGCCACCTGTGGTCACCTGGACATCCTGATCAACAATGCCGGCATTTCGGGAGGCGCACAACGCCTGCACGAGCTGGAGGTCGACGACTGGGACCGCGTGATGGCGGTCAATCTTCGCGGCCCCTTTCTGTGCGCCAAATACGCACTGCCCCATCTGATGGACCGCAGGGGAACCATCGTCAACGTCGCCTCCACCTACGGCCTGATCGGCGCGCCTCAGGCACCCGCCTACTGCGCCTCCAAGGGCGGGGTCATCAATCTCACCCGGCAACTCGCGGTGGACTACGGCCCCAGTGGTGTCCGCGTGAATGCCGTATGCCCAGGCTACGTGGATACCGACATGGGCGGCCAGCGGGGCCGGCTGCCCCCTCAGCAGGCGGCGGCAGCGCTGGAACGGCGGGAGAGCAATGCCGCCCGCCAGCCCCTAGGACGACAGGCCCATGTGGATGAGGTGGCCCGCGTGGTGGTCTTCCTGGCCTCTGGAGCAAGTTCCTTCATGACTGGATCTATCGTGACCGTGGACGGGGGCTGCACCTCCACCTTCAATTACAACTAGTAAATCCGCGCAGGATCAGCCTGCGGCTACCTCAGGATGTATCACTCCTCTGGAGAGAAATGAAAATTTCGCCTAGAACAGCTCTCAAAGAGAGTTTTGGCTACTGCGGCTTAATATCCACAAAGGCCGACATCAGCCACTGCCTGTCGTGGTGGGGGGAGGCGGGGCCGTTCGGGATGGTCCCCTTCCCCTTTAGAGCTTCTTGAAACAACGCCGCCGCGTAGCGAAGCAGACACAAGCCCCACAGCGTCTGTCACAGCATGGAATCCATGACAAGGAGGCCCCATGCCCGATAGACCCACGTCCGAAGATTTCAAGAACGCCCAGACCCTGCCCTATCCCGCCAAACAGTCCGAGATGGACATCCAGCCGCAGACCGATCTGAAAGAGTACAGGGCTGCGGGCAAACTGAAAGGCAAGATCGCCCTCATCACCGGTGCAGACTCCGGGATTGGCCGCGCGGTGGCGCTGGCCTTCACGCTTGAGGGTGCGCTGGTTGCCATCGTCTACAACGAGAACGACGGCGACGCACAGACCACAAAGCAGATGGTGGAGGAACGCGGCGGCCAGTGCCTGGTGATCAAGGCCGACGTGCGCGGCAAGGCCGCCCGCCTGGACGCCGTGCAGCAGACCGTGGACAGATACGGCGGCCTGAACGTGCTGGTCAACAACGCCGCGTATCAGGCGACACAGGAGAGTGTGCTGGACATCAGCGAGGAACAACTGCGGCGCACGCTGGAGACCAACCTGTTCGGCTACGTGTTCATGATCCAGGCCGCGCTGCCGCACCTCAAGGAGGGCGACGCAATCGTCAACTCCGGCTCGATTGTCGGTGAGACGGGTAATCCCATCCTGGTGGACTACACCGCTTCCAAGGCTGGCATCCACGCGCTGACCAAGTCGCTGGCGCTGCAATTCGGTGAGCTGGACAACGGCGTCCGCATCAATGCGGTGCTGCCCGGTCCGGTCTGGACCCCGAATATCCCCGGCACCATGCCGCTGGAAGAAGTCCAGAAGTTCGGTCACGAGGTGGCGTTGGGCCGTCCCGGACAGCCCGAGGAACTGGCCCCCGCCTACGTGTACCTGGCCTGCCAGGACAGCTCCTTCGTGACCGGTTCGCTGCTGCATGTGACTGGCGGGAAGCTCTCCTCATGAGGTGTTCGCTATGAGCAAGGGTTTTCTGGACATCATCAAAAAAGAGCTGGGCGACGGCAATTATCTCGGTGACGAGTTCGGGGGTGCGGGGGGCAGCAGCGGCAAGGGTCTGCCCACCGGACAGGCCAGCAACTTCATGTTCGCCACTGGTATCGAGTGTTCCTACCCCACCATCGAACAGGGCAAGGTGCGGCGCGACGAGCTGGAGGAATGCCACCACTACGAGCGCTGGGAAGAGGACCTGCATCTGGTCAAGGATCTGGGCCTCAAGTATCTGCGGTACGGTCTCCCTTACTACCGCGTTCACCAGGGTCCGGGCAAGTACGACTGGGAATTTGCCGATCAGGTGATGGCCGAGATGAAACGGCTGGAGATCACCCCCATCCTGGATCTGATGCACTTTGGGGTGCCGGACTGGCTGGGCAATTTCCAGAACCCGGAGCTGCCGGTCCATTTTGCCGAGTACGCCGAGGCGGTGGCGCGGCGCTACCCCTGGGTGCGGCACTACACGCCCGTCAACGAAATTTACGTGACGGCCAAGGCCAGCGCGCAGGACGGCCTGTGGAACGAGCAGCTCAAGTCCGAACGCGGCTTCGTGACCGCCCTCAAGCATGGGGTGGCCGCCAACATCCTGGCCTGTCAGTCGATAGCCCGCGTGCGCTCCGACGCCATCATCGTGCAGGCCGAGAGCGCCGAGTACATGCACGACGCCAGCGCGGAACCCCGCTCGGAAATTTCGCTGCAAAACCGGCTGCGGTTTCTCTCGCTGGACCTGAATTACGCGGTGACGCCCGACGCGGACATCCTGCTGTACCTGATGGACAACGGCCTGTCCCGCGAGGAGTACGACTGGTTCATGGCCGGAGAGCCGCCGGGCCACCAGATCATGGGCAGCGATTACTACGGCCACAACGAGAAGATCACCAAGCCCGACGGGGAAGTGATGTTCGGTGAGGACGTCTTCGGCTGGTACCAGATCGTCCAGGGCTACTACGAGCGTTACAAGAAGCCGGTCTTTCACACCGAGACCAACGTCGCGGACCTCGAGCAGGCCCCGATCTGGCTGTGGAAACAGTGGATGAACGTCCTGCGGATGCGCCAGGAAGGCACCCCGGTGGTGGGCTTTACCTGGTACAGCCTGACCGATCAGATCGACTGGGACATCCAACTGGCCGAGAAAAAAGGGACAGTGAACACCAACGGCCTGTACACCCTGGACCGCAAGCCCAATCCAGTGGCCCACGCCTACCGTGACCTGCTGGATAACTACGGGCAGATCACGGTCTCGCCGCACAGCGAACTGTTCGAGATCACCGATCAGGCTGCCCGGCTGAAGATCGAGGTGTAGACCCACCTTCTGTCCTGATTTTTCCGCGACTGGTAGGGATTGACTGCCCAGGGTCCGGCTGCGGGAGCGCCAGTCCAGGACAGGAGAAAATGTGGCGAAGACGTGGAACCAGTGTCGGTGATGCTGGCCTCCACGTTTTTGCTTTGAAGACCCCCGAAATACGGTCAGGACATCCATCAGAACAACATTCTCAAACCGAGCGCAACCAGAGATCCGTGTTCCTGCCAGCCGATATGTTCCAGCCTCATGCGGCGTAACAGACCTTCATACCCTCACCGCTGTTCACGGGAGTCGCCCACCGAAGCCATCCTGGCGGCAAAAGCCTACAGAAAAGTTCACGCCCTCCACAGCCGCGCCACCCCCTCCTGACGCCACTCTGGGCCATGACCTCGCTTCCTGCTTTAGCCCCGCCACCTGCCGGGGCACCCGCCCCCGCCCTTCCTCCTGGGTTCCAGTCCTTTTACTGGGGCGGGTTCGAGTGCAGCACCCAGCGCCGTCCTTCAGGACGACGCATCGACGTGATCGACGCCACCGCGCATGACCGCTTTGCTGGGCAGGACTACGCCCGGCTGGCGGCCAGCGGCCTGCTGACCGCCCGCGACGGCCTGCGCTGGCACCTGATCGAACGGGTGCCGGGCGAGTACGACTTTTCCTCGGCGCTCGCCCAGGTCACGGCGGCGCGGGAGGCGGGGGTGCAGGTGGTCTGGGACCTGTTGCACTACGGTTTTCCAGATTTTGTAGATCTGTTCGCCCCCGACTTTCCAGCCATCTTTGGCCGTTACGCGGCGGCGGCGGCCCGGTTTTTGCGCGAACACACCGAAGGGACGCTGTGGATCTGCCCGGTCAACGAGATCTCGTTCACGGCCTGGGGCGGCGGTGACGTGGGCTACCTGAATCCCTTCGCGCAGGGGCGCGGGCTGACCCTCAAGGCCCAGTTGGTGCGGGCGGCCATGTCGGGCATGGACGCCGCACGCGGGGTTGACCCGGCGGTGCGTTTCCTGCACGCCGAGCCGCTGATCAGCGTCGTTCCCCATCCTGAACGGCCAGAGGAGGCCGAGACCGCCCGGCACAGCCACGCCTCGCAGTTCGAGGCGCTGGACATGCTGCTGGGCCGCACCCTGCCGGAACTGGGCGGCGGCGAGGGGTACGTGGATGTGGTGGGCCTGAATTTTTACCCCTACAACCAGTGGTGGCACCACCCGCAGGCGCATCTGCGGAAGTTTCTGACGCCGGGCGACGCCGATCACCGGCCCCTGCGCGCGCTGCTGGCCGAGGTCCATGCCCGCTACGCCCGCCCGCTGGTCATTGCCGAAACTGGGGCCGAGGACGGCGAGCGTGCGCCGTGGTTCGCAGGGGTGGCGCGCGAGGTGGAGGCGGCGCGGGCGGGTGGCGTCCCCATCCACGGCGTCTGCCTGTACCCGGTGGTCAACCATCCCGGCTGGGACGATGACCGCCACTGCCACAACGGGCTGTGGGATTACCCCGACGCCCTGGGAGGCCGCGCGGCCCACGGCCCGCTGGTCGACGCCCTGAACCACGCCCAGGAGCAGCACGAACGGCCTGCCGCCGAACACATCGACGTGCTGCCCCCCGAACCCGCCACACTCAGCGCCGTGCTGGAACGCCTGGCCCACGCGGCCTCTGCCATTGCTGCCGAGGCCGCCGCGCGCGACGCAGACGGGGCCTTTCCTGCCGCCTCGTTCGCGGCGCTGCGAGAGGCCGGATTGCTGGTAGCAACGCTGCCTACAGCCAGTGGAGGTCTGGGGTTGTCCGGCGCGCGGCTGCTGGCCGTGTTGCGCCGGGTGGGCCGGGCCAGTCTGCCGGTGGGCCGGATCTACGAGGGCCATGTCAATGCCCTGCACCTGATTCAGACCCACGGTTCTCAGGAGCAGCGCGAACGCACGGAGGCCGATGCCCGGCGCGGCGAGCTGTTCGGCGTCTGGAACACCGAGGATGGGCCGGGTCTGCGACTGGAGCGGGATGAGGCGGGCGTGGGCTGGACACTTGTCGGCGGCAAGACCTTTACCTCCGGCGCGGACTTCGTGACCCGCCCGCTGCTGCCCGCCGAATTGCCGCAGGGCGGGGGCCGGGTGCTGGCGCTGCTGCCCCACGCCGCGCCGCCCGAACGTTTTGACCCGGCCTTCTGGCAGCCGCTGGGGATGCGGCCCACCGTCAGTTTCCGCGTGGACCTGACGGGCCTGAATCTCGGCGCAGACGACGTGATCGGACAACCGGGCGACTATTACCGCCAGCCGGAGTTCGGCGGCGGTGCGCTACAGTTTCTGGCCGTGCAACTGGGCGGTGCAGACGCCGTGCTGGAGGCCGGGCGGGATGTACTGCGTCAACTGGAACGGACCGGCGACGACCTCCAGCGCCTGCGTTTTGGAGCGGTGGCGGCCCGGCTGGAAGCGGCGTGGCAGACGGTCCTGCGCGGCGCAGCACATCTGGAGGGAGCGCATTTGAACAGAGTGCATCTGGAGAGAGCGGGGGCGGATGATCTGCCGCGCGTTCTGGCCTACGTCGCCCTGGCCCGCGAGGTCACCGAGGACGCCTGTCTGCTGACCTGCGAGGCTGTGGAACGCGCGGTGGGTGCGCGCGGCCTGCTCGCCCCACACCCCGCCGAGCGGCTGCTGCGCGACCTGCGGATGTACCTGCGCCAGCCTGCCCCCGACGCCGCCCGCCTGCATCTGGGCCGCGCCGTGCTGGACGCCCGTGAACTGGCCGACGACGCCTACAGCCCGTGGGGAGACGAGGGGCTGTGACGCTGGACGCTGTAACAGTGGATTCTGTGACGCTGAATCCTGTCCCCCTGGACCCCCGGACCCTGCCCGGCCCGGTCTGGATCGTCTCGCCGCACCCGGACGACGAGGCGTTGGGGTGCGCCGCCCTGATCGCCGCCCTGACCGATCTGGACCGCGAGGTCCACGCCCTGCTGGTCACGGACGGTGGATTTTCCCATCCCAACTCACCCAGCTTTCCACGCGCCCGACTGGCCCAGTCCCGGCTGTCCGAGTGGCGCGCGGGGCTGGCGGCGCTGGGCGTGCCAGAAACCCGCACCCACGCCCTGGGTCTGCCAGACGGCGCGCTGGACAGAGTGGACCCTGCTGACATGGGACGCGAGGTAGGCAGAATTTTTGCTGCTGCCCCTCCCGCCACGCTGCTGCTGCCGTGGCGGCGCGACCCGCACCCCGATCACCGCGCCGCGTGGGGACCGGTCTGGGGGGCGGCCCCACCCGCTACCCGGCGACTGGAATACGCGGTGTGGCTGCCCGAGCGCGGGGACGCCAATGCCTGGCCCACCGCTCAGGAAGCGCGCGTGTGGAGCCTCGCGGTGGGGGCCGCGCGGTCCCGCAAGGCGCAGGCCATCGCCGCGCACGCCACCCAGTTGGGGGGCATTTCCGATGATCCGCACGGTTTTACCCTGGCCCCGGAGATGGTGGAGCGGGCGCTGAACGGCCCGGAACTGTTTTTCGAGGCGTTCGTTCAAGCCGTCCCAGCCGCACAGGAGGCCACCACCACATGACCCTGCCGGAAGACTATTTCGAGGACGTGTACCGCGCCCGCGAGGACCCCTGGGATTTTGCCAGCAGCCCCTACGAGGCCGCCAAGTACGCCCGCACGCTATCTGCGCTGCCCCATGAGCGCTATGCGCGGGCGCTGGAGGTGGGCTGCTCCATCGGCGTGCTGAGCGGTCTGCTGGCAGGGCGGGCCGGGGAACTGTGGGCCGTGGACCTGAACGAGCAGGCGCTGACCCGGGCACGGGCGCGCAACGCCGCCCACTCCAACATCATTTTCGAGCGCCGCCGCCTTCCCACGGACCTGCCGGACGGTCCCTTTGACCTGATCGTGTTGTCAGAGGTGCTGTATTACCTCTCGCCGGAAAACCTGGAAACGGCACTGGACGGGGTATTGGCGCGGCTCAGTGCGTGCGGAACCCTGCTGCTGGTCCACTGGACGCCACAGGTCCACGACTACCCGCAGACCGGCGACGCGGTGCATGCCGCCACACTGGCGCGCGTGGGCCACGGCCTGCACCACCTGCACGCCGAGCGCCACGGGGACGGGCAGCAGGGCTACCGACTGGACGTATTCACCCGCGACGGCATGTAAATGGCGGGCGCGGCAGTCTGATTCAGCAGGCCGCGCACCTCGGCTAGCGCCTGCCCCACGGGGACGGATGGGTACTGGGCACCCCAGTCCCCCGCTTCCCGCGCGGCGTGGGCCGCCTCCAGGGCCTGGCCCAGCGTGGGCGCGTGCAGGGCTGCCTTAAGCGGCCCAGCCTCAGACCGCCACAGGTGAGGGAGCTGGGGGTGCCAGCCGCCCGGATACGCCGCCCGCAGCGCCGCTTCCGCGCGGGCCAGTGCCGCGATTTCTGCGCCGCCGGGAACGCGCCAGACTTGCGGCCCACACCGCCATTCGGCCAGTTGCGTGGACAGGCCCACCGCCACCCGGCCCGACAGGCGGGCGCTGGTGTACACGCGGGCGTCGGGGGTATGACGCAGCGTCAGGTCCGCGCGGCGCAGCTCACGCACCAGCGCGAGGTCTTCCAGGCACAGCACCTGCGGCACCCCGCCCACGGCGCGGTAGGCGCGCACGCTCAGGGCCAGATTCGCGCCGAAGTGCTGCCAGTGGCGGGGCCAGGGATCGGCGGGGTCCGGGTTCAGGCGGGCACCCAATTGACAGGCGGCCAGCCGGTACAGGTCGTCGAGCTGATGGGTGCGGCGGACCTCCTCCTCCAGGGCGGCCCCGTCCCCACCTAACAGAATCCGCCCAGCGGCGGCGTCGGCCCCGGCCAGCAGGGGCTGAAGCAGCGCCCACAACCAGTCCGGCGCGGCGCGGGTGTCGGCGTCGGTGCTGACGATCACGCCGCCGTCCCCGGCCAGTTCGGCGGCGCGGTCCAGGGCGCGGCGGCGTGCGCCGACGACATTGGCCTCGCCGGGGGGCAGGAACACTTCTTCTATTCGCAGCTTCAGCCCCTGCGGCGCGGCCTGTTTGGCGCGGACCGCTGTTCCCCCGCCGCAGTTGTTGACCAGCAACAGCACGCCGAAATTCTGGAAAGGCTGCCCAGTTCCGTTCATCTGTGCGCCCAGCGCCCGCAACGTCGCGCCGATCCCTTCCGCCTCGTCGCGCGCTGGAATCGCGACGACAACAGGCGGCAGTTCAGAGCCGGAGGCGGCAGGCCAGAAGGGATGACTGGGCGACGTCATGGGTGGCGGCAGCCTAGCGCCCGACCGCACTCATTTTGCATTTAGCCCAGACCATGAAATTCTTTAGCTGAAGTCCATCTGGGACGCAATCCATGTGCATGTTACGTTTGCATTTCGGAACCCCCTCCTATAGTCCAGACGATCACCGCCGGGGGGCCGCCACGAAGCTGGAACAGGGCTGGCCGCTCACCGGGCCGTGGGTTTTTGTCATCTGCCGCCGCCTCGCGCATCCTGGGAGGGAAGCTCAACGTGCCACACCACCACCAGTCCATCCGACCCACCCTGGCCGCCCGGCCTGCCCTGATCGTGCTGGCGCATCTGCGCTGGGATTTCGTGTTTCAACGCCCCCAGCACCTGATGACCCGCGCCGCCCGCAGCCGCGCCGTGTATTACTTCGAGGAGCCGGTCTTCGGGGAGGCGTTCTTTGGGGAGCCGGGCGACCACCTGAAAACCAGACAGGAGGGCGGCGTCACCGTCTGCACGCCCCACATCCAGAGCGGCTTTTCCGCCGCCGAGTCCCAGGCCCGCACGGCGCGGCTGCTGGGCGAACTGGTGGAAGACGAGGGCCTGCTGGACTATGACCTGTGGGTCTACACCCCGATGGAACTGCCCGTCACGGTGGGGTTGAACCCGCGTGTCACGGTCTACGACTGCATGGACGAGCTGGCCAATTTCAGGGGCGCGCCCCCTGAGCTGCGCGTGCGTGAGGCGCAGCTTTTTGACCGTGCCGGAGTGGTGTTCACGGGCGGTCAGCGGCTGTACGAGGCCAAGTCCGAGCGCCATCCCAACGTACATGCTTTTGCTTCCAGCGTGGATGTCGGGCATTTCGCTCAGGCCCGCGAAGGGTTGCAGGACCCGGCGGATCAGGCCGCATTGCCGCGCCCCCGCCTGGGCTTTTACGGCGTGATCGACGAGCGTTTCGACACGGCCCTGATCGCTGAAGTGGCCCGGCGTCAGCCGGAGTGGCAGTTCGTGCTGATCGGGCCGGTGGTCAAGATCGATCCCGCTGAGCTGCCGCGCGCCGCCAATATCCATTACCTGGGCATGAAGGGCTACGCCGAGTTGCCCGCCTACCTGGCCCACTGGGACGTGGCCCTGCTGCCGTTTGCGCGCAACGCCGCCACCGAGTTCATCAGCCCCACCAAGACGCCGGAATACCTGGCGGCGGGCGTCGGCGTGGTCTCCACCGGCATCCGCGACGTGGTCCGCCCTTACGGCGATCTGGAACTGGCGCGCATCGCCAACACTCCAGATGCCTTCGAGGCGGCCTGCAAGGCGGTGCTGGATGAGGCAGGGACACAGGCCGCGCGGCAGCGTCAGGAACGCGCAGACCAGTACCTCAGCGCGCTGTCCTGGGACCGCACCTGGGCGCAAATGGCCGAACTGATCGAGGACGCCGCCCCCACCACCCGCCTCCCTGCGCTGGCGTCCCACGCGCTGCTGACGGGTTCCGATGACTGAAATTCCTGAACTCAGCGGCGCGGCCCCAGCCGGTTTTGACTACCTGATCGTGGGCGCAGGCTTCGCAGGCAGTGTGCTGGCCGAACGGCTGGCGAGCGCAGGCCAGCGGGTGCTGATCGTGGACCGCCGCCCCCACATCGGCGGCAACGCCTATGACCGCTATGACGACGCGGGCGTCCTGATCCACCCCTACGGCCCCCATATCTTCCACACCAACAGCGCCGAGGTCTTCGCCTACCTGTCGCGCTTTACCGAGTGGCGGCCCTACCAGCACCGGGTGCTGGCCAGCGTGGACGGGCAGGAATTGCCCATTCCTATCAATCTGGATACGGTCAACCGCCTGTACGGCCTGAACCTGACCGCCTTTCAGGTGGAGGAATTCTTCGCCTCGGTGGCCGAGCCAGTGGAGCAGGTCCGCACCAGCGAGGACGTGGTGGTGGGCAAGGTAGGGCGCGACCTTTACAACAAGTTCTTCCGGGGCTACACCCGCAAGCAGTGGGGTCTGGACCCCAGCGAACTGGACGCCAGCGTGACGGCCCGCGTGCCCACCCGCACCAACCGGGATGACCGCTACTTCGCCGACACCTATCAGGCCATGCCGCTGCACGGCTACACCCGCATGTTCGAGGCGATGCTGCACAGACCCAACATCAAGATCATGCTGAACACCGACTACCGCGAAATTCTGGGCCTGATTCCACACGGCCACCTGATCTATACCGGCCCGGTGGACGCTTTCTTTGATCATCAATATGGCAAGTTGCCCTACCGCAGTCTGGAATTCCGGCACGAGACGCACGACAGACCGCAGTTCCAGGCTGTGGGCACGGTCAACTATCCCAACGATTACGCCTACACCCGCATCAGCGAATTCAAGTACATCACGGGGCAGCGCCATGAGCGCACCAGCGTGGTCTACGAGTATCCGCAGGCAGAGGGCGATCCCTACTACCCGGTCCCGCGCCCCGAGAATGCCGAGCTGTACAGGAAATATGAGGCACTGGCCCGGGCGCAGCGGAACGTGACCTTCGTGGGCCGCCTCGCCACCTACAAGTACTACAACATGGATCAGGTGGTGGCGCAGGCCCTGGCCACTTTCAAACGGTTGCGGGAAAAGCAGACGGCTGATCTGGCCCAGGTCTGATCAGCAGGCAAAGCCGCGTACTCCCCACATCTTCTCGGCCACACCGCTGCCTGAAATGCCTTCTGATCCTGACCGCGCCGCTGCTGATTCCCCTGGGTCTGGCGGCGCGTAACTCCAGTACGTTCTCTGGTGACTGAGGTTGGATTTCCAGGAAATCAATCCGTCTCTGGTCCAGCGTCGCCGAGCGCCTGTGCCAGGTAGGGAGCGGTGCGGCTGTCCTGTGCCCGCGCCACCTCGCGGGGCGGACCCTGCGCGACGATCAGGCCGCCCTCGTCCCCCGCGCCGGGTCCGACGTCAATGACCCAGTCGCTCCCCACCACCAGTTGCATGTCGTGTTCCACCGTGATCACGCTGTGCCCGGCATCGACCAGACGGTCAAGCTGGCGGGCCAGCCGCTCCACATCGGCGGGGTGCAGGCCGGTGGTGGGTTCGTCCAGGATGTATAGCGTCTGCCCCCGTCCGGCGCGCTGCAATTCGGTGGCCAGCTTGATGCGCTGGGCCTCGCCGCCCGAGAGTTCGGTGGCGGGTTGCCCCAGCCGCAGGTAACCCAGCCCCACCTCTCGCAGAGTGTCCAGGCTGCGGAACACCGCCGCGTCGCCCCTGAAGAAGTCCCAGGCGGTATCCACCGTCATGTCCAGTACCCCGGCGATGTTGCGGCCCTGGTAATGGACATCCAGGGTCTCAGCGTTGTACCGCGCGCCGTGGCAGACCGGGCACGGCGCGTACACGCTGGGCAGGAACAGCAGTTCCACCATCACCCAGCCCTCGCCCTGGCAGTGTTCGCAGCGCCCGCCCCTGACGTTGAAGGAAAAGCGTCCAGCGCTGTAGCCGCGCTCTTTGGCCAGCGGGGTGGCGGCAAACAGCTTGCGGACGTGATCGAACAGGCCGGTGTAGGTGGCCATGTTGCTTCTGGGCGTGCGCCCGATGGGCTTCTGGTTGACCTGCACCAGCCGTGAGAGCGAGGCCACGTCGCCTCCCAGATGCGCGGTGGTGGCAGGTGGCGGGCTATCCCCGAAGTCTTCCTCGTCCAGTGACCCGTCGGCCTGCTCCACGTTTCCGTGACCCAGATGGGCCGCCAGCGACTCGGCCAGCACCCCACTGACCAGGGTGGACTTGCCCGAACCGGAAACGCCGGTCACGCAGGTCAGCACGCCCAGCGGAAACCGGACCCGCAGGTCACTGAGGTTGTGGCGCGTCACGCTGCCCAGTTCCAGCCAGCCGCTGGGCGTGCGCGGCTGATGTCGTCCCTGGGGAGCCGTCCTAAACAGGTATTCGGCAGTTTTAGACTCCCTGACATCCCGTAAGCCCTCCGGCGATCCGCTGTAGAGGACCCTGCCGCCCCCCTCCCCGGCTCCCGGACCCACGTCCACCAGCCAGTCGGCACGGCGCACCACGTCCAGATCGTGTTCCACCACGAACAGCGAGTTGCCCGCTGCCTTCAGGTTGTCCAGGGCCGAGAGCAGCGCTTCAGTGTCGGCGGGGTGCAGCCCGGCAGAAGGCTCGTCCAGCACGTACACCACGCCGAACAGGTTGGAATAGAGCTGGGTGGCCAGCCGCAGCCGCTGCAACTCGCCGGGCGAGAGCGTGGGCGTCGAGCGCTCCAGTTGCAGGTAACCCAGTCCCAGGTCCAGCAGCACGTCCAGGCGGGCCACCAGGTCTTCGGTCAGGCGCTGCCGGGCCAGGGCCTGCGCGGGCTGATGCTGGGCGAACTGGTCCTGGCCGAGTTGCGCGTCCTCCTGCCCGGCGGCGTAGGGACGCAACAACGCGGCAACCTGTTTAAGGGGCAGCCGCGAGAATTCCGTGATGTCGTGGCCCGCGAAGCCCACCGACAGGGCTTCCGGGCGCAGCCGTTTGCCGTGGCAGACCGGACACTCGGCGGCGATCATGTATCCCTGCACCCGCCGTTTCATCGCCGCGCTCTCGGTGCTGGCGAAGGTGTGCATGACATGCCGCCGGGCGCTGCTGAAGGTGCCCATGTAGCCGGGTTCGAGTTTGCGCTTGACCGCTTTTCTGGTTTCTTCGGGACTCAGGCCCGGATACACCGGCACCACCGGCTGCTCATCCGTGAACAGAATCCACTGGCGCGTCTGGGGCGGCAACTCACGCCACGGCACGTCCACGTCGGTCCCCAGCGACACCAGAATGTCGCGCTGGTTCTGTCCGCCCCAGGCCGTGGGCCACGCGGCGACGGCCCTTTCGCGGATGGTCAGCGACGGATCGGGCACCATCGAGGCTTCCGTGACCTCGTACACCCGGCCCTGACCGTGACAGTTCGGACAGGCCCCCTCAGGGGTGTTGGGCGAGAAGCCCTCGGCGTAGACGATGCCCTGCCCCGGCGGGTACGTTCCGGCGCGCGAGTACAGCATCCGCACCAGATTGGACAGGGTGGTGACGCTGCCCACCGAGGAGCGGGCGGTGGGTGCGCCGCGCCCCTGTTGCAGGGCCACCGCCGGGGGCAGGCCCGTGATCGAGTCCACGTCGGGCGCGCCCACCTGATGAAACAGGCGGCGGGCGTACGGCGAGACGGATTCGAGGTAGCGCCGCTGCGCCTCGGCATACAGCGTCCCGAAAGCCAGCGAGGACTTGCCCGAGCCGGATACCCCGGTGAACACGACCAGCGCGTCACGCGGCACCCGCAGCGAGAGGTCTTTGAGGTTGTGTTCCCGCGCGCCGCGCACCTGCACGAAGCCGGAAAATTCAGGAGAATCTGGCATGGCCCATGCAGTATGGGTGGGCTGCCCACGCACGTGGGCGAGTCGCAACGATCACTGAAGCTTTTTCCCCGCCTCGCTCAGTCTCCCGCCGGGAGCGGTGGTTTCAGCAGGCGATACGCCCCACATTTGACATTCGTTCTGGACACTAGGCACTCACGCCCCCAGCGCCCGCCTGAACCAACCCGTAATCACATCTGGCCGCGTGATCGCGCTGCCCACCACCACAAAACTTGCCCCCAGGCTCACGGCCTGCGCCGCGTCCGCCGGGCTGTTCAGTCGCCCCTCGGCGGCAAAGGGCAGGCCCGCGTCACGCAACTCCCGCATCAGTTCCCAGTCTGGCCCGGCGAGCTGGCGGCTGTAGGGGGTATATCCGCTCAGGGTGGTGCTGACAATGTCCACGCCGTGGTCATAAGCGGCCCGCGCCTCGTCCAGCGTGCTGATGTCACCCATGACCAACGCCCCTGCCGCGTGAACGGCAGCGAACATCTCTGCCAGCGGTTCAGGGCGGGAACGCGCGGTGGCATCGAACGCCACAATCTGCGCGCCCAGCTCCACCAGTTTCATGCCCTCGGCAGCGGTGGGGGTGATGTAGACGTCGGTGTCATCCCGGTCCGTCTTCGTGAGGCCGATGATCGGCAACTCCGTGACGGCCCGCACCGCCGCCACGTCCTCAAAGCCCTGAATCCGCAGGCCCACTGCACCGCCCCGCTCGGCGGCCAGCGCCAATTGCCCGATAATGTACGGATCGCACAGGGGCGAGTCGGGGTTGGCCTGACAGGAGACGATCAGGCCGCCTCGCAGCCTGTCCAGCACGGTCCGCTCAGGCATGAATGCGCAGTCCCCCGGCCTCAATGATCCTGGCGCAGGCACTGCCCAGCGTGCAAAGGGCAAAGGTGAGGGCGGGCAAGGAACGTTTCGTCATGGGACGGCCCTACTCTACATCTCTGGAGAAAGGCCCGGACAGGCCCGGCAACCCAGACAGCCCAAAAAAACAGCCCCACGCTTGACACCTCCCGCCTCAGCCGTATGCTGACCCCCACGTATGGCGCACGCTTCCGCCCCCTCTGCAAGCCAGGACCTTCAGGCCGTCCGGGTGGCGCGGCTGTATTACGTGCAGGGCCTGACCACCGACGCGATTGCCACGGAGCTGGGCCTGTCACGGCCCAAGGTATCGCGCCTGCTGTCTCACGCGCGGCGCAGCGGTCTGGTGGAAATCCGCATCCATGACCCGGAAGGGCAGGCACAGATGCTGGAAGCCCGCCTGCACGCGCGCTATCCCTTCCTGCACGCGCAGGTGGTGGGCGTGCCGCAGGGCAGCCCGGAAACGCTGTGGCTGGAGCGCGTGGCCGCCGCCGCCGCCGCCGCGCTGACCGGGCTGCTGCGCCCCGGCATGACCGTGGGGCTGGCCTGGGGCAACACGCTGAACGCGGTGGGCCACGCGCTGATTCCCCGTCCGGTGCCAGGGCTGACCTTCGTGCAGCTCAACGGTTCGGCCAACGCTGCCGACTTCATGAGCGGCTTCGTGACCGACACGATCCTGCGCTTTGCGCGCAACTTCTCGGCAGGGGCGCAGCTCTTCCCGGTACCCACCTTCTTCGACGATCCGGCCACCAAGCGGGCCATGTGGCGTGAACGCAGCGTCCGGCATGTGCTGGAGTTGCAGAAACAGGCCGATCTGCTGATCTTTTCGGTGGGCAGCCACACGGCCTCTACCCCCAGCCATGTGTACAGCGCGGGTTATCTGGACGCTGATGATCTGGCCGCGCTGGGAGCGCAGGGCGCAGTGGGCGACATCGCCACCGTCTTTTACCGTGCGGACGGCAGCGACGCGGGCCTGGACCTGAACGCCCGTGCCAGCGGCCCGCCCCTGGCGCTGATCCGGGGGGCCAGCGAGTCGCTGTGCGTGGTCAGCGGACTGGGCAAGGCCGCCGCCCTGCACGCCGCGCTGGCCGGAGGGTTGATGCGCCGCCTGATCGTGGACGAGATAACGGCGCGGGCGGTGCTGGAGCTGGGCGGCAGCGAGGGCTAGGGCCGCCGTCCCTGCCCCGCCTTTCGGATGACGCCGCACTCTCCGGGAGAGCCTACCGTGAGCGAAATCTGCACGGACAAGGCGAGAAGTGACACAATCTGGACAGGAAGAAGCTCTGGCTCAGGCGCAGAGCGCACAAAGGGGCAGACATGAAACGACGGTGGACGCGGGGCGCATTGTTATCCGGTTTACTCCTGGTGGGTCTGGCCCCGGCCCAGAGCGAGGTTTCTATCTACGGCGGCGTCTTCCGGGGCGGCCAGCCGGTCAGTGTGGAGGTCTCCGCACCCGCTGGAACGACGTTTACGTTGCGGCGGGTGCTGGACCCGGCGGCCCTGTTCGCCGCCTCGCCCGATCCGCACCGCCCGAAGATCACGGCGTCCACCCGCACCCAGACAGTCCGCACAGTCAAGCTGAGCCGACGGGACGGCGAGCTGAAGTTTGGCAAGCTGCCCAGCGGCGTGTACGTGGTGGGCACCGGCAGCCTGGGCGCGGTGGTGCTGGTCAGCAACCTGGGTCTGGTGGTCAAGCGCGACGCGGAGCAGGCGCTGACCTACACGGCAGACCGTGAAAGCGGCCAGACGCGGGCGGCGCGGGTGTGGGCGCTGGGCGGGGCTGCTCCAGTTTTGGCAAACGCCAACGGTGTGGCCCGCTTCACCAAGAAGGCCGACGCCGATTCAGATAAGGAAACTTTTCTGGCCCGCTCCGGCAACGACTGGGCCATCAGCGGAGCGTACTGGAACAGCTACGCGGCCCCCCTCGTGCGCGGGTACGTGTACACGGACCGCCCGATCTACCGCCCCGGCCAGCATGTCGATTTCAAGGCGGTGCTGCGGCAGGCGGACAAACTCACGCCGCTGGCGAATACGCCCGTGCGCGTGACCATCACGTCCCCCGACAGCGACGAGGTGTACCGCAAGACGCTGACCACCAACGCGCTGGGTTCGCTGAACGCCGGGCTGGATCTGCCTGTTGGGGCCAAACTGGGCGAGTATTACTTCTCACTGAAGCCCGATAAGGCCGACGGCGACAGCCAGAGCGACATCGGCGGCAGCTTTCAGGTGGAGGCCTACCAGAAACCCGAATACGCCGTCACCCTTGCGCCGGACCGCAAACGCGCCGTGCAAGGCGAGAAGGTCAGCGTCCGCATCTCGGCCCGCTATCTGTTCGGGGGCAACGTGAGCGGGGCCAGGGTCAATTACAACGTCACCCGCGCCCCCTACTATCCGCCCGGCTTTGACAGCGATTCCCTGCCGCCTGGCGACGAGGGCCAGGACTACGGCTCCGACCTGGTGATTCAGGAGGAAACGCGCCTGAACGCCAGCGGAGACCTTGACCTGACCCTGCCGCTGGAGCGTGACCCGGACGGCCAACCCGTCAGCTACCGCATCGAGGCCGAGGTAGAGGACGAGTCGCGCCGCACAGTCAGCGCAGTGGCGCAGGTGATCGCCTTCCCGGCCAGCCTGAACGTGGAGGCCAGCACTGACGGCTACGTGTACGACGCGGGCAAGCCGATCCGCGTATCGCTGGACACCCGTGACCTGAAGGACGTGGCCCGCGCCGCCCCGGTCACACTGGACCTGATCCGCCAGAGCTACGATTACGATAAGAAGAAGAAAACATGGATGTTGAGCGAGACGCGCATGGCCCGCTCCCAGGTCCAGACGAACGCGGCGGGGACGGCCAGCACCACCCTGTCTACCGCGCGTGGCGGCGGGTATCTGGTGCGGGCCACCGTGAAAGACGCGCAGGGCCGCGCGAGTACCTTTGAAAACTTTGTCTGGGTGCTGAAGCCCGGCGAGGACTACGGCTGGAATTACCGCGATCTGACCGTACAACTGGACCGCAAGAGCTACGCCCCCGGCGACACCGCCACCGTGCTGGTGGGCAATCCCAGGCCCGGCGCTCCGGTGCTGGTGACGCTGGAAGGCGACAAGCTCCGCAGTTCCACCGTCCTGCGAGGCACGGGCGCGGTGCTGACCTACCGTTTTCCGGTCACGGCGGACATGGCCCCCAACATTTCCGTGGCGGCGGCAACCCTCAGCGACGGGCAGTTCTACAGCAACGAGGCGCGCGTGAAAGTTCCCCGTGTCGGCGCGGCCCTGACGGGCAAGGTCACGCCTGAAAAGGCCCGTTATGCCCCCGGCGACACGGGCAAATTCAGCGTGGATGTAAAAACGGCGGATGGCAAGGGTGTGGCCGGAGAGGTGGCGCTGGGCGTGGTGGATGGGGCGATTTATCTGGTGCAGCGCGACAACAGCACGCCGATTGCCCAGGTCTTTGACGCGCCGCGCAGCAACGCGGTAGGGACCAATTCCAGCCTCAATTTCTACTTCTCGCAGGTGGGCAACGTGGCGTCCGCGCCCAGGCAGATGGAAACCGCCCCTGCCTTCGCGCAGGACAAGCAGGCTGGGGCCGGAGCTGCCGCCAGCGACAGCGAGGTCACGCCGCGCCAGGATTTCAAGGACACCATTCTGTGGGTGCCCAACCTCCTCACCGACGCGGGGGGCCACGCCGAGGTTTCAGTCAAGTTCCCCGACAATCTGACCACCTGGGTGGCGACGGCCCGCGCCCAGACGAAGACCCCACGCTTCGGGCAAACAGTCGCCACTACCATGACCACCAGGGACGTCATCGCCCGCCTGAGCCTGCCGACGTTCCTGGTGCGGGGCGACACGGTCACGCTGTCGGGGATCGTGAACAACACGCTGAATAAACCAGTCATGGGGACGGCCAGCGCAGTGCTGAACGGTCTGACCCCGTTGAGTGGCGCGGCCCTGAAAGCGGGCGGGGCAGGCAACGTGGGCACGGCGAACGTGACCTTCACCGCCCGCACAGCTTCCGGTAGTGACGCCCTCAAACTTCCCCTGCCTGTGAAGGCCCGAGGGTACGAGGTCACGCAGACGGCGGTGGGCAGCGCCACTCAGCCCAGCATCAAGCTCAATATTCCGGCAGATGCCAACCTGAAAACGCTGGACCTGAGCCTGAGCCTCACGCCGTCGCTGCTGTCCGCCGTGTCGCCCGCGCTGGAGTATCTGGTGGGATACCCCTACGGCTGCACCGAGCAGACCATGAGCCGCTTTCTGCCCGCGCTGCTGGCCGAGGAAAACCTGGGCAGCGCCGCCCTGCCGCAGAGCGTGGCGGAGAATCTGCCCGACATCGTGAGCGCGGGGCTGGCCCGTTTGGAATTGTTCCAACACGAGGACGGCGGCTGGAACTTCTGGCAGTACGACGACAGCACGCTGGAAATGAGCGCCTACGTGGTGGAGGGCCTGTTACGCGCCAAGAAACTGGGGGCGAAGGTCAACAACGACATGCTGTACAACGGCTTGCAATACCTCGCCAAAAATGTGCCCAACCCCAAGGGCAGACAGGCCGAGCGTGCCAGCGCCTACCGTGCCCTGGCCGACGCCGGGAAGGTGGACAAGACGCAACTGATGGCCTTCGCCCGCCGCAAGGATCTGGAACCGTATGCGCTGGCCGAAACCGCACTGGCCCTGAGCAAGTCCGGGCAGACACAGGCGGCCCGCGACGTGCTGGACCGCCTGAAAGCAAAGCGTATCGGCACGCAGGGCGGCTCGTTGTCGCACTGGGAAACGCCCAAACGGGGGGGCGGCGATTCCTGGTACGACTACTGGGACGACAACAGCGTGCAGGTCACGGCCAAAGCGCTGGAGGCCATCGCCACGCTGGAGCCGGACAGCGCCCTGATTCCCGGCGTCTCGCAGTGGTTGCTGTCCAATCGGCGCGGCCCCAAGTGGCTGTCCACCCAGGACACCACCAACGTGATCATCGCGGCGCTGGCGCTGAAGCCTCCAAAGGCTGTGGGCGGCGACGTGAGTGCCCTGCTGGACGGTAAAGCTGCCGGGCAGGCCACCCTCAGCGGGCAGGAGGCAGCCACCCTCAAGATTGACGCCAGCACCCTGAAAGCCGGGGCGCATACGGTCACGCTTCAGGGCGCACCCGCCGGGCTGACCTTTAGCACCCAACTGAAGTACAGCCGCGAACCCACCGAACTGAAGGGGGACGCCAGCAAGGGCCTGCGCCTGAGCCGCCAGTATCAGCGCCTGGAACCTGTCTGGGACGCCAAAAACAACAAATATACTTACCGCCGCGTCTCACTCCTGAAAGGCGGGCAGATGCAGCCCGTCACGGTAGGGGACCTGATTCTGGTGACCCTCAGCGTGCAGCCAGTGGGTCAGGCCGCGCGCTACATGGTGGTCAGCGATCCCATCCCGGCGGGCATGAAGGCGCTGGACGAACGCAGCCTGAGCATCGCGGGCCTGCAAGACCCTGACGAATACGGCTGGGACAACTGGAATCACTGGTACGCGGGCCGTGACCTCCTAGATGACCGCGTGGACCTGTACGCCGACTACCTGAAAGGCGAGCAGAAGATGACCTACCTGCTGCGCGCCCAGACCCCCGGCACCTTCACCGCGCTGCCCACCCACGCCTTCCTGATGTATGACCCGGATGTGGAGGGTTACGCCCCGGCGACGACGTTCACGGTGCGGGACCGGGGAGAGTGAGGGGGGCAGGTTTGTATTTTGACCCCTCTACCCCTGTGGGTGACTCGCAGAGCCGTGAAGCGGAGGGGCGCTGCAAAGCAGCGGGGTGAGGGGGCCACCGGGCAGGCCGTTTTTCTGGCAAGTTGGCGCGCTCTTCCTCTCTCTGGCCCTCCTCTCCCCTGCCGCCCACGCCTTTCAGGCCCAGCACGGCTCTCTGACGGTCATTTACGTGGACCCCCAGGACCGTCAGCAACTCGGGGCCGTCTATAAAGCCTGGGACGCGGCGGCACGGGACCTGAAGGCGCTGGGTCTGTCACCTCCCGTAAAGGTGCGGATTGAGGCGGCGGGCAACGCGGCAGACTTCCAGGCCCGCACCGGGGAACCGGTCAATATTGCGGCCAGTACGCAGGGGGCAGTCATCCGCACGCAACGGCTCTCGGCGCTGGCGGCGCGCGGCCTGCTGCCCAATACGGTGCGGCACGAGGCGTTCCACACGGCCCAGCCTGCCGGAATCCCGCGCTGGCTGGCCGAGGGATTGGCCCGGACCTTCAGCGGGGAGGGGAAGAGTGATCCACGCACGCCGACGGGGCTTGAGGACCTGCCGGATTTGCGATTGAACACCGAACTGCTGGGCCGTGACCCCGCCCGCCTGAATGCCGCTTACCGCGAAGCCACGATGCGGGCGGCAAGGCTGGTGCGGGCGCGGGGCTGGAAAGGGGCGCTGAAGTGGTGACGGGCGGACCATAGCCGTGAAAGAGTCTGTGCCATGAAAGAATTCAGGGTATGAAAGCTGTCGTCTACGAGCAATTTGGAATGCGCCCCGAACTGCGAACTGTGCCGGATCCCACCCCCGAAGCGGACGGCGTGGTGCTGCGGGTAGAGGCGTCCGGTGTGTGCCGCAGCGACTGGCACGGCTGGATGGGCCATGACCCCGATATCGCGCTGCCCCACATCCCCGGTCACGAGATCGCCGGAACCGTGGTGGCCGTGGGCAAGGGCGTCACCCGCTGGCGCGAGGGGGACCGGGTGACGCTGCCCTTCGTCTCCGGCTGTGGGCGCTGCCCGGAGTGTCAGAGCGGGCAGCAGCAGGTCTGCCGGGACCAGTTTCAGCCGGGCTTCACGGCCTGGGGATCGTTTGCCGAATACGTGGCCCTGCGCTACGCCGAGGGGAATCTGGTGAGATTGCCGGACGGGCTGGATTTCGTGACGGCGGCCAGCCTGGGCTGCCGCTTCGCCACCTCCTTCCGCGCGGTGGTGCAGCAGGGCCGGGTGCGCGGCGGCGAGTGGGTGGCGGTTCACGGCTGCGGCGGCGTGGGCCTGTCGGCCATCATGATCGCCCGCGCACTGGGCGCACGCGTGATCGCGGTGGACATCGGCGCGGACAAGTTGGAACGGGCGGCGGAACTGGGGGCGGAAGTGACCCTCAACAACCGGGAAGTGGACGTGGTGACGGCCATCCGCGAGGTCACGGGCGGCGGCGCACACCTCTCGCTGGACGCGCTGGGGCACGCGCAGACCTGCGCCGATTCCATCGTATGCCTGCGAACCCAGGGGCGGCATGTGCAGGTGGGCCTGCTGGTGGCGGGTCACAGCCGCCCGCCGCTGCCGATGGACGCCGTGATTGCAAAAGAACTGGAGATTTACGGCAGCCACGGCATGGCCGCCCACGCCTACCCCGAAATGCTGGGCATGATCGCAAGCGGTCTGCTGCGCCCGGACCGCCTGATCGGTGCGCGGCTGACGCTGGAGGAGTCTATTGGTGCGCTGACAGAGATGGACTCGTTTAACGGCACCGGGGTTCAGGTCATTGACCGTTTCGCCTGAGGGGGCTGAGGCTGAACGCATCGGGCCTGCGGTGACAACACCCTGATTCGCCACAACAGAATTTTCCTCCGGCACGCCGTACAATCTCGGGCCAGGATGGTCCCGAAAGTGCAAAACCCAGGAGGGCGCATATGTTTCGTAAGTTGATGGTATTGAGCGGGTCGGTCTCAGGCCACCGTCAGGATCTGTGAAGGCGTCTCCACCGCTGATGGGCGGTGTGGGCAGGCCGCCCCCCCGGCGCGGCGGCTCGATGCGGCGGCACCAGACCCGCACGGCCTACACCTTCCTGCTGGTCCCCCTGATCTTCTTCCTGATCGTGCGTTTCCTGCCCACCTTCTCTGCCCTGCGCCTGAGCCTGTTCGACTGGAACATCCTCAAAGACACCCAGCCCTTCGTCGGCACCGAGAACTATCAGCGCCTGTTCGCCGACGAGAAGTTCGGTCAGGCGCTACGGAACACGGCGCTGTACACCGTCGTCGGCGTCCCAGCGCAGATCGCGCTGGGACTGATCGTGGCCCTGCTCCTGAACAAGATCGTCGCCCTGCGCGGGGTTTCCGGGCGCTGTACTTCGCCCCCTACGTCACCCCCATCGTGGCCGCCGCGTGGGTCTGGCAGTGGCTGTTCAGCCCGCAGTTCGGTCCGGTCAACACCTTCCTGATCTGGCTGGGCATCACGCCGCAGAACTTCCTGAACTCCCCGGATCAGGCGCTGGCCACCACGGCGGCCCTGGTGGTGTGGCAGAACCTGGGCTTTCAGATCGTGCTGTTTCTGGCGGGCCTCTCGGCCATTCCCCGCAGCT
>NZ_JNIV01000028.1 GCF_000701405.1 Deinococcus marmoris DSM 12784
CGCTCCATTGGAGCGTATTCCACGGGAGGGCCTTTTGAAACCATCGGCGGAAGGTACGTTCGTGGAGTCCGCTGTAACGGCTGAGATTCAGGGCATTGATTCGGCCAGGAATGGCCTGCCACACCGGCATCAGGTGGAGGAAAAAACGCTGTTGGGCAGCGGGGAGATTGAGCAGGGTGAGCAGCACAGGTAAAATAGTCATTGGGTCTCCTTGGGTGTGGGCTTGAGAACCTCACCCTACCGGAGACCCGTTTTTTGGGCCACCCCTACTTTTCGTCAAAACTGTCCGAACCATTGATCATTCGGTTACAGGTGAATCTCTGCCTCCTTACGACAGCTCTAGAGGCAGATGTTTTTTTGTCAGCATAGATTTTTCAGGCTTCAGCGTCAGCGGGATCAATGCCGCACCACAGCGTCAATACGATTCGCAGCCCGTCAATGGATAGCAGTCCCATCGCCGTCAAAACCATTGTCGTTGCCACCTCACATTCCGAGGGGTTGGAGTGAGGAGCGTTGCGCTTCAATGTCAGCAACATCACTTCCAGCGCCGTGCGCTTCTTGCCGTCGCTTAACCCGTGGTCATAGGCCAGCGTGGAGTCAATCGCCGCCGCTTCGGAGAAGAAGGTGAGGTAAGCATCTTCACCGAAAGCGCTGTCTACAGCTTTTCAAGCCGCACTCCCAATCACGCCTAGATGCGGTCGTGCGCGGCATGGATAAAGCTGGGTGTTGGAAAATCCCAGCCACGATGACGGTGAAAATATCCCTTCGAAAAGGCCACCGTTAAAGTTCAGCCAGCAGGTCCAGAGTGCGCTTATCCGCCTGAATCTCGCGGGCCATTCACGCCAGAATTTCCTCGTCGGTCTGTTCTGGACGCGGTTCACGCTTGACTTCCTTAAAAGTGATGAATGTGCGCGTGTCCTCGTAACTTCTCTCTTCAGCTTTGCTCATGCGTGGCTTCCGCTCCCCCAGCGTAGCGCGGCAGCTCCGCCCTCACCGTGTCTTCACTCCCCAGAGTGTGCCCATCCTTGCCCCACAACCTAACGAGCGTTTGTTAGACTGTCCGGCACAGATGACCGAAACCGACACCAGCGCCCCGGCGCAGTCTGCCGCCAATTCAGGGCCAGTCAGCTCCGCATGGGCTGAGGCTCTGGCACGCCTTGAGGCCGATCAGAACAAGGTTCACGCAGGCGGCGGAGCAAAGGCACAGGCCCGCCAGCACGACAAGAACCGCCTGACCGCCCGCGAACGCATCGCCCGGTTGACCGACGACGGCACGCCCTTCGACGAGCTGATGACCTTCGCCGGTTGGGAGATGTACACCGACGTGGGCGGCTGCCCCAGCGGCGGCGTGGTCACCGGAATTGGCACTGTGGCAGGCCGTCCGTGGATGGTCATCGCCAATGACGCCACCGTCAAGGCGGGCGCATTCTTCCCCATCACCGCCAAGAAGGTGATCCGGGCGCAGACCATCGCACTGGAAAACCACCTGCCGCTGATCTATCTGGTGGACAGCGCGGGCGTGTACCTGCCGATGCAGGACGAGATTTTCCCCGATCAGGACGATTTCGGGCGCGTCTTTTACCTGAACGCCCGCATGAGCGCACGGGGCATTCCGCAGATCGCCGCCATCATGGGCAACTGCGTGGCGGGCGGCGCGTACCTGCCTGTCATGTGCGACACCCTGATCATGACCGAGGGTTCGGGCCTGTATCTGGCCGGGCCTGCGCTGGTAAAAGCCGCCATCGGTCAGGTCGTGGACTCCGAGGAACTAGGCGGGGCCGACATGCACGCCGCCATTGCCGGAACCGTGGACTACAAGGAGCCGGACGACGACGCGGCCCTGCGGCGGGTGCGGGCGCTGGCCGACTTATACGCGCAGGGCGACGTTGCCCCGTGGGCCAGACGCCGCGCGGAGGTTCGGGAGGCGTCCGGGCGTGACCTGAGCGAGATTGTCGGCTTCGAAAGCGGCAAGACCTATGACGTGCGCGACTTGATCACCTCTATTACGGACGGCGGCGAGTTCCACGAGTTCAAGCCGGAATACGGCGAGACCATCGTGTGCGGCTTCTCGCGGGTGGGTGGCTACCCGGTGGCCTTCGTCGCCAACCAGCGCACGGTCATCAAGAAGAAGCTCAAATCGGGCGGTGAGCCAGGGTTGCGAACACGCATTGAGGTGGGCGGCGTCATTTACGGCGACTCTGCCGACAAGGCTGCCCGCTTCATCCTGGACGCCAATCAGGCGGGCGTTCCCCTCGTCTTCCTGTCCGACGTGACCGGCTTCATGGTGGGCCGCGATTCCGAGCAGGAGGGGATTATCCGCCGGGGCGCGAAGCTGGTGAACGCCGTGAGCAACAGCGTGGTTCCCAAGATCACGATCATCACGGGGGGCAGCTTCGGCGCGGGCAACTACGCCATGAACGGCAAGGCGTTCGGCCCGCGCTTCATCTTCGCGTGGCCCAGCGCCAAATATGCCGTGATGAGCGGCAACGCGGCGGCCAAGACGCTGATGGACATTCAACTCGCGGCCCTCAAACGCGCCGGGCACGAACCGGACGACGAGGAATTGAAACGCCTCTATGACGAGGTCAAGTCCAAGTACGATACCGAACTCGATCCCCGCTACGCCGCCGCCCGCCTGTGGGTGGACGAGATCATCCCGCCCAACGACACCCGTGACCGTCTGATCCGCGCGCTGGACGCCTGCGCGGGCAACCCGCATCAGGACGAGCTGCGGGTGGGCGTGTTTCAAGTTTGAAGATGTCAAACGGTCTAACTACCCAACCGCAAACCGCAAAAACAATCCGCCCCCAGTCCTTAAGCCTTTAGACAGTTTGACTTTCAGACTGTCAGATATTCCCGGAGGGAACACCCATGACCAGCACCCTTGAACGCTCAGCCGCCGCCATCAGCCCCAACGTCCAGCCCATGAACGACGATCAGCGCACGATTGTCAGCGCCCTCAAATCCTTCCTCAAGAACAAGGTGGAGCCGGGCGCTGCCGAGCGGGACCAGACCAGCGAGTTCCCCATGCAGATCGTCAAGGAACTGGGCGAGATGGGCATCATGGGCGCGCAGACGCCCGAGGAATATGGCGGCTCGGCGCTGGATACCGCCACCTTCGCCATGATCATCGAGGAAATCGCGGCAGTGGACGGTTCGCTGTGCCTGACCGTCGCCAGCCACAACTCGCTGTGTCAGGGCCACATTCTGATCGGCGGGACCGAGGAGCAGAAGCAGAAGTTCCTGCCGGACCTCGCCAGTGCCAAGAAACTGGGCGCGTGGGGCCTGACCGAGCCGGGCAGCGGCAGCGACAGCGGCGGTCTTCAGACCAAAGCCGCAGAGCAGGCCGACGGCTCGTGGATACTGAACGGCTCCAAGAACTTCATCACGCAGGGCAGCGTGGGCGGCACCTACGTCATCCTGGCCCGCACCGACGCCGCACGCGAGGGCAAGGGCAAGAACGATGGCATCAGCGCTTTCGTGTTCAACCGCGACGAGGTTGAGGGCTTCAGCATTGGCCGCAAGGAAGACAAGCTGGGCCTGAGGAGCAGCGACACCGCGCAGCTTATTTTTGAAGACATTCATCTGCCTGCCGAAGCTCTGCTGGGCGAGCGCGGCAACGCCTTCAAGGACGTGATGAAGGTGCTGGACGGCGGGCGCGTGGGCATTGCCGCGATGGGCCTGGGCCTGGGCCGTGCCGCCTTTGAATTTGCCGCCAAGTACACGCTGGGGCGTGAGCAGTTCGGCAAGCCCATTGCTTACAACCAGGACATCTCCTTCCGACTGGCGAATATGGACACCAAACTGGAAGCCGCCCGCCTGCTGATTCGTAAGGCCGCCGATCTCAAGGACGCGGGCGAGAACTTCACCACGCCCGTCGCCCGCGCCAAGCTGTTTGCCACCACCGTGGGCGTGGAAGCTTGCGACGAGGCCATTCAGATGCTGGGCGGCTACGGCTACGTCAAGGAATACCCCGTGGAACGCTTCTGGCGCGACAACCGCCTGACCCGCATCGGCGAGGGCACCGATGAGGTTCAGCGGTTGGTGATCAGCCGGGACGTGCTGAAGCGCTTCGCGGACTGAACCAAATAAGCTGAAAGAGGGGCGGGAGGCTTGTGCTTCCCGCCTTTTTCAATCTTCTTCCAGCTCCTCCATGAACTCATCGTAAAGCCACTGGAGTTGATCGGAAAAGCCGTAGCCAAAGCCGTCTCCGTCCTTGACCAGCGCGGCGAGACGTTTGTGCGGCACCGCATCTGCGTCCAGCGTGCGCGCCCGCTTCAGTGCAGATTCAAAGACCTTTTCCATGCTGCTGTAATTGTTTTCCGGCCAGTCGCCGTAGGCGTTCAGGCAGCGAATCCCCGCCTCCACATAGCGCAGTTCCGCGTCCAGCGCCTGTATGGGTGAAGCGACTTTCAGGTACGCAGCCAGCGCTTTTTTGGCCCCGCCGACTTTCATGGTGGGCATCCGGCCCTCGTCCCGGAATGCCTTGAGCAATTCGCTGTCCAGCTTGGCGAGCAGATCAGACGAGTCCCCTTCCAGCAGCGCCGTGAGCAGACGTTTATTGGTCACGTTGGCCTTGAACAGCTCCTCAATCAGGCCCTGGAGTTCGGGGGCGTCCATCTCGGCAACCGTTTTTCGCAACTGGGTCAGGGTCAGGGGCATGGCCGTATTCTGCCCAGGATGGACACAGTCCAGCAAGCAAGAACCGAAAAGAACGGCAGGCTGCACTAAACTGCCCGTGTGGCTGACCTGACCCGCAAATCCCTTGTCCATGCCCTGAATTCCACCGCCGATCTGCTGGACCTGCTGGGCGAGGAAGCCTTCCGGGCGCAGGCGTACCGCAGCGCGGCCCGCAGCCTGGAGGGGCTGGAGGCCGAGGCGTCCGAGCTGGCGGCAAAGGATTTTGCGGGCATTCCCAAGGTGGGCAAGAACATCGCCGCCGAGCTGGGCGCGTACATGCAGACCGGCACCTTCGGCCCGCTGGAGGACGCTGCCAGCCAGATTCCCCCCGGTGTGCTGGGATTGTTCCGGGTGCGGGGGCTGGGGCCGAAGAAGATTCGCGCCCTATGGGACGCCGGATTCGATTCGCTGGAACGCCTGCGCGAGGGCGCACAGAACGGCGGGGTGGCGGGGACCAAGGGATTTGGGGCAAAAAGCGCGGCCACCATTCTGGAGGCGGTGGATTTCGCGCTGGCTTCGCAGGAACGCCAGAGCCTCAGCACCGGGCTGGACATCTCGGGGGCGCTGGCGGCGCGGCTGGCCGATCTGGACGGACGAATCGCGGGCGACGCGCGGCGTGGTCTGGACACCGTGCGGGTGGCCCGCGTGACGGTGACGGGCACGGCTGAGGAGGTGTCGGCGCGGCTGGCGGGCGCAGTGGAAGACCTGGCCCCAGTCGAAAAAAAGCCGGTGCTGGCGGGCCGGGTGGATGGCGTGCCCGTGGAAATCGCCTACGCGCCAGCCGGGGCACGCGGCGCGCTCGATCTGATGATGGGCGGCCCAGCGAAGTACCGTGAGGAACTGCGGGCAGAGGCAAAGGCGAAGGGCTTCGATCTCACCGGACGTGGGTTGAAAAAGGACGGCATCCTCATCCCCACGCCGACGGAGCAGGACGTGACCGACGCCCTGGGTCTGCCCCTGCGCCCCGCCGAATACCGCGAACCGGAACATGACGGGGTCTGGCAGACGCTGCCGCCGCCAGAGGAACTGGTCACGGTGGAGGATATACGCGGGATGCTGCACACCCACTCGGTCTGGTCCGACGGCGCGGCGACGGTGCGCGACATGGTGGGGGCGACGGTGGGCCTGGGCCACGGCCAACACTATCTGGGGACTGGGGATCATTCCCGCGCCGCGCACTACGCCAACGGCCTGAGCATCGAGCGCCTGCACGCCTACATCGCCGAAATCCGCGCTTTGCAGGCAGAAGGTCTACCCGTGCTGGCCGGGGCCGAGGTCGACATTCTGGACGACGGCTCTCTGGACTACCCGGATGACGTGCTGCTGGAACTGGATTACGTCGTCGCCAGCGTCCACAGCCTGTTCACGCTGGACCCGGTGAAGCAGACCGCCCGATTGGTGCGGGCAGCCTCACATCCACTCATTACCATTCTGGGCCACCCCACAGGCCGCCTGCTGCTGCGCCGCCCCGGCTACGCACTGGACCTGGAAGCCGTGCTGGCCGCCTGCGAGGCCAACGGGACGGTGGTGGAAATCAACGCCAACGCCGCCCGTCTGGACCTGGACTGGCGCGACGTCCTGCGCTGGCGTCAGCGCCTGACGTTTGCCATCAACACCGACGCCCACGTTCCCGGCGGCCTGTCCGACACCTGTTTCGGCGTGGCAGTGGCGCGCAAGGCGGGATTGAGGCCGGATGGGGTCATCAACACGCTGGGACAGGCAGAGTTTCTGGCCTTCGTGGCGCGGCAGCGGGCAGCGCGGGGCTGATACGGACTCCGATTGAAGGGTGTTGAAAACACCCGGAAATCCGAGCAGAGCGAGAAGGAGAAAAACGGGTTCCGGGCGTGAAGTGCAGGAATCGGCGCTCTTACGATTTCTGCCGCGTTACCGACGGAGTCCGAATGAGTCCAAGCCAGGAAGAAAGGGGCCGCGCCGATGCTGGCCCCGTTCACAGTGATCTGCTAAAGGTTCTCAGCGCGTGCCGAAATCCTGCACCCAGTAAGCATTGAACTGACCGCCCGTGGCTGGAGCGTAGCCAAAGCCCACTTCCCTGAACCCGGGATTCATCAGGGCCTCGCAGTGGCCTGTCTTGCTTTCCAGCCAGGCGTTCATCGCCTCGGGAATCTGGGAGTCGTTGAAGCCCGCCGCAATGTTCTCGCCCAGCTTCTTCCAGTCGGTATAACCGGCGGCCTCGGCACGGGTGGTCATGGTTCCACCATCTGGTGAAACGTGGTCAAAGTAGTTGCGCGCCGCCATGTCCTGCGCATGGGCGCGGGCCGCCTTGCCCAGCAGCCCGTTCCAGGCCAGGGCAGGAGCCGCCGCGAAATCCTTGCCCTGGCATTTGCGCGCTGTGGCGCGGGCCGTGTTCACCGCCTGAAGCATCTGGGCTTCTGCGGCACTGGGGGATGGTCCGGTGTCTTTTCCGCCGCCCTGCTTGTCCGGGGCAGGTGTTCCCCCACCACCGCAGGCCGTCAGAAGCAGGGTACAGGTCAGCAGCAGGCCGCTCAGGAAACGGGGAGAGGATGGGATGTTCTGCATCAGAAAGCTCCTTTTGAAGGGTCCGGGGAATGAATCTTGAACTCTCTCCAGGCTAGGACGGCCCGCCTTGCCAGGAGATGACAGCGAAAAAGATGAAGAGGGGATGTGTAGCGAGATGGTAGCAAACATGCTCCAGCCCACGCCAGAGGCCCAGCCCGTGCCAGAAAAGGGGAGCCATATGCACATGGCACTGGCTCCCCTCTTGACAGACTGACGCTCTAGCGCACGCGGGCCAGACCGTCCTGCGCGGCCTTGTATGCCGGGCTGAGTTGCAGGGCGCGCTCGTAGTTGTCGCGGGCCTTCAGGCGGTCCGGAGCCACCGCGCCCGCGCCGCGCTCGTAGCTGAGGCCCAGGTAGTACAAGTATTCCGGGGTGCGGCTGCCCAGCGAGGCGGCGCGGGTCAGCGAATCGCGCGCGCCCTTCAGATCACCAACATCCAGGCTCAGGCGGCCCAGGTAGTAGTAGAACTCGGGGTTGCGCAGCGGGTCCAGGGTCACGGCCTGGGTGAGCTGGGTCTTGGCGGTGGCGCGGTCCCCGGCCAGATAGCTGACCACGCCGTACTGCCCCACCGCGTAAGCGTTGGCGGGGGCCAGCCGGGCAGCCTGGGCCGCCTCGGACCGGGCCGCCCCTGTGTCACCGTTCAGGGCGAGCAGCTTGGCGTAATACGCGCGGTTGTAGGGATCGCGCGGATCGGCGATCACCGCCTGTTGCAGGTAGTCCAGCGCCGCCTTCAGGTCCCCGGTGGCGTAGTACATGTCGCCCAGGTTGAACAGCAGCACGCTGTTGTCGGGGTTCAGGGTGTTGGCCTGCTTGAAGGCTTCGATGGCCTTGCCCGCGTCGCCCTGCAATTTGTACACGTAGCCCCGGTCATTAAAAATCCGGCTGAGGCTGACCTCGCCCGGTTTGCCCGTCTGCGCCCTGGCAATGGCTTCGGCACCGTCCAGCACCTTCAGCGCTTCGGGCAGGTTGCCCACAAAAGCCTGCGGATCGCCCGAGCCGATGTACTGCTGCACGTAAGCCTGTGACAGATAGACCGAGGCGTTCAGGTTGCGCGGGTCCAGCGCCAGCGCAGCTTTCAGGGTCTCCAGCGCCGGACCGAACAGCCGCAGCTTGACCTGCGAACGCCCCAGCCCCAGCAACGCGTCCACATTTTTAGGGTCCAGTTCGGAGGCGGCGCGGAAGGCCACATACGCCTCGTCGTACTTGCCCTGCTCGTAATTGAACACGCCCTGCGCCACGTAGTTGGCCGCTGGAATGGTACGCACTGGCGCAGGCACAGGAAGGGGCGCAGTGGTGGGCGCAGGCACGGTGGGAACAGGCAAGGTGGGGGCAGTGGGTGCCGGTGCGGCAGGCGCAGGTGTGACGGGTGCAGGCACAACAGGCGCAGTCTGTGCGGGCGGCGGCTGAACCGGAGCGGGCGGCGGCGTCTGGGCCTGGGCCAGCGCGTGGCCCGGTGCGGCCAGAAGTGCGGCGGCCAGGAACAGCAGGCCGGAAATACTCGTGCGTCGATTCACTTGGAAAACCTCCGTGGGTTGGTGGTGGGGTAAGTTCCACAGATCATACTGTGCCGATCCCTCCTGGCCATCCGAAACCACGTCCTGATCGTCATGGGACACGCCCGGCATGATACGGGAGTGCCAGGCGCGCGGGGGTGAAGTGCCAGTGAGAGAGCCTGGAGTCAGGGGAGCAACAGGGAAAGCAGCAGAAAGGCGGTGCAGAGCGCGCGGGGACTTCATCTGGCCGCAGTGTCCGCCATCCATTTGACGCGGGGCTGATGGGCCACCGGATCGCCTTTGCGCTGTGTTGCCGCCCCATACAGCCACGGCCCTATAGTCACGGCCATGACCGATTCCGCCTCCTTCCCTGCCCCGCTCCGCCGTCTGGGCCTGACCGGCAGCATTGGCGCGGGCAAAAGTACTGTGGCGGCCCTGCTACGCGCACACGGACTGACGGTACTGGATGCCGACGCCCAGGCCCGGCTGGTCACGGAGGAACTGGAAACGCTGGAGCGGATCGAGGCCGCCTTTCCCGGCACGGTCAGGGGAGGCGTGCTGGACCGCCCCGCCCTGTCCGCCGTCGCCTTCGCCGATCCGGCACGGCTGGCCGAGTTGAACGCGATTGTCCACCCACGCGTGCGCGCCCGCATGGCGGCGCTGGAACAGCAGGCCGTGGCGGACGGCGCGCAGTGGACCGTGCAGGACATTCCCCTGCTGTTCGAGGGTGGATTGAATACCAGCATGGACGCCGTGCTGGTGGTGGACGCCCCACTGGAATTGCGCGTGGCGCGCGTGATGGAACGCAGCCAGTTCTCCCGCGAAGAAGTCCTGGCCAGAGACGCCCGCCAGACGCCCGCCGCCGAGAAACGGCAGAAGGCCGACTTTGTGATCGACAACAGCAGCACTGTGGAGGAGTTGGAGACTCAGGTGGACGCGGCGCTGGAAGCCCTCGGGATCTCCCAGCGCCGCGTTTAAACGTTTAGACCGTCAGGCTTTGCACTGTCTCGCCTCTGAGGCCCTTGTGGGCCAGCGCCGCCGCCACAAATCCCGCGAAGGGTGGGCTGGGGCGCATCGGACGGCTCTTGAATTCGGGGTGGGCTTGCAGGGCCACGAAGAACGGGTGGCCAGGAATCTCGATGCTTTCCACCAGCCCTGCACCCCGGCCCGCCACCCCCGGCGTCACGCCGCTGATGATCAGGCCCGCGTCTTGCAAACGCTCCGTGTAGGCCGGATTGACCTCGAAGCGGTGGCGGTGGCGTTCGCGCACGGTGCCGCCGTCCGGGACGCCGTACAACCTGGCAATCTGTGTGTCGGCTTTCAGGTCCATCGGCCAGTCGCCCAGGCGCATAGTGCCGCCCAGCCCGGCGATCTCCACCTGTTCGGGCATCAGGTCGATGACGCGGTGGGGGGCGTAAGCGTCGAACTCGGTGCTGTTGGCTCCAGAGAGGCCCGCCACGTTGCGGGCGTATTCGATCACGGCGATCTGCATGCCCAGGCAGATGCCCAGATACGGCACCCCGTTCGTGCGCGCGTACTCGGCAGCGTGGATCTTGCCCTCGATGCCCCGGATGCCGAAGCCGCCGGGGACCAGAATGCCGTCCACGTCACCCAGTTGCGCTTCCAGGCCGCCCTCTTCCTCACTGGAATTGTCCAGTTCCTCGGCGTTGATCCACTTGATGTTCACGCGGGCGTCGTTGGCGATTCCGGCGTGCGTCAGCGATTCCAGCAGACTGAGATAGGCGTCGGGCATGGCGGTGTATTTGCCCGCCAGCGCAATGGTGACGGCGTTCGTGGGCTGCTTGATGGTCCGCACGGCGTTGGTCCACACGCCCAGGTTGGGATGCACTCTCTCCAGCTTCAGCAGGTCTTCCACGGCCTTGCCCAGCCCCTGTTCCTCCAGCGCCAGCGGCACCTCGTAGACGTGCGACACGTCGAAGCTGCTGAAAACGCGGTTCTCGCGCACAGAGGTGAACAGCGCGATCTTGCGCGTGATCTCAGAGGGCAGTTTTTCCTTGCTGCGGACCATCACGATGTCGGGACTGATGCCCACCGAGCGCAATGTGGCCACAGAATGCTGCGTGGGCTTGGTCTTGAACTCGTTGGACGTGCCCAGGTACGGCACCAGCGTCAGGTGCAGGTACAGCACGTTCTCGTCGCCCTCATCGAAGCGGAACTGCCGGATGGCTTCCAGAAAGGGCAGCGATTCGATGTCGCCCACGGTGCCGCCCACCTCGATCAGCACGATCTCCGCGCCCGCACCCTCACCCGCCACCTTGATCCGGCGCTTGATCTCGTCCGTAATGTGCGGGATGACCTGCACCGTCTGGGACAGGTAATCCCCGGCGCGCTCCTTGCGAATGACCTCCTGATACACCTGCCCGGTGGTGATGTTGCTGCCCGGTGGAATGTCCAGATCAAGGAAGCGTTCGTAGTTGCCGATGTCCAGATCGGTCTCGGCCCCGGAAGCGGTCACGAAGACCTCGCCGTGTTCGTAGGGACGCATGGTCCCCGCGTCGATGTTGATGTACGGATCGATCTTGACCGCCGTGACCCGGTAACCACGCGCCCGCAGCAGCGCGCCCAGGCTGGCACTCGCCACGCCTTTTCCCAATGAACTGACCACGCCGCCCGTGACAAAGATGTATTTCATAGCTCCCCACACTCCAAGCGCTTTGCCCCCCGAACGCGGCCTGTACACGTTCTGCGGCGGGGCCAAAAAAGAAAAACCGGGGCGCTTGGCCTCCGGGATTTAATGGTATCACGCTCCGGCCCAGGCGTTCAGGGAGCCAGATTGCCCACGTTGCGCGGCGTGACCACCAGCGGCGTCACGCTCTGCGGCCCAGTGGTGGCAGCATTGCGCGCCGGCACCGTCACAGCACGCCCACCCACCTGCCGCGACAGGGCCAGATTGATGGTCACGGACGTGTTGCCTGGGGCCTGCGGCGCAGCAGTGGTTACCTCGAAAAGCGGTGGGGTGCCCGTCAAGGCCAGTGGCTGGGGCTGGACGTAATCGAGGAGGAGGCGGCCTTCTCCCCCACTTGCCGCGCTATAGGAAGGAACATTCAGTGTGGAGAGCGCAGGCGCTGAAACATAATTATTCCGATACTCCACCAGCACCCAGCGGTCTTTATTGATCTCGTCCGCACCTGGATTATTGAATGAGGTTGCGCCGCTCACCCAATCGCTGCGTTTCACTGGATAGTAGGCGATGAATTTATAGCAGCGGCGTATATCACCAGAAGCTGTTCCTGTACATTGCTCGCTCAGTGGACCAGTGGGATTCGGCAGCAGTTGCGGCGGGCGCACGAAAGCCACAATAGGTGCCGCCGCATCGCCCACTTTCCAGTCTCCAGTTACCGGTCTTCTTGTCGTGTATCCACCTCCCAGCGTGATCGTCGTCCCCACCGGAAACACATACACTGCTTCCCGAATCTGCGCGGCCATGTAGTTCTGGGCGATCTGGCTTTCCTCCAGCAACTCGTTGCGGCCCTGCAAATCCGTGGCGCTGCGCGACGAGGAAACTAGGAGGTTAGAGGCCACCAGAAAGATGGCCAACCCCAATGCGATGGCCACCAGCAGTTCGATCAGGGTCAGGCCCTGGATAGAGGGGCGCTTCATCGGCGGTCCACTTCCACAATCAGCTCGGCCAGCAGCTTATTGCTGTTCTGGGGGTCCACCTGAGTAATCCGCACACGCTTGAGCGGTGGCTGACTGATGACTGCCCCACAGGTGCCAGGTCTTCCCAGGGTGCCTGTGGGCTGGTTATCCACATCCAGAGCTGTAATCTCGATATTCAGACCATCCAGAACCGCCGGATTCGTCAGGCAATTCTTATCGTAATTGCTCTGACTCAGCCAGTCACCGCGCAGGGATTCCATCGCCCGCTGGGCCGCCTGAGTGGCGCTGACCTGCTGGTTGCTCTGGCGGGTCAGGCCAAAAAAGCCGGTCAGGGGGGTCAGAACCACCAGCACGATCACACTCAGGAGGGCGATGCTCACCAGCACTTCAATGATGGTCAGGCCCGCCATGTGACGGGGCGGAAGTTTAGTTCTCGGTTGCACTGAGCATCACCTTCCCCGTGATTCCAATGGCCTTGACCCACAGATTCAAGTTGGCGTTGGAGGGACTGGTGAGCTTCCAGGAAACGCCGGTGGCCGCCAGCGTGCCGAAGGGCGGCTGATAGCTCAGATTAACTGTATTTCCTACTGGACTGATGGTGACCCCATGCGGCAGCGTCAGGTTGCGGGTCTGGAGTGGACTTCCCGCGACGGTAAACGCATATGCGGAGGTGCCCGTGGTGACCGTGACACTGTTGACCACACCCGATTTCTGCGCGCCTGTTCGGGCGCGGCGCAGATCGCCCACCAGTTGATAGGCGGCGTCGCGCAGTTCGTTCTGGCGGATGGTCCGCAGCAAAAACAGACTGAACGCACCCGCGATAATGCCCAGAATCGCAATGACCACCAGCAGCTCCAGCAGGGTGAAGCCCGCCTGGAAGCGACCAGCTCGTATGCGTATCATTGCACCCCCTGGCCTGCGCTCACGGCGTCGCCCTGAAGGCGGATGCCCAGCCCGGTGTTTTTTTCCAGATCCTTATTCGTGCCCTGGATTCGCAGCACGATGGACCAGTCCTTCTGGGTGGGAAAGGCAGGCGGGCTGAAGCCATCATAGGTCCGCTGATCGTAGACGAAATTGCGGCCATAGCCCCGGCCATCGGTCTTGCCAAATGCGCCGTAATAGTCCTCAATGATCCCGCCGATCAGGTTGACCTTGCCCAGCGAGTTGTCGGGCGCGCCCTGATCGTAGCCCTCGACCTGCACCGCGCCCTGGCTGGCCATCAGGACCGCGTGAATCTGCGGGTTGGTGCCGATGTTAGGGCAGTTACCGATGCCGTCCGGGCAGCTCTTAGGGCTGATCAGGTTGATGTTGGCCGCCACCTTACTGCCATCGGCGTTCGTCTTACCACTGGCGTAGATGCCCAGGATGTTCTGGGCGTCCTGCCGGTCACACGGGGCGGCGGCGGTTTCCGTGTTCTGGCCCCCGCAGGGCGGCACCGTGTACTTGAGACTGCTGGTGATGTTCACGTCCCCAGTGGCCGCCACCGTGACCCCGGCGAAACTGGCGATGCTGGCCCCCGCCAGACCACTCTGGGCCACGTTGGG
Organism: Deinococcus marmoris DSM 12784; assembly: GCF_000701405.1. GTDB lineage: Bacteria > Deinococcota > Deinococci > Deinococcales > Deinococcaceae > Deinococcus > Deinococcus marmoris. The sequence goes on from NZ_JNIV01000028.1 coordinate 13,877, forward strand.
GCCGCCGTTGAGGTTAGCGATCTTGCCGCCGTCCACCGAGATAACGCCGTTGAAGGGATTGACCGTGGCGAAGGGGCCGCCCGCAGGTCCGACAGTTCCGGCGGCGTCACGTCCGGCAGGAACCCACGCCCCATTGTTCTCAATGAACAGGGTACCGTTCTGGCCATACGACAGTTCAACCGTTACGCCGCTTTGCTTGTAACTGATGCGCTGCCGCTCCTGCCCGCCGATCTCATCGCGCCAGAGCTGCATCTCCTGAACGTCGCCGCTGAGGGCCAGCCCAGCGGTCGGCAATGGTTTGAACACACCTGTCACCGGATCGAAGTCATAGCCCAGGGCGGCGGCCCGCTGATTCTGGGAGTTGGTAGGCAGCGGAATAAAGTCAGCGTCCCACTTGACCGATGACTTGAATTGCGGCTGAGTCTCGCCCACCCTGGGAGCGTCCGCTGTGGAAAGGTTATCGGGTGGACCTCGCCCAGCCATCTGCGCCGGAGTCAGGAATTGCGACGGCGCTATACCAAAGCGCGCGCCCGGCTCGGCGGGGACCAAGCAATCCAGCTTTCCCCCCACCTCACCGATCAGCCCCGGTCCCGGCGGACAACCTGCCGAGGTCACCTCGCCCCAGAAAGTGGGCGTCTTGTAGAACGTGAAGCGTCCATTGGTATGCACGGGGCCGCTGAACAGCGTGCGTTCAGTGAAGGTAATCAGCGTATCGTCGGCCTCCGCCTCTGGACTCTGAAACTGGCGGTTGGTGAACAGGCCGAACTTGGCAAACGGCTCGCGGCTGATCAGCAGGTAATATTCTCCCTTGCCGCCATTGGTGGCGCGGGCACTGAGCCGCTGGGTGGTGGTCCCGGTCACGCCCCGCGACTGCGCTGAAGGCACCTCAAAATAAAGCCGGTACTGATCCCGCTGACGGTCCAGCCGGGTGGGCACCAGGCCAAACTGAACGCCGTAGCTGCCGTTCTGACCTGCTGGACCGGCGTACTGCATGCCTGCCGTCCCGGAGAACATCTCTCCCCAGAACTTTGCGCGCGCCTGATCACCAGTGGCCCTGAAACCCTCTTTGGCAAAGTCGGCGGCCTTGACTGCGTTGGTGAGCAGAGTAACCCGCCCTCCGCCCGCATCCCGCAGGCCGTCCGCCGGAAACGTGCAGACGGTGGAAACCGGATTGGCCGGCGTGGGCAGCGGCTGGGGCGGCAAAACCGCCAGACCGCACATCGCGGCGATCTGGCTCTCGACTGCTGAATTCCGAGTGATTGCCGGAATGGTGGCGCTATCCAGCAGGGCCTTCATCACCTTCAGCCGTGCCTGCACCCGCGCCACCCCGGATTCGGCAGCGTAACGCGCGCTCAGCAGCGCCTGCTGGTCCACGCTGGAGCGCCGCGACGAAAGTGTGACCTGCGCCGTCACCGACATGATCACCGCCAGCAGCAGCATCACGAACAGCAATGACACGATCAGCGTGGCTCCCTCAGTGGTTCGGACGGGGGAACGGGGCGTAGTGGGCATGAAGTCAGTATGAAGGAAAAATGCAGAAAACTTCACCCCAGCTTGGGGGGGAAGTCAGAACTCTGTCAGTCTTAATGTGCGGGCCAAAAGGAGATCAGCTCAGCGCGCCCGCACCCGCTCCAGCAGCGCCGTGTTGCGCGTCTCGCGCTGCCGCCCCGCCGCCTTCTGCCACGCCGAGGCCGAGCCGACGGCGAAGAAACGCTCGCGGGCGCGGGTCAGGGCGGTGTAGGCCAGATTGCGCGACAGCATGGGCATATGCGCCTCGTGCAGCACGGTCAGGACACTGTGCCACTCGCTGCCCTGGGCACGGTGGACGGTCAGCGCGTAGCCCAGTTGGACGTTGAACAACTCTGCTCCGGCCAGTTCCACGATGTTGTTGTCGAAATCCACCGTCAGGCGGTTGTTCTCGGCCTTCAGCACGGTTCCCAGCGTGCCGTTGAAGACTTCATTGGTGTAGTCGTTTTTCGTCTGCACCACGATGTCCCCGGCGCGGGCCTCGCCGTCCGCGATTTTGATGCCGCCCTCGCCGGGATTGAACAGGCCCTGAAGGTGGTAATTCAGGTGTTCCATACCCAGCGGTCCCCGGCGCATGGGCGTCAGCACCTGCACCTGCGTCGGTCCCCCCAGATCACGCACCAGCAGGGCCACCCGCCGCGCGCCGCCGTCGGGATCGGCTTCCGTCAGGTTCAGGCGGGGATCGCCCCAGGTGGGGGCCGTGCCGTGCAGCAGGTCATGGGCCGCGCGGATGATGGGGTTCTGGGCGGCCTGACGATAGACCGTTTCCAACCGCACGGTGGGGGCGGTCTGCGTCAGCGCCAGCAGGGGCAATCCGGCGTCCACCGGGGGCAACTGATCGGTGTCGCCCACCAGCAGCACCCGCGCGCCCGCGCCCACTGCCGAGAGCAGCGAGAGCATCAGCCCGTCGCCGCACATGCTGACCTCGTCCACGATCAGCAGGTCATAGGGCGCAGGTTCCAGATGGTTGTGCCGGAATCCGGCGGGACCGAAGCCCAGCAGGCGGTGGATGGTGCTGGCACTGCGCCCCGTGACCTCGCCCAGCCGCCGCGCCGCCTTGCCGGTGGGGGCGCACAGGCCCACTTCCAACCCCATCCCCTCGGCCAGATCGGCCACCGCGCGGGTTGCCGTGCTTTTGCCGGTGCCGGGGCCACCCGTCAACACCACCAGACGGTGATCGGCCAGCAGCTCCAGCACCTGCGCCTGTTCGTCGGATAAATCCTGCGCCGCGCCTGCTGGCACGATCCATTCATCCCCGCCCGGCGGCGTCGCCAGCAGCGTGCGGATCAGGGAGGCCAGCTTCTTCTCGGCGCGCAACGTGGGCGGGAGGTAGATGCGGCTCTCGCTCCGGTTCTCCGCGCCCATTTCCTCGGCAAACAGCGGAGCTTCATCGTCCGACAATCGGCCCAGTTCCACCGCCGTCTCCACCGCCAGCTTGGCCTGGGCCGCACTGACGCGGGTGTAATGCGACACGCCGCGCTCGGCCCGGTGGCGCGGCAGGAAGGAGTGCCCGCCCTGCTGCGCGGCCTGCTGCAAGGCGTACACGGCGGCGGCGGTCAGGCGGCGCGGATCGTCCTGCAAGCCGCCCTGCGCGGCCCACAGCTTGTCGGCGGTCAGAAAGCCGATGCCCTCCACCTCGGTCAGGGCGAACAAGTCGGCGGTCAGGCGTTCCAGCGCCGCCTCCCCGAAGTGCTTGACGGCCCGCTGCGCCTGGGAAATGCTTAGACCCAGACCCTGCAATCCCGCCAGCAGACGCCGCTCCAGTCCCTGCTGTGACCAACTGCTGACCATTTTGTGCAGCGTGGACGCCGTGACGCCCGGCACCTGCAAGAGCCGGTTCGGATCGTTTTCCAGCACGTCGAAAGTGGTGGGGCCGAACATCCCGGCAATCCTCTTGGCCAGCACCTTGCCCACGCCGCCCACGCGGGCCTCCAGATAGGCGGCCACCCCGGCTTCCGTCAGATCGGCAGGGGCAGCCTCCAGCACCATGTTCAGCACGCGGTACTGGTAGCCGTACTCGCGGTGTTCTTCCATCAGCACGTCGGCGCTGAAGGTATCCCCGGCGTCCAGCGGGGGCATCACGCCGATCACGGTGGCGTCGGGGTCCTCGCCGTCGTCGTTGACAATCCGGGCGGTCATCACCGTAAAGCCCGATTCGGCGCGGAAGCGTACGCGGTTGACCCCGCCCGTCACGCGGAAGGCTTCGGCAGGGGGCGAAAAAGCAGTCACGGATTTAGTCTAGCGCCAGGGTGGGGGTCAGGACTGCGGTGACAGCACGCCGTCGTAAATCTCGTCCAGCGTGATGACGGTATTCAGGCAGGGCAATGCAATCTCGCCGTGGCCGACGTATTCGGTCAGAACCCATTCCTTTCCCTCGCGGCTGTAGGCGTACACGCGCCGCTCGGTCTGTTCGGCGATCAGGTAGGTCTGAAGGCTGGGGATAGAGGTGTAGGCGGGATATTTGACGAGATGGTCAATCTCACGGGACCGCTCGGAGATGATCTCAGCCAGAAAACAGGGTTCTGTTCCGTAATATTCCTCGGCAGGGTCAGTGGAATACACCGCCACATCGGGGTAGAAAAAGCAGTTGCTGGCGGGCAGATGCAACTTGAATTGCGAGATGAAAATGTCATAGCCGAGGCTTCGGCTCAGGCCATGCAGGAGAAACAGCACATTTCCAGCAATCTCGGCGTGCGCCCGGCTCGTCCCGTCCTCCTGCCCCGATTCGCCGTGCAGACCGTACCAGAAGCCGCCCACGTACTCGCGCCGGAACTCGCTTTCCAATTCAGTTTGCAGGTACTCCGCCTTGCTGATGGGGCCGTGGAGTGTGGGAGGCATGCGAAAAGAGTACGGCGCAAACCCTCCCCGTGCTAGATTTTTCTGCAATGCGCGTACTTCACACCGCTGATTTCCATGCGGGCCGCAACCTGCGTGGTTATGACCGCACCCCCGAAATCCATGAGGCTCTGATCGAGATCGCCGCCCTGGCCCGCAGCGAGAAGGCTGACGCTGTGCTGGTCTCCGGCGACCTGTTCGACACGGGCAATCCATCGGCGGACGCCGAGGCCGCCGTGTTCGACTTCTTTCTGCGCCTGCGTGACGCCGGGATTCCGGGCATCGTGATCGCCGGGAACCACGACAGTTCCGCGCGGCTGGAGTCGGTGACGGGCCTGTTGGGCTGGGTGGGCATTCAGGCGGTGGCGCAGCCCACGGCCAACCCGCTGGACATGGTGCGAAGTATTGAAACAAAGGGCGGCGAGACCCTAACCGTGGGCGCGCTGCCGTACCTGTCCGAACGCCGGCTGGTCAAGGCCGCCGACCTGATGGGCGGCGATACCGGCGCGTGGCGGCAGAAATACCGCGAGGGTATGGGCTTTTTCCTGCGCCGTCTGGGCGAAGGCTTCCGCGCGGGCAGCGTGAACATGTTGATGGCCCACGCGACGATGGACGGCGCGGTCCCCAGCGGCTCCGAGCGCACGCTGCAATTTGACCTGACCAACCAGTACACGCTGTCGGGCCTGCAACTGCCTGCGGGCGCGCAGTACGTGGCGCTGGGCCACATCCACAAGCCCCAGCAGATCTCGGAGGCTCCGCTGGCGTGCTATCCGGGCAGCATCATCCAGCTTGATTTCGGTGAGGGCGGCGAGAAAAAGCAGGTCAACCTGATCGAGGTGGAGGCCGGACGCCCCGCCAGAGTGCATGTCCTGCCGCTGGCGAGCGGGCGCGAACTGAAGACCATTCGCGCCGATCTGGACAACGTGGAGGCCCGGATCAAGGCGCTGGGCGACTTTGACGGCCTGCTGAAAGTCGTGGTGCGCGCCCCCGCCGGAACCGCCCTGCCCGGCCTGAAAGACCGTGTGCTGAAACTGGCTCCCAACACCCTGGCGGTGGATCTGGAGGCCAATCAGGAAGACCTGGCCCTGCCCGAACTCAAACGCGAGGGCCTGAGCCTGACCCAGTTGTACGAGCAGTATTACCGCGAACGGCGCGGCGAATTGCCCGACGATCTGCGCGCCGCTTTCAAGGAAGCGGACGAGGCGGCGCGGGCGGAGGAAGTGGCGTGAGGAGGTTGAAGGTTAAAGGTAGATGGTTGATGGAGAGTGGCTCTTTTTCCATCACCCATCACCTATCATCCATCACCGCGCCAAAGGCGCAAGCATGAAGCCCATCCGCCTCGAAGTCCAGGGCTTCACCGCCTTCCGCCAGTTCACCGAGCTGGACTTTGGCGATCTGGAACTGTTTGCCCTCGTGGGGCCGACGGGCAGCGGGAAATCGAGCCTGCTGGACGCCATGACCTTTGCGCTATACGGGTACACCGAGCGACTGGGCGGCTCCGGGCTGGACGCGCTGATCTCGCAGGGCGAGCGCGGCATGAGCGTGGGCCTGACCTTCGAGACGGGCGGCGTGACCTACCGCGCCTCGCGCACCAAGGGCCGCAAGCAGGCCGAGAACGAGGTGCGTTTCGAGCGCAAAGACGCCGACGGGCGCTGGGCCAACCTCAGCGACGGCGGCGTCAAGGGCGTCAACGAGCGCATTCAAACCGTGCTGGGCCTGACTTTCAAGAACTTCACCCGCAGTGTGATGCTGCCGCAGGGTGAGTTTGCCCGTCTGCTGCACGGTACGGGCAAGGAGCGGCAGGCCATTCTGGGCGAGCTGACCGGGCTGGAACACGTCGCTGCCATGCAACGCGTTTCTTCTGATAGGGCTAAGGAACTGAAGCACCGCGCGGGCAGCCTGAACAGCGTGCTGGAAAACGAATACGCGGATGTAACGGCGGAGGCTGTTGCAAATCTGCGTACCGAGCGCGAACGCACCGACGCCGAGGCCGAGACGTTGCATGACCGCCGTGAAGCCCTGCAAAACAGCCAGGCCCGCTTGCGCGAGACCGAGAAGGTCTGGAAGGCACGCGAGGACACGAATCGCCGCCTGACCGCGCTGGACGCCCGCGCCGCCGGGGTGCAGGCCGGGGCCGTGCGGGCGGTGCAGGCCCGCCGGGTGGCCGGGGTGCTGCCGCTGCTGGACGCTGCCGAACGCGCCCGAATTGCCGCCGAACGTGAGGCCCGCGCGTTGGCCGGAGCGCAGGGGGCCGCCACCCAGGCCAGCCGCGCCGCCGAAGCTGCCCAGACCAATCTGGACTCCGCGCAGGAAGCCGAGGCAGGCATTCCCAACCTGGAAGCCCGCGCCGACAAACTGCGTGAGGCCGAGGCCGACGCCGCCCGCCTCAAGCGTTCCGGCGGCACGCCCCAGACCACCCACGCACAGCCGCTGGAGTGGGACGAGGACGCCTTTCTGGTGGCCCGCGCCGGGGCCGAAAAGGCCGAGAAGAACCGGCAGGAACGCGCCAAGATTGAGGCCGAGCGACTGGGCCTGAATTCGGCGCTGACCCGCTTCAAGGCCGAGGAAACGGCGCAAGCGCAGGAAACGGCAGAGCTGGAACGCGTCAAACGCGACGGTCAGACGGCCAAGGCCGATCTGGAGGCCGCGCAGAAGGCGTTGGAGGAAGCCCGCCTCACCTCCGGGCTGGCCTCTTACCGCACACACCTGCATGTGGGCGAGGACTGCCCGCTGTGTTTGCAGGAAGTGCGCGAACTGCCTGATGCCCCGCATGCCGATCTGGGCGCAGCGCAGGACCGTGTGAAGGTATTGAGCGCCACGCTGGATGAGCGCCGCACCCGCTTCAGCGATCTGCGCGCCGCCCTGAAGGCCCGCGAGACGTGGCTGGCCGACAAGGAGGCCGAGAACCGCAACTGGCAGGAGGCCACCGGACAGCGCGAGGCCGATCTGCGCGCCGCCGAAGCTCTGGTGACGGGCGATCCGCAGACGGAAGCCCTGCGCCTGCTGGCTGGACTGGCGGGACGGGTGCGCGCGGCAGGAACGGACCCCGCCGGGAAACGTCGTCAACTCCTCAACGACGTGATCGCGATCCGCAAGCGTGTGCAGGAGGCAGGGGCGGCCCTGTCCCGTGCAGCGGGCGATCTGGCGGCGGCCAATGCCACGCTGGCGGCGGCGCAGAATGCCTCGGCGGGCCGGGAGACGGACGCCACGGAGGCCCAGGCCGCGCTGGATTCTGCCCTTTCCAGTCTGGGCATGGACGCTGCACAGGCCAGAGCCGCCGCATTGCCTGAAAACGACATCGCCGCGCTGGAAGAAGCCGCCCGCACCCAGGCTGCCCAGCGGGCGCAACTGGCCGAAACGCTGGCCGAACTGGAACGCCAGTTGGGGGCCGCCCCCTTCGATCCGGCAGAGCTGTCGCAGGTGGGCCGTGATCTGACCGCCACCGACGCCGCCCTGTCTGCCACCCGCGAACGCGCCGGGAGTCTGGCCGAGCAGGAACGGGCCGGACGCGAACGCCTGAAGCGCAAGGCGGAAATCGAAACACAGGCCGACGACACTGCCCGCAGCCTGGACACCTGGCAGACCCTGACCAACTCGCTGAAGGCCAACGAATTCCAGCAATTCCTGCTGGCCGAAGTCGAGGCCCAACTGCTCACCCGCGCGGGCCTGCTGCTGCACGAGATCAGCGACGGGCGCTACCGTCTGGCCCTGGAAAAGGGCGAGTACATGGTGCAGGACCTGTGGAACGCGGGCGAGGCACGCGGCGTCAAGACCCTATCGGGGGGGGAAACCTTCCTGGCCTCGCTGTCGCTGGCGATTGCCCTGAGCGACTATCTGGCCGGGAACAAGATTCTGGGGGCGCTCTTTCTGGATGAGGGCTTCGGCACCCTGGACCCGCAGGCGCTGGAAGCAGTAGCAAACGCCCTGGAAAGCCTGCGCACCCAGGGCCGCATGGTAGGGATCGTCACCCATGTGGAAAGCCTCTCCGAACGCCTGCCCAGCCGCCTGCTGGTGACCAAGAGCGTGGCTGGAAGCAGTGTGCAGCGGATGGATTTGTGACGGGTCTGAGGGTCAAGAGTCGAAGGGGCTGAGCAAAGAATTGGGCCGTTCTCCGACCCTCTAACGCTCAGACCACCACAGCGCCCCTAAGCCACTTCCTCCCGCTCCAGCTTGGCGAAGATCATGCGCCCCACGTTGGTCTGTACATTGTTCACCACTTGCACGCGGGTCTGCTTGCCCCGGAATTTCAGGCCGTCCTCTACCACCACCATCGTGCCGTCTTCCAGGTAGCCCACACCCTGGCCGGATTGCTGGCCGCCCTTGGTGATGGTCACCGCCAGCAGATCGCCCGCCTGCACCTGCGGTTTGAGGGCCACCGCCGCCTCATTGATGCTCAGGACCGTGACGCCGTGCAGCTTGGCGATCTTGCCCAGATTGCCGTCGTTGGTCACGATCTGGCCCCCCGTTTCGCGGGCTAGGCGGATCAGCTTGTCGTCCACGCTCTTCAGGGCCGCGTCGTCCCAGTCCTCGATGCGGATGGGCTTCAGCTCGCGCAGTTCTTCCAGCAGCCCCAGACCGCGTTTGCCGCGCGTGCGCTTCTGCGCGTCGCCGCTGTCGGACAGGAGTTGAAGCTCGCGCAGGATGAACCCCGGCACCACCAGTTCGCCGTCCAGAAACCCGGCACGCACCAGTTCCAGAATGCGTCCGTCGATGATTACATTGCTGTCCAGCAGCTTGCTGCCGCTGCGGCGGCGCACCTGCGGAAAGGCCAGCATCCCAAACGCCTCGGCGTGGCCCACCGCGAAATTGACGAAGAACACCGCCAGAATCACCGTGACCAGCAGGTTCCAGAACCAGTTGAAAAAGGGCAGGCTCTGAAACAGACTGCTTAAGAGGACACTGAGGAGCAGGGCCACGATCAGGCCGAAGGTTGCCGCCGCCACCGTGCGCGGCGACAGGCCCGCGTACCAGCGCGAGAAGCGGCCCACGCTGCCGGTCAGCAGTTTCTCGGCGCGCGGGGCGAACAGCAGCGCGATCAGGCTGCCCGCCAGCATCAGGCTGAGGGTATTGACCCGGTTGAGGTCCGTGGGCTGCGCCGAGGCCAGCGCCTGCCCAGCCAGCCACCCCAGCAACAATCCCAGCCCCATGACAAACAGACGAACAGCCAGCACGCCCCATAGTGTAGCGGCTGAGATGGTGTGAAACGGTTCAGAGGGCGGGATTCAGGGCAGGCGAATCGCAAGGCTGCCCTCAACCGCCAGATCCGCCCTCCTGCGCCGCCGCCGTCACCATTTTTGGCGCTTCTTCCACCCGCCGGATCACCGGATTGAACAGTTGCGCCGCCGTCACCCCGGCCAGCAGCAGGCCCGCGACGATGGCAACATGGCCCCCGGCATAGCGCGCGGCCAGCAATCCGGCCAGCGCAGTGCTGAGGGGCGAGGTGAACTGCGCGATCAGGCGGCGCACGCTGAACACGCGGCCCTGCATGGCGGGCGGCACCTGCGACTGCCAGATGCTCTGCGAGTGCGCGTTCATGGCCGGATAGGTCAGGCCCAGGACGAACAGCGCCGCACTGGCCCCCAGCACCGTGGAGCTGAAGCCGAAGGCCGCCAGCGCCAGCCCCGACACGAGCATCGGCAGCAGCACGCCCAGCACCCGCTGCGTTTTCAGGCCGCCCCACACGCTGATCAGGATGCCGCCCAGCACACCCCCCACACTCTGCGTGATGGTCAGGGTGGCCAGCGCGGCGGTCAGGGTGCTGCCCCGACTCTGCCAGTCGGCGGCCAGCCCGAACTTGACGATCAGCGGCTCCAGCACGCCCAGTCCGCTGCCGCATAGATTGGCGACGGCGAAGGTGAGAAGCAGCGCCAGCAGCGGCTTTCGGCTGCCGATGAACTTCCACCCGAAGGCCATGTCCTCCTTAAAGGAACGCGGCTGGCTGCGGTCCGTGACCTCTTTCGGGGACGGAACATGCAGGCGCGAGAGGATCAACGCGGCCACCACAAAGCTCAGGCCGTCCACGGCGTAGGCGAAGGGCACGCCGTTTTGCAGGCCCGAGAGCCAACCAGGCAAGGCATCAGATTTTCGCAGCAGCGCGGGCACGCCGATCAGCAACGCGGCCACCGCCGGACCCACCAGTCCGGCCAGACTCCAGATGGTCTGCATCATGCCGTTGGCGCGCGGCAGGCGCTCCTTGGGAACCAGCGTGGTGTAACTTGCATCGAAGGCCGAGCCGTGGAACGTTCCCACCAGCCCCATCAGGCCGGAGACGAGAACCAGCGCCCACAGCGGCGCGGCAGGCAGCAGCAGCAGGCCCAGGATGCTGAAGGTCAGCAGCGCGCCCAGCAGGTCTGCGGCCAGCATGATGCGGCGGCGGTCATGGCGGTCTGTCCACGTTCCGGCCAGCGGCGCAGTCAGGGTGGCGGCCAGACCCCAGGCCAGCGCCGTGGCCGACAGCGCCAGTGCCAGTTGCGGCTTTTGCTCGGCCAGCGGAAAGCGCGTGACGGTCAGGTAGATGTTGAAGGCAAAACCCGCCACCGCTGATCCCAGCACACTCAGGGCCTGCGAACTCCACAGCCACACGAAGGTGCGCCAGCCATCAGGGGCGGGTTGGGGTGCAGAGGTCATCTGAGATTAATTTACGGCGCTGCGGAGGGCAGAGAACATAGGCCATCTGGCGGGGTGGCGCCCCGCTCAGCGCGGCTTCAGCGTCGCCGCAAAGCGCTCAGGATGCCCGCCGCGATTTCCTCCACGCTGGTACTCGTCGTGTCGCGCACCGGCAGGCCCACGCGCTGGAACAGGCGTTCGGCGCGGCGGACCTCGAATTCGCACTGTTCGGGGCTGGCGTAGCGGCTGCCCGCCTTGCGCTGCGTGCGAATGGCGTGCAGGCGGCGCGGATCGATGGTCAGGCCGTACAGCTTGTCGCGGTGCTTTTCCAGCGGAACGGGCAGGGTCTCGCGCTCGAAGTCGTCCTCGGCCAGCGGGTAATTGCTGGCGCGGACGCCGTGCTGCAACGCCAGAAACAGGCTGGTGGGGGTCTTGCCCACCCGGCTGACCCCCACCAGGATCACGTCGGCCAGCCCGTACTGCCGGTCACCGATGCCGTCGTCGGTGGCCAGGGCAAAATCCAGCGCCTCCATGCGGCCCAGGTACGCGCCCGAGTCGTGCATGTCGTGGTAGTTGCCCACCGTGCGCGCCGCCGTCTGCGCCAGCTCTACCTCCAGATCGTTGATACCGGGGGTCAGCAGATCGAACAGGCGGGCGGGGGCGGCCTGCAACTCGGCCAGGACTTCGGGCTGGGTCACGGTGGTAAAGAGGATCGGGCGCTCACCCGCCGCGCTCAGGGCCGCCACTTCCTGCGCCACTGCCCGCGCCGCCGCCACGTCCGCCGTGAAGGGACGCGAGATGTAACGCAGCGGCTGCCCCGGAAAATGCGCCAGCAGCGCGCGGGCGATGTTGTCGGCGGTCAGGCCGGTGTGGTCGCTGACGAGCAGCACGGCGCGGGTGGTCAGCACGGCGCTGGCAGGCGGGATGGAAGGCATGGCCCCAGCGTGACAGGTCCGGCGGTGGGGGTGTCGCTGCCCCCGACACACCCTGCCCCCAACGCCCCACGCCCGCCCAAACCCGTTAAGCTGTGGGAGTATCCAACACTAACCCAGATGCTTTTCGCTCTTTCTATCCCACAGCAACGGAGAAACCCATGCAGATGACAAAAGCGTTCGAGACACTAAGGATGACCGATGTGGACACGGTAGGCGGCAAGAACGCCTCCATCGGCGAGATGATTCATGGGCTGGCGAGTGCCGGGGTGCGGGTGCCAGGGGGCTTTGCCACCACCGCCGACGCCTTCCGCCTGTTCCTGAGCGAGAATAGAATCGAGGAAAAGATCAACGCCCGCCTAAACGTGCTGGATGTGAACGACGTGGTGGCACTGGCCGCCGCAGGGAAAGAGATTCGCGGCTGGGTGGAGGGCGCTGCTCTGCCACAGCAACTGGAAGACGCGATTCGCGCCGACTACGAGGGCATGGCCCGCGAATCCGGCGTGACCGATCCCGACGTGGCCGTGCGGTCCAGCGCCACCGCCGAGGACCTGCCGGAGGCCAGCTTTGCCGGGCAGCAGGAAACCTTCCTGAACGTGCGCGGAATAGACAGCGTGTTACACCACGTCCGCCTCGTGTTCGCCTCTCTCTACAATGACCGCGCCATCAGTTACCGCGTCCACCAGAATTTCGCGCACGCGGAGGTGGCGCTGTCCGCCGGGATTCAGCGGATGGTCCGCACCGATCTGGGCGTGTCCGGGGTGGCCTTCACGCTGGACACCGAGAGCGGCTACCGCGACGCCGTGCTGGTCACCGCCGCGTATGGCCTGGGCGAACTGGTCGTGCAGGGCGCGATCAATCCCGACGAATTCTTCGTGTACAAGCCCGCGCTGAAGGCGGGCAAGATGGCCGTGCTGCGCCGCACCCTGGGCAGCAAGGCCCGCAAGATGATCTACGCGGACGGCGGCGGGGTGGACAGCGTGGATGTCTCGCCGGAAGACGCCCAGCGCTTCTGCCTGAACGACGCCGACTTGACCGAACTGGCGCGGCAGTGCGTCGCCATCGAGGACCATTACGAGCGCCCGATGGACATCGAGTGGGGCAAGGACGGGCGCGACGGCCTGATCTACATTCTCCAGGCCCGCCCCGAAACCGTGCAGAGCCGCAGCGGACGCACGCTGGAGCGCTTCGAGATGAGTGGCGGCGCGGGCACCGTGCTGGTGGAAGGCCGCGCCGTGGGCAACCGCATCGGCAGCGGCACTGTGCGCGTGGTCAGCGACATCTCTCAGATGAACTCCGTGCAGGACGGCGACGTGCTGGTGGCCGACATGACGGACCCCGACTGGGAGCCGGTGATGAAACGCGCCAGCGCCATCGTGACCAACCGGGGCGGGCGCACCTGCCACGCGGCGATTATTGCCCGCGAACTGGGCATTCCCGCCGTGGTGGGCAGCGGCAACGCCACCCGCGAGCTGAAAAGCGGTCAGACGGTCACGGTCTCCTGCGCCGAGGGCGATACCGGCTACGTGTACGAGGGCAAACGCGACTTCCAGGTTCACCGCATTGAGCTGGACGCCATGCCCGACGTGCCCATGAAGATCATGATGAACGTGGCCTCGCCGGACCGCGCCTTCTCGTTTGCCGCGCTGCCCAACGAGGGCGTGGGGCTGGCCCGCGTGGAATTCATCTGTTCCAACGTGATCGGCGTCCATCCGCGCGCCCTGCTGGACTACCCGGACGTGCCGGAAGACGTGAAGGCCGCCATTGACGAGCGCATCCGGGGCTACGCCTCGCCCCGTGACTTCTTCCGCGACAAGCTGATGGAAGGGGTGGCGAATATCGCCGCCGCCTTTGCCCCCAAGCCCGTGATCGTGCGCCTGAGCGACTTCAAGAGCAACGAGTACGCCCACCTGATCGGCGGCGCGGCCTACGAGCCGCACGAGGAAAACCCGATGATCGGCTTCCGGGGGGCCAGCCGCTACCGCAGCCCCGACTTCGCCGCCGCCTTCGCGCTGGAGTGCGACGCCATGCGGGCCGTGCGCGACGACATGGGCCTGACCAATGTGCAGATCATGATTCCCTTTGTTCGCACGGTGGGCGAGGCGAAAACGGTGCTGGAGATTCTGGAGAAGAACGGCCTCAAGCGGGGCGAGAACGATCTGAAGATCATCATGATGTGCGAGATTCCCAGCAACGCGATTCTGGCCGAGCAGTTTCTGGAACATTTCGACGGCTTCTCGATTGGCAGCAATGACCTGACGCAACTGACGCTGGCGCTGGACCGCGACTCGGGGCTGGTGGCGGACCTGTTTGACGAGCAGGACCCGGCGGTGCTGGCGCTGATGGCGCAGGCCATTGCCGCCGCCAAGAAAGCGGGCAAGTACATCGGCATCTGCGGGCAGGGGCCGAGCGATCACCCGGCGCTGGCACAGTGGCTGATGGACCAGGGCATCGACTCGGTCAGCCTGAACCCGGACAGCGTATTGAGTACCTGGCTGCTTCTGGCGGGGGAACGGGAGGCGGCAGCGACGGCCTGAGCGAGATCAGAAGGTTTGGGACAGATCCCTTTATGACTTGACCGGGGAGGGGCGGGAGCCGTTTACACCAAGCGTTTCCGCCCCGCATACGTCACAACCTGTCCGCCCACCCCTGCAATCAACGCCGCCGCATCCCCAAATCGGTACCCCACTTCCCCTGGCTTGTGCGCGTCGCTGCCCAGCACAAACCCAATACCGCGCTTCACCGCCTCCGCAACCAAGTCCGGCGAGGGATACGCCTCAGCCACCGGCTTGCGCCAGCCTGCCGTGTTGAAATCCAGACTCAGGCCAGCTTCCGCAACCGCGTCCAGCGCCCGCAACGCCGCCGCGCCGCCGGGGTCACGGTGGCCGAATTTCTTGGGCAGATCTAGATGGCCAATGGAGTCGAACAGGCCGGAGCGGGCCGCGCCTTCTATCAGCGCGTAGTAGTCGCCGTACAGACCCGCCAGATCGCGCGCCTCGTATTCAGCCACAAATTCCGGGTTGTCGAAGCCCCACGCGCCGATGTAATGCACGCTGCCGATCACGTAGTCCCAGTCGTGCGCGCTCAGTAGCCCTTCCACGAAACGCTCGGTGCCAGGGTGAAAGTCGGCCTCCAGGCCCAGCCGCACGTCCAAGCGTCTGGCGAAGTCGGCCTGCACGGCGCGGACCTGATCCACGTATTCCTGCAACTGGTCCAGGCGCATCCGCCACGGCGCGTCGTACCACGCGGGCATGGGGCAGTGATCGGTGAAGCACAGGCCCGCTAAACCCGCGTCCAGGGCGGCCTGGGCGTATTTGCGAGGCGTGCCCGTGGCGTGGCCGCACAGCGGCGTGTGCAGGTGGGAATCGAACAGGCGAGGGAGCATGGGGGACAGCGTACGCGAGGGCGGAGGGTTCAGGAGCAGGGGGCGTCAGTCTGCGCCGGGCACAGGGTCAGTCCGCCGCGCCGGGGGCCACACCCGCCGCCCGAACACATGCAGCAGCAGCCCCACGGCAATTAGGGCCGCGCCCGCCACCTTGCCCGGTGGAAAGACCTCGTGGTAGACGATAGCGCTGGAGATCAGCCCAAACACGGGGACCAGCAAGGAGAGCGGCGCGACGCGTCCGGCACCGTGGCGCTGGATCAGCAGGGACCACACGCCGAAGCCCAGCACAGTATTCGCCAGTCCCATGTACAGCACGGCGGCCCACAGCTCCCAGCCGCCGTGAAACAGCGCACGGGCCACTGCGTCCCAGCCGTTGACCACGCCCGACAGCAGGGTCAGAGGAAGAGGGGCGATCAGGCTGCTCCAGATCACCAGCGAGAAGACGTTCGCGCCGCCCGAGGCCCGCACCAGCAGGTTACTGACCGCCCAGCCCAGCGCGGCCACCAGCGTCAGGCCCAGCCCCAGAACGCTGACCTGCCCACCCGACAGCAGCCCGATCACCGCCATGCCCGCGAAGGCCAGCGTGATGCCCGCCGCCTGCCACGGCTGAATGCGTTCGCCCAGAAAAGCGGCGGCCAGCAGCGCCGTGAAGAACGCCTGAATCTGCATCAGCAACGAGGCCAGCCCGGCGTTGAGGCCCAGCGCAATCGCCAGATACAGCAGCCCGAACTGCACCACGCCCACCGCCACGCCGTAGCCCCACAAAATTCGGGCAGGAACGGCGGGAGGTCTGACGAAAAACACCGCCGGAACTGCCGCCACCGCGAAACGCAGGGCGGCCACCAGCAACGGCGGCGCATCGGCCACGGACCACTTGATCACCACGAAATTCAGGCCCCAGATCAGTGTGATCAGCAGCGCCAGCAGCAGGCCGCGCGTCCCGAGAGGCTGGGTTCCGGGCGCGGGGGCAGAAACGGTCATGTGGGCAAAAGTGTAACGCCGGGCCAGGAAAGGCCGTCCCCCTTCGCTGGATGCATGATTAAACGTTCTCTGCGTATACTCCTTGCCTATGACGAAGGCCACCAAGTCCGCAAAAAAGGCACTGAAGCCCGAGAAGGCAAAAATCGCATCTGCATCACAGATGAATAAAAACACGCTGCTGACCCCGGAGACCTTACCTACTCCGGTGATGGCGGGCCGCGACTTCCTGAGCAATCTGGACATGTCGGCTGCCGAATTGCGCGCCGTGATGGACACCGCCCATAGCATGAAACGCGGCAAGTGGCGCGGCGTCAAACCGCTGTCGGGCCTGAGTCTGGCGCTGGTGTTCGAGAAGTCCAGCCTGCGGACCCGCACCACCTTCGACGTGGGCATGTACCAACTGGGCGGCCACGCCATTACCCTCAGCAACACCGAGATCGGCCTGGGCACCCGCGAACGCGTGTCCGACGTGGCGCGCAACCTGGAACGCTGGGTAGACGGTGTGATGGGCCGGGTCTACCTGCAACAGACCCTGCACGAACTGGCCGATCATGCCGCCATCCCCGTCATCAACGGCCTGAGCGACATGCTGCACCCCGCGCAACTGCTGGCCGACTACCAGACCATCGAGGAAGAATTCGGCACCGATCTGCGCGGACGGCGGGTGGTCTACATCGGGGACGGCAACAACCTCGCCAACAGCCACATCCACATGGGCATCCTGACCGGCAGCGACGTCACAGTAGTGACCCCGGTGGGCTACGAACCCAACGCGGGCGTGCTGATGGACGCCGTGCAGCAGGGCACCCGCATTACCCTGACGCACGATCTGGCCGCCATCGAAGGGGCGGACGTGCTGTACACCGACGTGTGGATCAGCATGGGCATGGAAGCCGAGGCCGACATCCGCCGCCGCGCCTTCCAGGGGTATCAGGTCACGCCGAGGATGCTGGACACCCTGGCCCCGGACGGCATTTTTCTGCACTGCCTGCCCGCCCATTACGGCGAGGAAACCGTGCCGGAGGCCACCGAACACCCCAAGAGCCGCGTCTTCGATCAGGCCGAGAACCGCCTGCATGCGCAGAAAGCGCTGCTGTATCACCTGATGGGCGACATGAAACCACGGTGGTGAGCGTTCGACGCTAGGGTGTGAGCATGCAAGTGGGAGTCGTCACAGTGGACGCTGAAGGGGCCATCACGCTTCCGGCAGAGGCAGTGCAAGCGCTGGGAATCGCGGAGGGCGACGTGTGCTGTTTTGTTACAGACGAGCAGGGCCGCATCACCCTCCAACTCCTGCGCAGGACCCTGATGAGTGAACAGGATGAATGGCTTGATCTGGTCAACCGTCACAATCAGGTCATCGGCCAGATCACGCGGGAAGATGCCTGGGCCAAGCGTCAGCCCGTGCGCGTTATCAACGCCTTTCTGATCAACTCGCGCGGCGAATTGTGGATTCCACGCCGCACCGCCTCCAAACGGATGTTTCCGAACTGTTTGGATATGGGCGTGGGCGGTTATGTGGAACGCGGCGAGGACTACTTCAGCGCCTTTAGCCGCGAGACGCGCGAGGAATTGAATCTGGACGTGGATGGGCTGGACTGGCGAGAAATCGCCGTTCTCTCCCCTTTCCATACAGGTCTGAGCGCGTTCATGCGGGTCTACGAGATCAGGACTGATAGCGCGTCCGACTTTAATCCCGCCGATTTCAGCGAGGCGTGGTGGCTGACGCCTGCCGAAGTGCTGGCCCGCATTGCTGCGGGAGAACCGGCCAAGAGCGATCTGGCCGAACTTGTGCGGCGGTGCTATCCATGACCCCCCACCGCGTCGTCCTGCGCCATCTGCGCCCCCAGGACGCTCCCGCTTTCGTGGCCTACCGCAACGATCCAGAAATCGCGCGTTTCCAGGGCTGGACCCTGCCGTATGCCCTGAAAGACGCCGAAGCCCTGATCGAGAAGATGTACACGCGCACGCCAGAACAACCGGGCTGGACGCAACTGGCCCTGGTGGATGCCAGCACCGGGGAACTGCTTGGGGATTTCGCGGTCAATCGGGCTGTCCCTGATCACGGCGCACAGGCCGAGATCGGCTTCACGCTGGCCCGGCACGCCCAGGGGCGCGGGCTGGCGTCCGAGGGGCTGGGGCTGTTGCTGGCGCAACTGTTCGGCCCATACGGCCTGCACCGCGTCTACGCCCACATCGACCCGCGCAATGCTCCCGCCGCCGCGCTGCTGCACCGCGCAGGCTTTCGCCACGAGGGCACGGCGCTGGAAAGTTACTTGCACGCGACTTCTGAATATGGCGGAGAATGGACCGACGACGCCCTGTATGGGCTGCTGGCGCGGGAGTGGCGCAGTCACGCCAAACAGTCAGAACAAGGAGATGGCCTGATATGACCCCCAAAATCTTCATCGACGGCGAGGCGGGAACCACTGGCCTGCAAATCCGCACCCGCCTCCAGAACAGAACCGATATCGAGTTACTGAGGATTGATCCGGCGCAGCGCAAGGACGCGGGCGCGCGGGCCGAATTGCTGAACGCGGCAGACCTGAGCATTCTGTGCCTGCACGACGACGCAGCGCGCGAGGCGCTGATCCTGACCACCAACCCCCATGCCCGCCTGCTGGACGCCAGCACCGCCCACCGAACGGATAAAAACTGGGTCTTCGGCTTTCCCGAGCTGAACGCCACCCAGCCGGAGCGTATCCGCACGGCGCGGCTGGTGTCCAATCCAGGCTGCTACAGCACTGGGGCGATTGCGCTGCTGGCCCCGTTGACGGCGGCAGGCCTGCTTCCCGGCGATTTTCCCCTGACCATTCAGGGCTACAGCGGCTACAGCGGCGGCGGACGCGCGCTGGTGGACGCCCACGAGAAAGGCGAGGCCCACCCCATGCGCGGCGATTTCATCAGTTACGGGCTGACGCTGGACCACAAGCATGTGCCCGAGATCATGTACTACGGCGGGTTGTCACGGACACCCATCTTCACGCCGCATGTGGGCGGCTGGGCGCAGGGCATGACCGTGAATATTCCGCTGCATCTGGGCGAATTGGGTGTGACGGCAGATGCTCTTCGGGACGCACTGGCGGCCCACTATGCTGGACAGAAATACGTGCGCGTCTTTTCTGAGGCCGACAATCCCGCCGTCCTTGATCCGCAGACCCTCAACGGCAGCAACGATCTGGAGCTGTTCGTCTACGGCTCAGCAGACGGGCAGCGGGCAGTGCTGGCGGCGCGGCTGGACAACCTGGGCAAGGGGGCGGGCGGCGCAGCGGTGCAGAATCTGGAGCTGATGCTGAACCTCTAAGACGGCCCTATCTCAAGACTACTTTGCTGGGCAGGCCACGCGCCGGTAAGCGGCCTCGCGCCCGCCGCGCAGATACGGGTCTTTGAACATCGAATTGATCTTCAGGCGGCTGGCCCCGGCGCAGTTCAGGAATTTCTGCCTGTACTCCACGTTCAGGGCAGGCTTGCCGCGCCGGACGTACTCGGCCAGCGGCTCACACTCGTCAAATTCATGGCAGCTCTCGTTCAGGATGCCGTCGAACTTGTCAGCCAGCCGCCGCCCGGTGCGGTCTTTCAGCAGCACCTTATCGGGGCCGTTTTTCTGGAAGATCGCCAGCCCCTGCGCGTGCGCCTCGTCGGCCAGCCAGCCGGAGAAATCCACCTGATCCTGAAGGGAGATCACGCCCCCCGGCACGTTTTCGTCGTTCTGGAGGTTGTCCGGCTCCAGCGCCTGAAACCCTTTCTTGCGGCACATCCGCAGCCTCTGGCGCAGAATAGCGGCCAGCACCGAATGGGGCCGGAAGACGTCACGCACGTCCACGAACGCCTCGTCCTGCCAGTTGGGGTCCACACCCAGTTTCAGCCGGGCCGGGTAACGCGCAGAGTCGGGGCGGTACGGCTCATAGCTTCCAGCGTTGATGTAGCACACCGTGTACAGGCCCTGTCTTTTAAGCTGGGCCACCTGCGCCGCCGTGGTCTCGAAGCCGTCCAGATCGATCAGCCTGATGCCCGGCGGAACGCGGACCTGCGCCGCCGTCTGCGCGCCGATCTGCCAGTCCCAGCCGTACAGCCCGGCGGGCGGCGGCTGAATGCGCGGCACAGGCAGACCCAGCCCCGACTCGCTCAGCAAACCACACACCGTCAGGATGCCCAGAGCCAGCCCCGCCTTTCTCATCCTTGTACCCTATCCCCAAAATAAGCCCGACGGCGGCTGCTGACCTGATGTACAGTAAGCAGACCGACAATTCACCCCCTGGAGGAATCCCTATGGCAGCGAAGTTCGTGTTGAAGATGTCCGGCGATCAGTTCATGTTCAATCTGGTGTCCGGCAACGGCCAGACCCTGCTGACCAGCGAGCGCTACACCACCAGGGCCGCCGCAACAAACGGCATCGCCTCGGTCAAGAAGAACGCCGCCAACGACAGGATGTACGAGATGACCGCCAGCGGCAAACGCTTCAACCTCAAGGCGGGCAACGGTCAGGTGATCGGCGGCAGCCAGAACTACGCCAGCGAGGACAGCGCCAGAGCGGGCATGGAATCGGTCAAGGGCGCAGCAGCGGAAGCGCTGGTAGACGATCAGACGGCAGAGACCTGACTGAATCAGCCCTGAGAAGAACAGACCCGGTTGAGCGGCCTCAGCGTTCGCCTATTGCCAATTTCACCGCAGGCTGAGAAGCAGGGCGCTGGGCTTCCGGTCCGGCCTCATCGGGCCTGCGGGTCTGGACGGGGGTGGGGTCCGGGAACTGCGGATTGGCCTTGCGGTCCGGCGTGCGGGGGTAGGTGCGGGCATCGACGCCCCCAGCGACATCAATGCCGCCGATCTGGCCGGATTCGCGCAACTTCAACCGGGTGGTGCGGGCGGGCAGGCCCATCGCGATGCCGTGCGGCTCGATGTCGCCGCGCAGCAGGGCGTGGGTGGCCAGCAGGGCGTCGTCGCTGACCACGCTTCCGGCCAGCACGGTGCTGTGGTAGGTGATGCGCGCCCCGCGCCCGATCACGGTGCGGCGCAGGGTCACGTCCGGGCCGTCCAGCACGCTGTGGGTGTGGCTATAGATGTTGACGTAATCGCTGATGCTGGCGTTGTCGTGCAGTTCGATACCGCCGATGTCGTCCAGCAGCACATGGCGGTGGACCACCACGTCGTTGCCGACCTCCATGTTGTAGCCCACGCTGAATTCCACGTTCTGCCAGCATTTGAAGTCGCGGCCCACACGTTTGAAGATGTGCCCGGCCAGAATGCGCCGCAGCGGAATGCCCATGACCGGATTCTGGCCCACGGGGGTCAGGTCCATGTTCTTCCAGAGCCACAGCAGCGGCTTGACCGCCGCGAACTTCTCCGTGTCGGTGGTCAGGTAATACTCGGCCTCGAAGGTCACGTTGCGGGCGTCCAGATTCAGGGCGGCCAGCGGGGCGTCGCTGAGCAGATCGGCGTAACTGCGCCCGTACATGGCCTGCGCCAGCACGTCGCGCGCCAGGACTGCACGGTCACAGCCTGGATCGCTCAGGCGGGCGTCCAGATCGCCCAGAAAGGTGGTGTACGCGGCCTGGGCGTCCGCCGCGATGTCTACCGGTTTGAGCCAAGTCACGCCCGATACTTTACTCGCCTACTGTGAAAAGTAAAGTGGGTTTGTGCGGACAGGTGAAGTGCTGTCCGTTCCCGCACCTGACGGCCTGGTTAGTTTTTCAGACTGAGGGGCGGTTTCCGGGGACCGACCACCATCTTGGCGGCGCGTAACTTGCCCTGCCATAGCGCCAGCTCCCCGCGCTCAGTGGTTGCGTCGACGGCGCTGGCCCGGTTGTTGCGGCAGACGCTGCGGGTGGCGCTGGTGCAACTGGGGGTCCAGAGGTTGTTGTACCAGGCGTTGCCGTTGCCGTGAAAGCGCGTCCAGCCGATCAGGTTGTCCTGGACGGAATTGCCAAAGAAAGTGGGCGGGGACTGGCGTGCGCCGCCCAGAATGTCCCACACGTAGATCCCGACATTCGCGGTGGGGATGATCTCGCCGCCCGGCAGGCGGCCCGTGGACAGGATGCGGTTTTGCCAGACGTGCTGATCGTGTCCGCCCGCGATGGCCACGCCCTGATTGGACGTGTTGATGATCTGGTTGCGGTAGACCTCTGTGTGGCCCCCGGCCACCGACAGGTCCTTCTCGCTGCCGTCGCCCAGCATGATGCCGCCCCCCGAATAGGCCTTGTCTTTCAGCGGATCGACGGCGTAGGCCCCGTGAATGTAATTGTTGTGAATACGGATGGGACTGCTGGCCGTGCCGCTGGTCTCGTACAGGTTGATGTTTTCCTCGGGCGCGCTCTTGCCGGGCTGGTTGACCATCGCGTTCCAGGCAATTTCGATGTTGGGCACGCCGACCACACGGTTGAGCTGGACCGCCTGCACGTTGTAGCGGCTGCCCGTCGTGCGGCCCGTGCGGTCCACATAGCGGCCATCGACATCCTGCACCTTGTTGCGCAGAATCTTGATGGTCTGGCCCAGGGCCGCATTTCCCTCGAAGCGGTTGATATACATGCCGGACGTACCTTGCAGGTAATTGTTCTCGGCCCGCAGATTGGCGATAAATTCGACGGCCAGGAACCGCCCCGGATAGGCCCCGTCCACCTGTGGATTCAGGCCGTAGCCGTGGGTGTTGCGTACGGTCAGATTGACATGAAAGCCGCGAATCAGGTCTCCGCGTCCCCGCAGGTAAGAATCCTCGATGATCACCGGCTCGCGCGTGGCGATGGTGATCACGGGAATTCTGGGGTTCAGGCTCTGCCAGTTGCCCCGGTACGTGCCCCCTTTGCGGATGACCACAGGGCCGCTGTAATCCAGGGCCGGGCCAGGAAGGAGAGTCATATTCGCCGGGGTCAGGGAAAGGGCGCTCAGGCCCAGTCCCATCACCAGTGCCGCTGCCAGGGCAGCCCGGATGGACGCGTGATTCAAACCTGTTTACCTCTGCTTCATCTTAACCGCACGGAATACCGTTCGGGATGAGCTTTTTCTTACTTTTCACACTTCAGGGGGGGGAGGGGGTAGAGCAACGGCAATAGACCGCCCCACGCCCCGCCGCTCTCAGCTTTGAAGATGACGCCCCCGGAGACATCGTTGCGAACCACGCCCAGGGCTGCCCAGCAGCGGCCAAATGCGCGGCAGGACGGAAACGACAGCGATATCCAGCTTGGGAAGCACTTGCGGGAGCTTTTAGCTTTTGGCGGTGAGAGAAGCCAGAGACCTATCGAAGCGGTCTCCACGTACCCGACAGTGGACCAACAAGCAGGGAATTAATAAAGCCCCGCGCTGGGCGAGGCTTTCTGGTGGTGGATCGTGTAGGAATCGAACCTACAACCCGCTGATTAAGAGTCAGCTGCTCTACCAATTGAGCTAACGATCCAGAGCAGAGCGGAGTATAGCAAGTTCTCAGCCTCTGTCAAGCCGCGCCTGCACGTCCGCCGCCAGATACAGGCTGCCCGCCACCAGCAACGTGCCGCCCACCGGGGTCAGCGCCAGCGCGTGGGCCAGCGCCTCGGCGGGATCAGGCAGGGCCACGCCGCCAAAACGGGCAGCCAGTTCCTGCGGTGGCGTGGCCAGATCGCCCGTGGCCGTGAAGACCCGCACCCCCGTCAGCGGCAGCAACGGCGCAAGCGTGGCCGGGGTGTCCTTGCGGGCCAGATTGCCGAACAGCAGCACGTCGGCATGGGGCACGGCCAGGGCCAGGGCGCGGGTGGCGTGTGGGTTGTGTGCGCCGTCCAG
This sequence comes from Deinococcus marmoris DSM 12784, assembly GCF_000701405.1. Taxonomy (GTDB): domain Bacteria; phylum Deinococcota; class Deinococci; order Deinococcales; family Deinococcaceae; genus Deinococcus; species Deinococcus marmoris. The sequence continues at coordinate 37,886 of NZ_JNIV01000028.1, forward strand.
CAGCACGGTTTTGCCGTCCACGCTCAGGCGTTCCAGGCGCACGGAATGCCGGGCGTTCAGCGCCGCCGCCACACCGCCGCCGTGACCCAGCGTCCGCAGGGTGGCGGCGGCCAGGGCCGCGTTGAGATGCTGATGCGCGCCTTCCAGCCAGGGCGCGTGGGGCAGGGCAAAGAGTTCAGAATGGGTCCGGGGGGTCAGCAGCGGTGCGCCGATCTCGCCCGCCACCTCCCGCGCCACGGTCAGCGCCTCGCCAGTCGCGGTGGTCAGCAAAGGAACGCCAGGGAGGGCCGCCCCCGCCTTGTCACGGGCGATCTGGGCCACGGTGGCTCCCAGCACCCCCGTATGATCAAGGTCCGCGTTGGTCAGCGCAACCGCCACCACATTGCCCAGCGTCTGGGTGGCGTCGCTCCTGCCGCCCACGCCCGCTTCCATCACAGCCACCTCTATCCCGTCCTCGGCAAAGACCCGACAGGCCAGCGCCAGGGTCAGATCGAAGAAGGCGGCGTCCGGGGCATGGATTCTGGCCCACTCGATAAAGCTGCGTGTGCGTGCCGGACTCAGGTTGACGCCGTTCACGCGGATGCGTTCCTCGTAGGCGTGCAGATGCGGGCTGGTGAAGCGGCCCACGCGCAGCCCAGCGGCCAGGAGGCCCGCTTCCAGCATGGCGCAGGTGCTGCCCTTGCCGTTGGTGCCGATCACGCGGATGGACTGAAAGCGGGTGTCGGGTGACCTGAGCGCGTCCAGAAGCGCCCGTGCGCCCCCCGGCCCCCGCGCGCGGCCAGAGCGGGTGCGCGAGAATAGCCAGCCATAATCGGGCAGAGCAGTACCGGGGAAAGCAGTGTCGGGCAGCCGGGTCACAGGCCCAAAGTAGCGCACCGGCCCGGACGCACAGGCCAGCGCGTCCGGGTAGCATGCGGGGCGTGAGCCAGACATCGTTCCCGAGGCAGGCACCGTCCCCAAGTCAAACACCGTCGCCCCGCGTGGGTGTGGTGATGGGCAGCCGCAGCGATTTTCCCACGATGGAGGGAACGCTTGAGATTCTGGCCCAACTCCAGATTCCCTACGAGGTCCGGGTGCTGTCGGCCCACCGCACGCCGGACCTGCTGCCCAGTTACGCGGCGCGGGCCGAACGCTTGAATCTGAGCTGCATCATCGCCGGGGCGGGCGGGGCGGCGCATCTGCCAGGAATGCTGGCAGCCTTCACGCGCGTGCCGGTGCTGGGCGTTCCAGTGCAGTCCCGCGCCCTGAGCGGCAACGACAGTCTGCTGAGCATCGTGCAGATGCCGGGGGGCGTGCCCGTCGCCACCTTCGCCATCGGGACGGCGGGGGCAAAAAATGCCGCGCTGTTCGCCGCCGCCATCCTCGCCACCACGGATGAAGAAGTTCGGGACCGGTTGAACACCTTCCGCCAGCAGCAGACGCAGGCCGTGCTGGACGATCCTTTTTTTGAAGGCCACCCCGAAGCAGGCGCGGAATGAGCGCCGACTCCCCGCATCTGGGCATTCTGGGCGGTGGGCAACTGGCGCAGATGCTGGCGCTGGCCGCCCTGCCACTGGGCGTGCGCGTGACCGTGCTGGAGCCGGACGCGCTGGCCCCCGCGCGGCTGTGCGCCACGCACCTGCACGCGCCGTACACCGACGCGGCAGGGCTGGACGCGCTGGCCGGGTGCGACGCCGTGACGCTGGAATTTGAGAACGTGCCGGTTGAGGCGTTGACGGCGCTGGAAGGCCGCGTGCCCGTGCGTCCGGGTCGGGGGCTGCTGGAGCGCAGCAAGCACCGCGCCCGCGAGAAAGAGGCGCTCCAGGAGGCGGGGGCGCGGACTGCACCGTTCGTGGTCATCGAGACCGGGACCGATCTGGACGGCGCGCTGGAGCGGGTCGGCGGGCAGGCCATCCTCAAGACCTCCGAACTGGGCTACGACGGCAAGGGGCAGGCGCGCGTATTGGATACGGCAGGCTTGCGTGTTGCCTGGGACGAACTGGGGCGCGTTCCCTGCGTGCTGGAAGGATTGGTGCAATTCGGGCGCGAGGTCAGTCTCGCGGTGGCGCGTGGCCCGGACGGTGCGCTGGCCTTCGGACCCCTGACCCAGAATGTCCACAGAGACGGCATTCTGCGGACCAGCCTGTTTCTGGAGGGTGACCCGCACGAGGCCCAGGCCCGCGAGATCGCCGGGCGGGTGGCGGGGGCGTGGGCACTGGAAGGCTTGATGACGCTGGAATTCTTTCAGCTCCCCGGCAGCGAACTGCTGGTCAACGAGGTGGCCCCGCGCGTCCACAACAGCGGCCACCTGACCCAGGACGGCGGCGGCGTCAGCCAGTTTGAGGCGCAGGTGCGCGCCGTGCTGGGGCTGCCGTTGGCCGACTGGCGGCCCCTGCACCCCTGCGCGATGGTCAACATCATCGGGATAGAGGGACCAGATGGGCAGAGTCTGGGGCCGGACTGGGCGGGCATCGACGCGCTGCCCGGCACGCGGCTGCATCTGTACCACAAGGCGTGGCGGGCGGGGCGCAAGCTGGGGCATGTCAACCTCGTGGCCGCAGACGAGGCGACCCTGCGGGAGCGGCTGGCACAACTGGAGGCGCTGATTCCATGACGGCCCCGCACGTTCCCAGCGAACTCCGCACGCCCCGGCTGTTGCTGCGCGCTCCCCGGCCAGAGGACGCGGCGGCGCTCCACGCGGCAGTTCAGGTCTCGCTGCCCGAACTCCAGAAGTGGATGGTCTGGGCGCAGGACCCGGCTGATCTGGCTGAGACTGCCGAGAATCTGCGCGGGGCCGCTGAGCGCTACGCCACCCGCGAGGAACTGCGCCTGCTGGTCTGGAATGCGGCAGGAACGGAACTGATCGGCAGCAGCGGCTTTCACGCCCTGAACTGGCGCGTGCCGAAGGGCGAGATCGGCTACTGGATTTCTAGCGCCCACACCGGCCTGGGCTACGCGCAGGAGGTGGCCGGGGCGCTCACCACCTTCGGCCTGAAGACGCTGGGGCTGCGCCGCATCGAGATCCGTTGCGACAGCGCCAACGAACGCAGCGCCCGCATTCCCCGCACGCTGGAATACACCCTGGACGCCACCCTCAGAAACGACGCGGTGGCGGCGAACGAGCCGGGCAGGCTGCGCGACACCCTGATTTTCAGCGTGGTGCGCTAAAGCAGTGTCATAAAAAGACCATTTTTATGACCGAGCGGAGCGAGAGACTTTTGTCGAGCAGGATGGACTTGCAAAGCTGCGGAGCAGAGAATGGAGTCGCCGGAAGTCCTTTTTTCCGGCGACGTAATTCGGAAACCTGCGCTAGCGCCTGCCCAATCGGTATCAGGGTGTGATGCGCGTGCCCGCCTCGCCCCGTACCGCCGCTGCCAGCACCCCCGCCGTCATCCCGCTGGCGATGGTGGCGAACGGTGCGCCGCGTTCCAGGGCATCCAGCGCGGCACGGACCTTGGGAATCATGCCCCCGGCGATCCAGCCTGCCGCCACGCCCGCCTCGACCTCAGCACGGGTCAGGTGCGGGGCCAGACTGGCAGGATCGGGATAGGCGCGGTAGACGCCGTTCACATCAGTCAGGAAGACGATGCCCTGGCCCAGTGCCCCGGCCACCGCCCCGGCTGCCGTGTCCGCGTTGATGTTCAGGGCCTCGCCGTCCGGTCCCACGGCGACGCAGCCCAGCACCGGGGTGATTCCAGCACCCAGCAGGGTTCGCAGGAGATCGGCATTCACCCCCGTCACGCGCCCCACCCGGCCCAACTCGGGATCGAGAATTTCGGCGCGCAACAATTCGCTGTCGCGGCCCATCAGGCCCACCGCCTGCCCCACCTCCTGACTCAGACGCTTGTTCAGCGCACACAGCGCCATTTCCACCACGTCCATCAGTTCGGGGGGCGTGACGCGCAGCCCGTCTTTGAAGGTGCTGGTCAGGCCGCGCACACTCAGTTCCCGCTCGATAAAAGGACCGCCGCCGTGAACCACCACGGGCAGGTGTTCAGCGCGCAGGGCCGCGATCTCGGCGGCCACCGCCCGGCGCAGTTGGGGGTTTTTCATGGCGTTGCCGCCGTACTTGATGATCATGGGAGCAGTTTAGGGGAGGGGTGTCAAACCCGTCTGAATCTCCTGTTCAAACGGTTTGACGATTCCCGTCAGCCTCCCTACGCGTACTGATGCTGCATCAGCAGAATCTTCAGCTCGTGTGGACTGGTGGCCGAGGCCATCGCGTCCTCGGTGGTCATGTGGCCGCCCTGCACCAGCGAGGCAAGGTGCTGATCGAAGGTCTGCATACCGCGTGCGCCGCCTTCCAGCAGCGCCTGCTTGATTTCCTCGGTGCGTTCGGGGTCCTTGATGCACTCGCGGACGGTGGGCGTGCCCAGCAGGATTTCCATGCCCAGCACCCGGCCCCCGCCCTGGCGCGGCAACAGACGCTGACTGACGATGCCCACCACGCTCTCCGAGAGGCTATGGCGCACCTGGAGGCGCTCGTGCGGCGCGAAGAAGTCGATGATGCGGTTGACCGTGCGAACGGCGTCCTGGGTGTGCAGCGTGCTGAAGACCAGATGCCCGGTCTGCGCAGCGCTCAGGGCCGCCTCCACCGTTTCCTTGTCGCGCATTTCGCCGATCAGGATCACGTCGGGGTCCTGACGCATGCTGGCGCGCAGGCCCGCCGAGAAACTCAGGGTGTCCATACCCAGTTCGCGCTGGCTGATCATGGCCGCACGGTCCCGGTGCAGCACCTCGATGGGGTCTTCCAGGGTCACGATGTTGACCGGCTGATGGGTGTTGATGTAATCGATCATGCTCGCCAGCGTCGTGGTCTTGCCCGATCCGGTGGGGCCAGTCACCAGCACCAGACCACGCTCGTGCTGCGTCAGTTCCTTGAAGGTACCCTGCGGCAGTCCCAGTTGCTCGAATGTGGGAATGGCCTTGTCCTCGATCACGCGCATGATCAGGCCCACCGTGCCGCGCTGGTAGTAGGCGTTGACCCGGAAACGGGCCAGCCCGGCAATCCCGTAGGCGAAATCGGCCTCGCGGCGGTCCTGAAACTGTTCCCACATGGTCCCCGGCATCATCTCGCGGGCGAAATCGGCGACATGTTCGGGGGTCAGGCGGCCCTCGCCGTAGCGTTTGATCAGGCCGTTGACCCGTCCTGCCGGGGCACTGCCCGCACGCAGATGAATGTCGCTGGCCCGGTCTTTCACGATGGCCGTCAGTATGGAATTGAGAACACTCATCTGGACACCATCATCTGATTCTCAGAGTAGTGGCCGGGGTCTTACAGTTTTCTGCGTGGCTGGGCGGGCAGATCCTGCCTTCAGGGCGACAGACGGGCCGAGGAGTCGTCAACTTGAACCGCACTGGACAGCAATTCCAATGCTTTTACGCCGTCTGTGCAAAACGTGGCAGCCCAGGGCAAGACCAAAAGAACTGCGTGTCAGAGCGACTTCTCGCCTCCAACACGCGGTTCTGCCGCCCCAAGATCAGAAGTTTCAGGACGGAGCGGCTTCCGGCATGACCTCGTCCTGCGGGCGGGCCGTGTCCTTCTCGCCGCGCAGCCTGCGGCTTTCCAGGTCCGCGTGCTGGGTCAAGTAACGCAGCCACGCCTTGGCCGTCAGCGGTCCCAGGCCGTTGTGGTTCACGGTTGCGCCGTCCTCCGGCGGGTTGGCGTGCAGTTGCCGTGCCAGATCGACGGTGCCGGAGCGGGTCTGGGACAGCAGGCTTCGCAGTTCGCCCAGCGTCACGTCCTGCGCGGGGCGGTAGGCATGGTAACTGTCGGATTCGTGCAGCCGCTGCCCCAGCGCCATCCGCAGGCGGTTCTGGCCCCAGCGCTCGATGCCGATGATGTGAGACAGCACCTCGCGGTTGGCCGGGGTGTCGGCGGCCCGCGCGGCGCGTCCGGCCAGCGCGATGCCGCCGCGTTCCAGGCCCTGGCCCAGATCGGTGTAGCTGCTGCGCCCGGCGGGGGCTTCCAGCACGCGCGACACCACGAATTCCTTGACTTCTCCCTTGCGCTGGCGGGCCAGATACGCGGCCCCGGCGGCCAGCCCCACCCCGGCCACCGTGATCAGCGCCGGAACGAGGGTCTTGTTGCTGCTCGACTTGGTCATGGTGCAGTGTACGGGGCCAGGGCCAGGGAGGTTCCCGTCAGGAGGTCTGAAAGCCTAAAGGTTTGAAGGCTCCAGCACCCCGTCCGGCGTGCCGATCAGGACCACGCGCGAGTCGGCAGCGCAGGGCAGCACGGAACTCAGCATCAGCGGGTGGGCCAGGGTCAATTCGGGCAGGCCCAGGCCCAGGCCACGCGCCGCCCAGCCGAAGCCCTTGCCCAGCCGCGCGCCGTCCCCGCCCACCGCCACGCTGGCGATCACGGCGGCCTGCGCGCCTTCCAGCGGGTGTTTGCCCGGCACGTACAGCACCGGCTCGCCCACCCCCGGCATGGCGCTCAGGCGTGCGCCCGCCGGGTCTGTCAGCCGCCAGTACCAGACCTGCCCGTGCTGGGCTGGCTTCTTCTGGTGGGGCACGTACAGCGTGACTCCCGCTTCCAGCGCCAGCTTCCTGAGCGGAGCCAGCACCCGTTCCGGGCCGACGATCAGGGTGTGCAGGCCCGACACCTGCGGATGGGCCAGCAGGTGGCGGCCCGCCTGCCGCGCCCGCGTGAAGTTGGGGTGGTGGCCGTGCGGCGGCAGCGGGTAGGCGCAGGCCCGCGCCCGCATCAGCGCGGTCCAGAGCTGTTCGCGGTACGCGCCAGGGGTGACGGAACTTTCCACCCTTCAGGGTAACCTCGCTGCAACCTCACTGCCCCTGACGGGGGATACGCCCAGGGTCATTTGAGCGTAAATTGAGAGGTAGACCGGATCCCGATTGCCGCTGGAGGCTTCCATGAAAAGACCGCTGCTGCTCGCTGCCGTACTTTATCTCGCCGTCTCTGGGGGGGCGCTGGCCGACCATCAGGCCGCGAACCTGAAAGCCTTCAAGACGGTCTGCGTCTCCGGGGATTTTAAGGAACAGGGCGAGGCCAACGAGGCCGTGCTGGATGAATTGCTGGGGCGCATGGGAGACGCCCTGGACGGGGCCGGGATCAAGGTTGCCACCGACTGCAAGCTCGAAAACAGCGTCACGGGCAAGACGCAGCTCAACCTGTACTTCACCTTCACCACCACCAAGGCGGGGACGGCCTTTGAGGCCGCCCTGGAAGCCTGGCTGAACACGGACGGCCCCTATACCGATGTCACCATCTGGCGCGATTCCTTCTTCGGCACCATTGAGGTGGGCAGAGGGGCTGATCTGGCCGCAGACGATCTGGATGAGCTGCTGGACGGCTTTATCGATGAATGGGACAGCGTCCACTGAGGGTCGTGTTGTCTGGGACAGGCGGGTCAACCCGCTTCACCCCGGTTAGAGCAGTTGTCATAAAAATGGTCTTTTCATGACCGAGCGAAGCGGGTGACTTTTACCGAGCAGGATGGAGAATGGAGTCACCGGAACAAAAGACTTCCGGTGACTCCATTTGGAGAACTGCTCTAGACTCTGCCCATGACAGTGGTGCGGGTGGCGGCGGCGGCCTACGGGGTGGACTTCCTGCCTGACTGGGCGGCCTACGGGGCGAAAATCGGCGGCTGGGTGGCCGAGGCGGCGGACGCGGGCGCGGAGTTGCTGGTCTTTCCCGAATACGCGGCACTGGAACTGGTGGCCCTGCTTCCCGCCGCCCTGCACCACGACATGCTGGGAATGCGGCCCGCGCTTCAGGATCTGCTGCCCGGTTTCCTGGGCCTGCACGCCCGGCTGGCCCGGCAGCACGGCGTGTGCATCGTGGCGGGCAGCTTTCCAGTTCAAAACGGCAACAGCTTCACCAACCGCGCCCACGTCTTCGCGCCGGACGGCAGCCACACCTGGCAGGACAAGCTGCTGATGACCCGTTTCGAGGCTGAGGAATGGCAGATTTCCCCTGGCGAGGGGGTGCGCGTCTTCGCGCTGGACCTGCGGGGCGGCGAGACCCTGCGCTTTGGCGTCGCCATCTGCTACGACAGCGAATTTCCTGACCTGGCCCGCAGGATGGCCGAGGGCGGTGCGGAATTGCTGTTGGTGCCGTCCTTCACGGGCAACCGCGCCGGATTTACCCGCGTGCGGGTGGGCAGCATGGCCCGCGCCCTGGAGGGCCAGTGCTACGCCGTCCACGCCCCGCTGATCGCCGACGCCCCGTGGTCCTACGCCCTAGAGGACGCCGTGGGCCGCGCCGCCATCTACGCCCCCGCCGACAATGGCCTGCCCGAGGACGGCATCGTGGCTGAGGGCGGCTGGAACACGCCGGGCTGGCTGATCCATGACCTCGATCTGGCCCTGACCCGCCACGTCCGTGCGGACGGCCACGTGCTGAACTGGCGGGACCGGACGGCGGCTGGAGAGCGGGCCACCACTGCCGAGGCCATGAATCTGGGGGTGGGTGTTGTCCTCTGAAATGATGGTCCGGCGGCTGACCGCCGAGGACGCCGCGATCTACCGAGAGGTGAGGCGGGCCGCCCTCCACAGTGACCCGGACGCCTTTATCACCACGGCTGCCGAGTTTGAGGCCAGGACGCTGGAATCCATCGCCACGCAACTCGCGCCGCGCCCAGCGTTCGTGACTTTCGGCGCGTTTGTGGGCAGCGAATTTGTGGGCAGCGAACTGGTGGGTCTGCTGAGCCTGGGACGCGAGGAACGGCCCAGGTTGAAACACCGGGCCAACATCTTCGGCGTGTCCGTCTCACCGCAGGCACGGGGTCAGGGTTGCGCGGACGCGCTGATGCGGGCAGGGCTGGCCCACGCACGAGCCTGGGACGGCGTGACCTCGGTCCACCTGTCCGTCACCGAAAGGCAGACCGCCGCGCGCCGCCTGTACGAGCGCCACGGGTTCTGGGTCTGGGGCACGCAGCCCGACGCCGTGCAGGATGACGGAGGCCGCGCGCTGATCGAGCATCACCTGTCCCTGCTGCTGGGCGGGGCCATAGCCTGACCTGATGCTTCACGCAAGCCCCTGGCTTTAGACATGGGGTCAGTGAAGCCGAGTCGCTACGCGACTCGCTTGCTTTTCATCGTTGCTGAAGCCATAATCTTGATGTGTTATTCCGTCAGAGCAAGAACGAGAAGCGGCGATATTTCGTCCGCAAGCTCACCTTGCCTGGCCGTTTAAAGCCCCGTCTGGATGAGCTTTCTCTGGCAAGTGGAGCGTTGTACTCGGCGGTGGTCACGGCATTCTGGCGGACCCTGCGCCGTTCAGCGGGACGCAGCAAGAAAGGCGGTCCGCGTGATCCCCGCCGCAAAGCGGTGTTCCTTTCTTCGGGGACGCTTCAGAAGTGGTTCCCGAAGGATGCGGAGGGTCTGCTGCACTCTCACACCTGCGACGCGGTGGTCGATCATTTCGTCGCGGCGATGGACTCTGCCCGCACCCGGAAAAAGCACGATCCGGCTGCGCGGTTTCCCCGCCGACTCAAAAAGTACTTCAAGGTCACCTTCAAGAGCACTGCGGTTCGGGTGCGGGATGGACAGCTTCTGCTGTCCACCGGGGATAAGAAGCGGCCGGTGGTCATTCCCTGGACCTTCGAGCTGCCTGTTGCTGTCGAGATCGGCTGGCGGGAGTCGGGGGGCTACGAGCTGCGGGCGATGTACCCGGACACCCGGGGGGTTCAGGTCGCCATCGGGGAAAAGGTTGCTGGCCTGGACATCGGTGAGCTCCGCATCGCCGCTGTGTACGACGGCGAGGAGGTTGAGCTGCACTCCGGCCGGCTGATCCGGGCAAGGAATCACTACGCGAACAAGCAGCAGGCGAAGCTCGACGTACGGATCAGCAACAAGAGGAAGCTGACAAAGGCCGGAACGCGCAGTTCGAAGCGGCTCAAACGACTTCAGCGGGCCCGGCGTTTGATGCGCGCGCGCATCAAACGGCAGAACAAAGATCAACTGCGCAAGCAGGCCAGAACTATCGTCTCCACCCTCCATGAAAGACGGGTGCAGACGGTCGCGGTTGGTGACCTTTCCAACATTCGTGACAGCATCGACTTCGGAAAGAAAGCCAACCAGAAGCTGCATTTGTGGGCATTTGGCCAGTTTCTGGCCGAACTGAAACTCCAGGCGACAAAGTTTGGCCTCAGCGTCAAGGTGGTCGATGAATCGTTTACCTCTCAGACGTGCCCGTGGACCGGAGGCCGGAAAAAGCCGAAGGGCCGAACCTTTGTTTCGCCGTGTGGAACGCACCACATGGATCGAGACGGCGTGGGAGCGGTGAATATCAGGGCAAGGTATCTGGAATCCCTGGCAGGCAAGGGTTCGGCCTACGGCCGAACCCCCACGCTGCCGTGGACTCCCGTAATAGCCGGGATGGCACCGGTCACCCGTGGCAGACGCTACCGGGTGTTACACGCTCAGAGGAGTAATCCTCAGGGCATGGAAGGGTCGACAAGACCTTAAGAATCCCCTGCCTTCAGGCATGGGGAGTGTCAAAGCGCAAAGGCCAGCGCCGGACCCTCAGAGAGAATCCGGCGCTGACCCTTGAAAACGTTGGTGCTCGGGATGGGACTTGAACCCACACAGCTAAGCTACACGCACCTCAAGCGTGCGCGTCTACCAATTCCGCCACCCGAGCGCAGATCAAGCGAGGCAAAGCAATCTTAGGGGCGACCCCGGCCCATGTCAAGACGTGACCACTTGGGCTGTGGTACCTTTACGTTTGCCGCCGCGAGCGGTTCGGCCCGACTTCCGAAGAGTGAAGCCGGATTTTGCCGGAGCTGCTGCGCGCGGGACTTCAAATAAGAGAGGCAACACCCATGATCGACAAGAAAGCCACCATCCAGGCCCACGCCAAGAGCGACAAAGACACCGGCAGCACCGCCGTCCAGGTGGCGCTGCTGAGCGCCCGCATTAACAATCTGGGCGCACACCTGGCCGAGAACAAGAAGGACAAGCACGGCCAGCGCGGCCTTCAGCTCATGAACGGCCAGCGCCGCCGCCTGCTGAAGTACCTGGAGCGCACCAGCTACGACGAGTACATCGCCCTGACGGATCAGCTCAAGATTCGCCGTGGCCAGCGCATCGTCCGCTAAAGTCCAGCAACTGCAAAAGCCGCCGCCCGGAAGATGGGGTGGCGGTTTTTTGTGGCCTGGACTTTGAGCTGAAGCGTATTTTTGTCGGTGGCCCGCTTCTCGGTAGGACCACAGAACGGCGTGGAGTCGTGGTCAAGCGGCTTGAGGAGGCGGCAACCGAAATAAGAGGAGTTCTTCCATCGTCCAGGGATGATCCGTCAGGCCCGCCGCCATTCCTGGCGTTCGCTCGGTCCAGCGACGATCTCCCCGCAGCCGAAGGGAGCGATGGGGACGGATGAAGTTGTAGGCCACCAAAACCAGAAAGAAATGGCGTTCCAGTCGCTCCTGATCGCTCCCGGCATGCCGGGAGCGTCGTGTCAGTGCTGGGAGCCACGTTCGTAGGGTTGCATTCAGACGCTCGACAAACGCTGTATTGATCGT
>NZ_JNIV01000029.1 GCF_000701405.1 Deinococcus marmoris DSM 12784
CTTCAAACCTTTGCCTCTGCCCCTGTGGGGCAGAGGCAGTGGAGTTCAGAAGCACAACAGGCCCTGAACTATCTGTTCAGGCGCACGCACCTGATGAACTATCCCCACTACCGCACTCAGGGCTGGCCGATTGGCTCAGGGCAGATCGAAGGCATCAACAAAAGTGTGATTGGCTGGCGCATGAAGGGTTCGGGCATGCACTGGTCCCGTCCTGGGGCCAGTGGCATGGCCTCGCTTCGTGCCAACCTGAACAACATCAATCCCCTGGTGAGTCTGGATGACGTTCGCCACGCTGCCTTTCCGATCCCAGCTTAGCGGGATGCACCCCCCGACAGGGGACGTACCGGAAGGCGGTCCTTACGGCAGCGTCGCGATCCGCTCCAGCAGCAAAGCAAAAAATGCCTCGTCGCGCACGCCAACGGCCACCCGCGCATTCGCGGCCCCTTCGGTCATGCCGTGCAGATCGCAGACGGTGCGGCCAAAGTTCAGGCCCTCCTGAATCTCGATGTCCACGCGCATGGCCTGCCAGTCCAGCAGCTCTGGGCGAATCAACGCCGCCGTCGCCAGCGGATCGTGCAGCGCGCCGCCGCTGGTGCCGTAGCGTACGCGGTAGACGCCTGCATAGAAGGTCAGCAGTTCAGCGCAGACCTCGCCCGCGCGGTTGCCCAGGCCGCGCAGGGCGGCGATTCTGCCAGGATCCGCGATGCACTGCATGGTCACATTCAGCCCCACCATCCGCAGAGGAACACCAGATTCAAAGACGATGTGCGCCGCGTGCGGATCGGCCAGCGCGTTGAATTCCGCTGCCGGGGTGCGGTTGCCGCCCGTGGTGCTGCCGCCCATCCAGACCACCTCTTTTATAAGTGGCACGGTGTCCGGGGCCAGACGGAAGGCCAGCGCCAGGTTGGTCAGCGGCCCCGTCGCCAGCAGCGTGACCTCGTGCGGGTGCGCCTGGACGGTGCGGATGATGAAATCGGTGGCGTGTTCGGCCTCGGGCGGGCGCGCGGGTTCGGGCAGATGGGACGCGGGCAGGCCGGAGTCGCCGTGGACCGACGCCGCCGAGACCAGGGCGGCCACCAGCGGGCGGTCCGCCCCGGCAAAATACGGCACACCCGCGCCCGCCTCACCCGCCAGGGCCAGCGTGACCCCGGCGTTGTGGACCGTCAGCGGCAGCCCCACGTTGCCGTGCGTGGCGGTGATGCCCAGCACCTGCACTTCCGGGCTGGCCAGCATCAGCAGCCACGCCACGGCGTCGTCCAGACCGGGATCGCCATCGAGAATCACTTTCAGGGGAGACGGGACACTGGGATTGCTCACCTTCCGATTGTAGGACGTACGGAACGCTACACTTGACCCACATCCCTTCTCTGACCCCGAAGGTCAACCATGTCAAGATTGATCGTTCTGAGCATGTTGTGTGGCCTTTCGGTGGCGTCTGTGGCACAGGCGGCCTGTGATATGCAGACCTATCTGCCTGCCGGCACACGCACCTATCAGATGAGCAGCGGCGCGGACAGGTCGACGATGACCATCAAGGCCACACCGCTGTCCGGGGACCGCATGAACGTGCAGACCACCATGAACGGCAAGACGACGCCCATCGTCTGGACATGCACGGCCTCGGGCATGAAGGCCAGCATTCCCGCCGGAGAGGGGGGCGCTCAGGTCAATGTCGACGCGGGATTCTTGCCCAATGCCCGCAAGTGGAAGGCGGGCTATAGCTGGAACAGCAGCAACAGGGTCAATGTCAACGCCCCTGGCGTGGGCGCTATGAACATGACCAGCACCACGGTCAGCAGGATTGTGAAGCAGGAAAAGGTCACGGTGCCCGCCGGAACCTTCACGGCCCTGCGCGTGGACAGCACCACCAGCATCAAAATGAGTCTGCCCGCCGGAACCAGGCTGCCGCCGGGCATGGACCTGAACCAGATGATGGGCGGCAAGACCACCACCAGCGCGTGGTACGTCCAGGGGGTGGGGATGGTCAAGACCACCTCGTCAGACGGCAGCTTCAGCATGGTGCTGACGAAAATCGGGAAGTAGGCCCCGCTCTGCGTTCGCCGCCCACCGGGCCGCGTTCTGCCACAATTCCAGCATGGAACAGTTCGCGCAGTTTTCATTGGATGGGCAGCGGATGTACGGCATGCTCCACACCCCCGACGCCGATGCCCCAGCCCAGGGCTGGCCCTCGGTGGTCTTCGTTCACGGCTACACCGGCAACCGGATCGACCACCACCGCCTGTTGGTCCTGATGTCACGCCTGCTGGCCGCGCGGGGCATTGCCAGCCTGCGCTTCGATTGTCGGGGCAGCGGCGACTCGCAGGGCGACTTCAGCGAGATGACCGTGATGCGCGAGGTGGAGGACGTGGCCGCCGCCGCCGAATACCTGCGAAACCAGCCCGGCATCGATCCCGAGCGCGTGATGCTGCTGGGCTACAGCATGGGCGGCATGGTGGCCTCTCTAGCAGCAAAGCAGGTACGCGCCCACCGGCTGCTGCTGTGGGCACCCGCGCTGCCAGAGCTGTGGCTGCCCCTGCTGCGCGGCGGCGTGCTGCCCCCAACCATCACGGACAGGGACGGCTGGCCGCTGGGTCGCGCCTTCTTGCAGGAGATGCCACGCCTGCGCCCGCTGGAGGCTGCCGCCGCCTGGGGCGGGGTGGCCCACGTCATCCACGGCGACGCCGACACGGTCTGTCCGCCCGAGTGGGGCGTGCGCTATGCCAGGGCACTGGGCTGTGACGCGGCGGCCATTCCCGGCGGCACACACAACTTCACCAGCCTGGAAACGACGGAGATGCTGTACGCGGAAACGCTGCGGTTTTTAAGCGGAGGCTGAGGGCCGTCCGGCACGGCAAAACAGCCCACGTTTGCACGCAGGCTGTCTGTCGAGCTTTCGGAGATGGGAGGTGGGCGCAACGAAGGCCCATCTCCCACACAGCTTTACTTGATCGCGCCGTTCAAGCCGTTGGGGAAGAAGCCGCCCTTGTTCGCGCCGGGGGCCAGATACACGATGTTCAGCACTTCGCGGGTGCTGCGGCCATAGGCGATGGCGTTCTTGTCGGCGGGGGCGAACACGGCGTTTCCGGTGTTGTCGGTCAGGCCCATGTCCTTGCCGCCGCCCACCTTGCCGCGCAGGTTGCTGATGGCCTGCACGACCTGGCCCACGTACAGCCCCGCCGCCGCCGTGATCTGGCGCTGCTGGTACAACATGGTGCGGATCGCGCCGCCGTGGTACGCCTCGACAGCCAGGATTCCGGCGGCAGCCTGAAGGTACGCGGGGTTGGTGATCAGCGTGGCCGCGCCGTTGTAGGCGGTGACGCCCACGTCCTCGAAGATGAACGCGCCGTGCAGGAAGAACAGGTCATTGGCGTAGGGGTTGAAGCCCTTGATGGCCCCGCCGCTGGCCGCGCTGCCTGCCGCCAGGAACGCGCCGTTCAGGTCAATCACCGGACGCATCACGGCTCCCTTGCCCAGCGCACCGTACAGGAACTTGACGTGCAGCAGCTCGTCCTCGGCAATGTCGTTGGCCATCGCCTGCACGGTGCTGTCCTTGAACTGCATGCCGCGCGCCATGTCCAGCCCGGCGGGCACACGGATGGCCGCGTCGCCGCCGATCTTCTTCAACTCGTCCAGACGGCCCACGGCGGCCAGATAAAACGCCGCTTCCAGGTATTCCAGGTTCAGGGCGAAGTTCAGCACATCGCCGTCGATGTCCTTGGCGGGGGCGGCCAGCGCGGGCGCGGCGAGGCCCAGTGCGGCCATGCCCAGACCCGCCTTGCCCAGGAATCCCAGGGCGGCGCGGCGGTTGAGGGCGGTGGGGGCGGTCTGATCGGTGTCGTTGTGGGTCATGGGGAAAGCTCCTTGGTGACAAGAGGGCGGGGCGGGACAGCGCGAATGGGCGTGTCCTGATCGGATGACGTGCGGGTGGGTCCGGGAACTGAAGTCGGTCTCTCCTGACTCAACCGGGTATATGCGGCGGCCCCGCAACCGGATCAGCCGCCACCGAAACATGAACGCCGCATGAAGACCCGCCGCCTCGTTAGAGTGGGCGCATGACCACCTCTCCCACCCTGTTCACGCGCATCATCGCCCGCGAGATTCCCAGCGACATCGTGTACGAGGACGACGATTACATCGCTATCCGCGACATCGCGCCCAAAGCGCCGATCCACCTGCTGGTGATTCCCAAGACAGTCAGCGCCCGCCTGGACGAGATCACCGACGCGCAGGAAATGGGCCACCTGTGGCTGACCGCCGTGAAAGTGGCCCGCCAGCACGCCGCCGACTACCGCCTGCTGGTCAATTCCGGCGAGAAGGGCGGGCAGGTGGTGTTCCACACCCACATTCACATCCTGGCAGGCTGGGAAAACGGCCCGGATTCGGACACCTGATGGGCGATTCTGAATTTTAGGCCGTCCTCTTCGATCTGGACGGCGTGCTGGTGGACAGCGAGTTGCAGGCGAACACCGTCTGGGTACAGTTGCTGGCCGAGCATGGGCTGGAAATCGATCTGCCCACCTTCATGGCCAACGCGGTGGGCGGCACGCACGTCGTTCTGTTCGAGTGGCTCAGGCGCGACTACGGCTGGACGCGCCCCGAAGGCTTTATCCCGGAGATGGACGCGCGATTACATGAGGCATTTGGCAGCACACAGGCCATCGAGGGCGCGGCCCAGACATTAGAGCTGCTGCGCGAATGGGGTCTTCCCTTCGCCGTCGCCAGCAACAGCCTCCGCAGCCGCCTGAAGCGCAAGCTGGAAGCGTCGGGTCTTGCACAGTTGGTAGGCGAACACGCTTACGATCCGGCGCACGTCGGTGGACGCGGCAAACCAGCCCCTGATCTGTATGCCTACGCCGCCGCCCACCTGGGCGCAGACATCACCCGCTGCGTGGTGATCGAGGACAGCGTGACCGGCCTGAGCGCGGGCGTGGCGGCTGGGGCCAGAGCCTGGGGTCTGCTGGCTGGGGGTCACGTCCACCCCGACAACGCCGCACATCTGACGGGGGCAGGGGCCGGACGGATTCTGCGGACGCATACGGAGTTGCAGGAGGCGCTGGAACTGCCGGGCGAACCGCACACCCCACTTCCCTGAGTGGTGTGATAGGTGACGGTGAGGCCACAGAGTTCGGGGCCTGTTGCTGGCGCTTGCCTTTTTCATCATGCCCAGAGTGGATGGCGAGGAGGCCTCTTTGTCCACTCTGCCCGCGCATGTCCACAGCCTCAGACTCTAAACTCGCGCCCATGAGCCATTCCTTTACTCCCCCAATTTTTACAACGCAGCGCCCCCTGCGCGTCGCCGTGATCGGCAGCGGTCCCAGCGGCGTATATGCCGCCGAGGCGCTAATCAAGCAGACGCAGATTCCCGCCGAGATCGACGTATTTGATCGCCTGCCCACCCCCTACGGCCTGGTGCGCTACGGCGTCGCCCCCGATCACCTGACCATTAAAAGCGTGACCAAGGGCTTCGAGAAGACGTTCAGCGACCCGCGCGTACGTTTTCTGGGCAATGTGGAATTTGGCAAGGACCTGACCCACGCCGACCTGAAGGCGCATTACGACGCCATCATGTATACCGTGGGGGCCAGTGGGGACCGCCGCCTGGGCATTCCCGGCGAGGACCTGAGCGGCTCCATGAGCGCCACCGAATTCGTCGCGTGGTACAACGGCCACCCCGACGCCGCCGCCCGCGAAATGGTCCTGAGTGCCACCGGAGTCGCCGTGGTGGGCGTGGGCAACGTGGCCCTGGACGTGAGCCGCATTCTGCTCAAGACGGTGACGGAACTGCAAAGCTCGGACATTGCCCCTCACGCATTGGACACGCTGGAAAAAAGCCCGGTGCAGGACGTCTGGATTCTGGGACGGCGCGGCGCGGCGCAGGCCAAGTTCACCACCAAGGAACTGCGCGAATTCGGTGAACTGTCGGACGCCGATCCGGTGGTCAGGCCCGAGGAAGTGGCCGTAGATGAGGCTGCCGAGGCCGCCATCACTGACAACGTGGTGAAAAAGAATCTGGAAGTAATCCGCGACTTCGCGGGCCGCACGCCGGAGGGCAAGCCGCGCCGCCTCCACCTGCGCTTTCTGGTGTCCCCGGTGGAAATTCTGGGCGACGAGAACGGCAATGTTTCGGGTCTGAAAATCGAGCGCAACACGCTGGACGACTCAGGGAACGCGGTGGGGACCGGGGAAACCGAGATTCTGCCCGTGCAGATGGTGCTGCGCTCGGTGGGCTACCGGGGCGTGGCGCTGCCCGGCGTGCCGTTTGACGAGAAACGCGGCGTGATTCCCAATGCAGAAGGCCGGGTGGACGGACGCACGGGCGAATACACCTCCGGCTGGATCAAGCGCGGTCCCAGCGGCGTGATCGGCACCAACCGCAAGGACGCCACCGACACCGTGGCGCACCTGATCGCGGATGCGGGAGCCGGGGAGTTGCCCGCCGCTGCCAATGCCAGCCGCGCCGAGATCGACGCCCTGCTGCAAGAGCGCGGCGTGGACGTCTACACCTTCGCCGACTGGCAGGCGCTGGATACCCACGAACAGGCGCAGGGCCAGGCGCAGGGCCGCCCCCGCGCCAAAGTGGTCCACAAGCACGAGATGCTGGGCCACCGCCGGAAGTAGAGCGTCAGGCGAACAGGGCGGGCGGGCATTCGTCTCCGCCCGCCTTGCCATACTTTGCCAGTGAACACGCACCACTCCGACATTCTGGTGATCGGTGCTGGCCCCGCCGGGCTGCACGCGGCCTTTTACGCGGCATGGCGCGGCCTGAGCGTGCGCGTGCTGGAAGCGCGGGGCGAGGTGGGCGGCCAACTGAGCGCCCTGTACCCCGACAAACGCGTGTACGACGTACCGGGACTGCCAGGAAAGCGGGCGGCGGAAGTGGTGACGCATCTGCTGCGGCAACTGGACGGGCTGAATGTGGATATGCGCGTGAACACGGTGGCGCGACAACTCGAAAAAGTTGACGGCGGCTGGCGGGTCAGCACAGACGGGGACACTTTCACGGCGGGCGCGGTCATTCTGGCGGCAGGTCTGGGCACACTACTGCCCCGCGCGCCACGCGTTCCCGGTGCAGACGATCACCCGGATGTCCGAACGGATTTCCCCGATGCTGCCGGATTGGGCGGGCGGCGCGTGCTGATCGTGGGCGGCGTGCCCCAGGCGGCAAGGGCGGCGCTGGAATTGATGGACGCCGGGGCGAAGGTGACGCTGACCCACAGCCGGGCCTTATTCCGGGGGAGTCCGATGACGTTAGAAAAGTTAGAGGCCGCGCGAACTGGCGGAGGTCTCGAAATCCTGGCCCTTGCACGGCTGCTCAGGCTCACGCCACAGGGCGCGGAACTGGAGGTAGACAGCGCAGCCCGCAGCATCGGGGCCGACACGGTGCTGATTCTGGGCGGCTACCTGCCAGACCTCTCTCCCATTGGGACGTGG
Organism: Deinococcus marmoris DSM 12784; assembly: GCF_000701405.1. Lineage (GTDB taxonomy): Bacteria > Deinococcota > Deinococci > Deinococcales > Deinococcaceae > Deinococcus > Deinococcus marmoris. Next base: position 7,432 of record NZ_JNIV01000029.1, read on the forward strand.
CCGCTGGACTGGCGCGGCGACTATGTCCCTGACGGCCCCGGTGGACGCACCGCGCTGGACGGCGTGTATGTGGTGGGCGATCTGGCGCAGTCGGGCGGCGATTTCAAGCTGATCTCGGTGGCATTTGCCCAGGCTGCCGTCGCCGCCAACCACGCCGCGCATCACGTCATGCCCGAACTGAGGGTCAGACCGGGGCACAGCAGCGAGAAACGCTGACTGCCCTGTCCCTCTCTTTGCCTGGGCTAGAGCTGGGTGATCTGCGGCCCGTCCACCCCCGCCGCTTCCAGCAGGCCCACCAGTCCCAGCGCAAAGCCGTCGTTCAATCTGGCCCACTCCGGGGGAAAGGGCTGGGTGCGGGTCACGTCGTTGGGGACCACCACCAGCCTCATTCCAGCAGCAACAGCGGCCAGACCCCCGTTCAGGCTGTCCTCCACGGCCAGACAATCCTGCGCGCTCAGGCCGAGGCGCTGGGCGGCCAGCACGTACAGTTCCGGGTCCGGCTTGACGCGCCGCACGTCGTCGCGGGTACACAGGACCTTGAACAGGTGGAGCAACCCGTGCTGCTCCAGCCAGCGCGTGACCCACTTGCGGTCACTGCTGGTTGCCAGGGCCAGCGGCCACCCGGCAGCGTGCAGCCCTTCCAGCACACCGCGCACGCCGGGGCGCAGGTCCTGCTGGCCGATATCGGCCACAATGCGCTCATGCAGCCCGGCCTGCACGTTCTCGCGGTCCTCCTGCACCTCTGCGGGCAATCCGGCCCACGGATCGAAGGCGTCCCAGGTGCCGATGCCGCGCTGCCAGTCGATCAGCGCCAACTCGCGCCCGTGCTGCTGGTAGAGCTGCTGCCAGTGCCAGAATTCGCGGGTCTCGGTGTCCAGGATGGTACCGTCGAAATCGAAAACGACGGCGCGCAGTGCGTCAGGATTGGCGGCAGGGGAAGACAGCATGGACAGCAGTTTAAGCGCGGAACCGCTACACCGCAGTCGCGTGACGCTCAAGGGGTAGGCAGCCTCAAGGGGGAGGCGCAGGGGGCACCACATCAGAGTTACTGATTTTGTGAACCATTTAACCTAAAGTAAGGGTGTGCAGGAACTGAACACACCACAGGAGCTGACCGCGCGGACGCCACTGGCCGAACGCGGCGGCGTCCTGAGCGCATCGGCGCAGTGGCGCGGCCAGCCGGTGTTCGTCAAGACCCTGATGGTAGACGACCCCGATGCCCAGGCCCGCTTTCACCACGAGGGCCGGGTGGCGGCGGCGCTGGATCATCCGGCCCTGGTCCCGCTGCTGGCGGCCTCGCCCACCCAGTTGATCTTTCCCTTCATCACGGGCGGCACCCTGCGCGAGCGGCTGGAAACCGGACCCCTGAACATCGACGAGGCCACGTCTGTCGGGATGGGCCTGCTGCGCGGCGTGGCCTACCTGCACGGCCAGGGCGTGACCCATCAGGACCTGAAACCGGAAAACGTGCTGCTTCAGGGCGGACTGGCCCGCTGGGACACGGTGCGGATCATCGACTTCGGCATGAGCCACGCCCTGCACCTGCCGCTGGACATCCACAGCGGCACCCGCATGGGCACACCGCATTTCATGGCCCCCGAGCAGTTTTACGGTATGCGCGGCGACGCCCGCAGCGACCTGTATTCGGTGGGCGTGCTGCTGTTCGACTGTCTGGCAGGCGAGCCGCCCTACGCCGACGCGCTGGGCTGGCTGGCGGGCATTCATACCAGGCGGGCCGAATTGCCCGGCCCGGCGGCGCTGCACCCGCTGCTGCGCGCCGCCCTGTCGCGCGATCCGGCGCAGCGGCCCGGCAGCGCCGTGGGAATGCACCACGGGCTGTGTCAGGCGCGGCTGACGCTGGGGCTGCCCGCCCTGCCCCACGCTGATCTGCCCGAAGCCGCTGTCCTCCACTGTGCGGCGGAGGACGGCGGCTTTTGACCCTGCTGGCCTTTACCGGCAACCGCTTTCTGGCCGAGGAAGCCCTGCGCGAAACGCTGATCAGGCGGGGACTGAACCCGCGTGATCTGCCCCGACTGGGCGGCGACGACGTGACCGCCCAGACCCTGGGACCGCACCTGTCCCCAGGTCTGTTCGGAGACGGTGGAGTGATCGTGGACTTTGAGGGGGTCAAGCCCGACAAGGCGCTGCTGGAACTGCTGGCGAGCGCGGAAGTCACGGTGGCCGTGCTGGACGAAACGGCCCCCGCCACGCGCACCAAGCTGTATCAGGCACGTGGCGAACAGATCGTCTCGGCTGCGCCCAGCAAGCCCGGCGAGATCAGCGGCTGGGTGGTGCAGTACGCCAGAAAGCAGAAGCTGCCGCTGGACAAAGACGCCGCCGCCTACCTGGCCGAGGTCTTCGGCTCCGATCTGGCCGGGATCGCCAGTGAGCTGACCAAGCTGGCGCTGCTGGGCGGCCCCCACACCCGCCAGAGCGTGCAGCGCATCGTGGGCCGCGAGCCGCCGGGCGACAGCTTTGCCATGCTGGGCGCAGCGACGGCGGGCCGCCCCGGCGAGGCGGTGGGCCAACTGCGGCGGCTCATGGCCTCCGGCGAGGACCCCTTCAAGCTGATGGGCGCGGTGGTGTGGCAGTACAGCCTGGTGGCCCGCTGTGTGGCCCTGTTGCAGGAAGAAGGCCGCGTCACTGAAACAGCGGCAGCCCAGCGTCTGGGCGTCAAGCCGTATCCGGCCAAGAAGGCGCTGGACGTGGCCCGCAAACTGAACGAGGCCAGGATTCGCGCCCATCTGGGCCGCATTCTGGACGCCGATCTGGCGATGAAACGCGGGCTGGACGCTGGAGTCACGCTGGAGCGGCTGATCGTGCAACTGAGCGTATAGCACGCTGCCTGAGCGTCCAAAAGCCTAACCGTCCAACCGCAAACACAATTCTGAGCGGTTTGACGGTTTGACTCTCAGACAGCCCTTCAAATCCGAATATCGTTCAGCATGGTCTGCGCCGCCCCGGCGGCAAAACGTCCAGCCACGTCGGGGCGGAAGTACAGGGTCAGACCGCCGTCCTTCATGACCTTGAAGCTCAGGAGGCCCGCAATGGCGGGAACGCTGCCCAGCGCAATCGGGCGGTTGAAGATGGCCGCCAGGTTGTCGTGCAGCGCGTTTGCCACAGCCTGCACGCCAAGACCCGCGAAGTTGTCCACATGAATGCCGATCACCCCGGCCTGCCGCGCGCTCAGGGCCACCTCGCGCCGGGCGTCGGGCGGGGGCGAGGCGGCGAACTGCACCGGAATCGTGACCTCGAAGTTGGGATCGGGGATGAACCAGTGGCCGCTGCTGATCTCGCCGGATACGCGGTAGGTGACCACCCGGTTGCCGCTGCGCGTGAAGTCGTAGGCGGTGTCGCTGACGCCGATGATCACCACGGAATCAATCTCCACGCGGGGATCGTCGGCGGTGCGGCGGCGAAAGGCAGCGGCAAAAGCGGCCAGCACCTGCGCGCCGCTCAGGCTGGCGGTGGCCGGTTCCACCACGCCGTTGCCCTCAAAAAAGATCACGCCGTTCTGAAAGTCGCTGTACCACTGCCACGGGTTCTGGCCGATGTTCAGCTCATCCGATGTGGGATAGCCGTACGCGCCGCGCTCCCAGCCGGTCTGCGCCCAGCGGGCACGTATGCCGCCGCGCACCGTCATCGGCCCGGTTCGGGGATGCCAGTAGATGCTGCCGTTGCCAGAGCAGTGGTTGTAGCGCCCCACGCTATCCGGGGTGCTGGTTTCATCGGTGACGGGCAGTGCCAGATCGCTGTTCGGCCCCCCCTTGCTGTCGTACTTGCGCCGGATTTCGCCGTGAAGCTCATGCGCCCCGCTGAACGGCGAGAAATAGATGTCGGCGTTCTGAAAGCGTTCGCGGTGGCCCCCGCGCACCGCCTCGCAGCCGGAGACGGCGTTACCGGTAAAGCCCGCACCCAGCGCCGCCGCCTTGGCGTCGATGTTGGGGCAGGGATCGTTCTCGTTCAGGGCCAGGTTGTTCACGTCCACACGAATATCCGCGAAATCGCCGCCCTCGTCAGTGTTGCGGACGCGCACATTGAAGCCGCGCGAGGCCCCACTGGCCACCATGCCATCAAAACTGGCGCGGCCATCCAGATCGGTGGTGTTCTCGCTGGTCCCCTCGTACAGCAGCGCACGGCCCGCCACATTCACCGCGCCGCCTGCCGCCTGCCGGTACGTGACACGCAGTTCCACCCGCACCTCGCCGCCGCACTTGCCTATAGTCAGATCGGTCAGCTCTGGCCGGGAGGCGTCCAGCACCAGCGTTCCACCCCGGGTCACATGGGCATGTTCGTCGCTGCCGAAGGTCTCGTCGTCGGTGATGTCCATCCTGACGCCGTGCGTGATTCTGTTCTGCATCCCTGCCGCCTCCTTGCAGGCTTCGGAAAGGCTCCCTCCCGGCTGCAAGTCGGTTGTACCCGGCGGGCCGTGACCGGGCCATGATCGGCAGAGGTGGACGTGCAGTGGGCGGCAGACCACAACGCCCGCCTCCCAGAATGATAGAATTGAACCCAGTCTAATTAAGTTGCTACCTCTCTTTTTCACCACTTTTCCCCAGCCTCTTGCAAGGAGTGTCCAGCATGGATTTCACCCTGAACGACGAACAGCGCCAGCTCCAGCAACTCGCCCGCGACTTTGCCCGCAAGGAAATCATCCCGATTGCCGCCGAGTATGACCGCCGTGAAGAACTGCCGTGGCAGGTGGTGGAAAAGGCGTTTGAAGTGGGGCTGCTCAACCCCACCATCCCCGAACACGCCGGGGGCCTGGGCCTGGGCATGTTCGACGAATGCCTGATCGGCGAGGAACTGGCCTACGGCTGCATGGGCATCTACACCGTGCTGATGGCCTCCGAGCTGGGGATTGCGCCCATCCTGATCGGCGGCACCGAGGAGCAGCAGGCCCGCTTCCTGGGACCGCTGACCGAGAAAGCCGGGCTGGCGGCGTTTGCCCTCTCCGAACCCGGCAACGGCTCGGACGCAGCGGGCATGGCGACCACCGTGCGCGACGACGGCGACGCCTGGATTCTGAACGGCGCGAAGATGTGGATCAGCAACGGCGGGCTGGCCGAGTTCAACGTGGTCTTCGCCACCACAGACAAGAACGGCGGGCATAAGGCGACGGTGGCGCTGGTGGTCCCCAAAGACGCCCCCGGTTTCAGCCACAACAAGATCAAGCACAAGATGGGCCAGCGCGCCAGCCTGACCAGCGAACTGGTGTTCGAGGACGTGCGCGTGCCCAAGGAAAACCAACTGGGCGGGATGGGCGACGGTTTCAAGATCGCCATGAAGACGCTGGACAAGACCCGCATTCCGGTGGCTGCCGGGTCCGTGGGCATTGCCCGCCGCGCGATGGAAGAGAGCATCAAGTACGCCAAGGAGCGCGAGGCGTTCGGCAAGCCCATTACCGAATTTCAGGCCATCCAGTTCAAGCTGGCCGAGATGGCGATGGGCATCGAAACGGGCCGCCTGATGTACCAGAAGGCCGCGTGGCTGGTGGACCAGGGAATGCCGCACGGCTTCGAGAGCGCGATTGCCAAGGCGTACTGCTCGGAAATGGCCTTCAGCGCCGCCAACGAGGGCATTCAGGTGCATGGCGGTTACGGCTACGTGGGCGAGTACCCGGTGGAAAAGCTGCTGCGCGACGTGAAGCTCAACATGATCTACGAGGGAACCAACGAGATTCAGCGCGTGGTGATTGCCCGGAACCTGCTGAAGTAAAGGCCGCACATCCATCCCTCTCCCCTGCCCTGCGGAGAGGGTTTTCTTATCGCCTGTCCGGCTCCCTTTGCTCATCCCCACTGGACTGCGGGTACGGTCAGCGCAGGAACAGCCCGATGACTGTGGCCGTACTGATGGTCAGAAGAGTCACCAGCACTCTGCTTTCCTGTTGGAAGGGCAGCCCGCGCGGTGGGTCAGGCCGGAGAGTGCGCCGCCGTCCATGCCGCCGTACCCGCTCCAGACGCTGCGAGTCATGTCCATCGCCCCGCGGTCACCGTTCTGTTCGGGTTCACCGGGGCCACAGGTAGGGAGAAATGGGCAGCCCTGCCACGTTCGCCCTAGGGCTGCCACAACTGCCGCACACCGGGCCGCGTTGACACACATGCACCGCGCTCCGCATCAGCGGGCAGCACAGCAGCATCCGATTCCCCACCATTACGCCCCCAGCAGAATCAACCCTGATAGACTCCTGCGGTGACTTCCGCGCCGGACCAGACCGATCTCCTCAGCCAACTGAACGAAACGCAGGCGCAGGCCGCCGACCATTACACCGGCCCGGCCCTAGTCATTGCCGGGGCAGGTAGCGGCAAGACGCGCACGCTGATCTACCGCATTGCCCGCCTGATCACCCATTACGGCGTGGACCCCGGCGAGATTCTGGCGGTGACCTTTACCAACAAGGCCGCCGCCGAGATGCGCGAGCGGGCGGCTCACCTGATGCCAGGGGCAAACAAACTGTGGATGAGTACCTTTCACAGCGCGGGTGTGCGGATTCTGCGCCAGTACGGCGAACACATCGGACTCCGGCGCGGCTTCGTGATCTACGACGACGACGATCAACTGGATATCTTCAAGGAAGTCATGGGCAGCATTCCCGGCATCGGCCCGGACACCAGCCCCCGCGTGCTGCGCGGCATCGTGGACCGGGCCAAGAGCAACCTCCTGACGCCCGCAGACCTGGCGCGAAGCGGCGATCCATACATCAGCGGTCTGCCACGCGAAGCCGCCGCCGAAGCGTACCGAATGTATGAAAGCCGTAAGAAAGGCCAGAACGCCATCGATTTCGGAGACCTGATTACCGAAACCGTGCGGCTCTTTCATGAAGTGCCGGGCGTATTGAATGCCGTTCAGAGCCGCGCCAAGTTTATCCATGTGGACGAGTATCAGGATACGAACAAATCTCAATATGAATTGACGCGTTTACTGGCAAGCAGGGATAAAAACTTACTTGTCGTGGGCGATCCAGACCAGTCGATCTATAAATTCAGAGGCGCGGACATTCAAAACATCCTCGATTTCCAGAAAGACTATTCCGACGCAAAAGTTTATGTTCTGGAACACAACTACCGCTCCAGCGCCAGCGTACTGAATCTGGCCAATAAACTGATCGAGAACAACACCGAACGCATGGACAAGACCCTGCGGGCAGTCAAGGAAAACGGCCACGCGGTCATGTTCCACCGCGCCACCGATCACCGCGCCGAGGGCGATTTCGTGGCCGAGTGGCTGACGAGATTGCACAACACCGAGGGCCGGAAATTCGCTGACATGGCCATTCTGTACCGCACCAACGCCCAGTCCCGCGTGATGGAAGAGTCGCTGCGGCGCGTGCAGATTCCGGCCAAAATTGTGGGTGGCGTGGGCTTCTATGACCGCCGCGAGATCAGGGACATCCTGGCCTATGCGCGCCTGTCGCTGAATCCTTCAGACGACGTGGCCCTGCGCCGCATCATCGGACGGCCCCGGCGCGGGATTGGCGATACGGCGCTGGAAAGGCTGATGGACTGGGCGCGCATCAACAACGCCAGTCTGCTGACCGCCTGCGCGCGGGCCGAGGAAGACGGGATTCTGGACCGGGGCGCGCAGAAACCGGTGGAGTTCGCCAAACTGATGGCGGCCATGAGCGACGCCGCCGAGAACTATGAACCCGCCGCCTTCATCCGCTTTGTGATTGAAACCAGCGGGTATCTGGATCTACTGCGCCAGGAAGGACAGGAAGGCCAGATTCGCATGGAGAACCTGGACGAGCTGATCAACGCCGCCGAGGAATGGTCCGGCGACAATGACGGCACCATCGGCGACTTTCTGGACGAGGCCGCCCTGCTCTCCAGCGTAGACGACATGCGCTCGAAGAAAGAAAACAGGGACGTGCCGGAAGACGCTGTGACGTTGATGACGCTGCACAACGCCAAGGGCCTGGAGTTCCCGGTGGTCTTTATCGTGGGCACCGAGGAAGGGCTGCTGCCCAGCAAGGGCGCGCTGACCGAGGCCGGGGGCATCGAGGAGGAACGCCGCCTGTTCTACGTGGGCATCACCCGCGCGATGGAGCGCCTGTTCCTGACCGCCGCACAGAACCGGATGCAATACGGCAAGACCAACGCTGCCGAGGACAGCCGCTTTCTGGAGGAAATCGAGGGCGGCTTCGATACGGTGGACCCCTACGGGCAGGTGGTGGAATACCGCGCCAAGACCTGGAAACAGTACCGGCCCACCGTGCCCGTCACCCCAAGTTCAGTCAAGAACACCAGTCCGATGACGGCGGGCATGGCCTACCGGGGCGGTGAGAAGGTCCGGCATCCCAAGTTCGGGGAAGGGCAGGTGCTGGCGGTGGCCGGAATGGGCGACAAGCAGGAGGTCACGGTGCATTTCCCCACGGCGGGCACCAAGAAACTGCTGGTCAAGTTCGCCAATCTCAGCGCGGTGTGAACGTCCCTGGGCCAGAAAAAACGCTGAGAGGCGGCCCTGACCGCCCGCTTACAGCCCATTTGCTATCCTGACCGCTATGAAACTCGTTCTCGCGGTCATTCAGGATGCAGACGCCACGGCGCTGGTTCGCGTCCTCTCGGAAAATGCCTTCGAGGTCACCAAACTCGCCAGCACTGGCGGCTTCCTGCGCGAGGGCAACACCACCCTGATGATCGGCGTGGACGACGCACGGATGGAGGATCTGAAACGCTTCGTGCGCCAGACCTGCCGCACCCGCAGCCGACTGGTGGCCCCCAGCGTCCCGATGGGCGAGCAGAACGAGGGCCTGGTCAGCGATCCGGTGGAAGTGCCGGTGGGCGGGGCCGTGATGTTCGTGATGGGCGTTCAGGAGTTCGTGAAGGTCTGACCGCTCAGCCATTCTTCCGGTTCACTGCACCCCCAGCGCCGCCAGTTCCTCACGGAGTTGCGCGGCGTCTCTGTACTGCACGGCGCTCATGCCCACCGAGCGGGCGGCCTCTGCGTTCTGGGAGCGGTCGTCGATCATGACGGCCTCCTCGGCCTTAACGTTGGCGAGTTGCAGGGCCAGGCGGTAAATGGCCGGGTTGGGCTTCATCACGCCCAGGTAACACGAGGAAAAGAAGCCCAGCAGGAAATCGTGCAGGCCGAAGCTGCGGATGCGGTGATCGTTGAGGTCATGGCCCTCGTTGTTCAGCGAGTACATGCGCCAGCGCCCGGACAGCTCACGGGCCAGCGCCAGTGCGTCCTCGTGCGGCTGGCTCTCGGCCTCCATCGCGGCGCGGAACTCGTCAGGAGAAAAGTCGCGCGGGGTGTAGAACAGCGTCTGTGCCATGTATTCGGCCAGCGTCATGCGGCCCAGCTCCAGCTCCGGCGCGGCCAGTTTGTGTCGCTCGGTGAATTCGGTGGCGTCCAGACCGAAGCGCTTCAGCACGTCTGCCCGCTGCTCGCGGTCCCAGCCGTTGGTCAGAAGTACGCCGCCGATATCCCAGAACACTGCTTTGATGGTCATGTGGACAGCTTAATTGATAGAGCTGCTGAATGTTTTTTAAGACAGGCTCGCCCAGGACAAACGGTCAGGAAAACGACAGTGGGAATACGGACTTTTTTCGATGCGATGAAATCACGCGTTTGATTTCTCAGTATCAATGAGAAGAAGCCGAAAATCTTTCAGATGCCCCCTTGTAATCCGGTTTAGGTGGAACTAAAGTGCGCCATGCTTTTTAATGCAGCACCCCCCCCACCTGCCCACGGCAACCCCCCATCGACCTTCCTTGCACTGGAGGTCCACCTCTTCACTGGTCTTCTTCTGTGACTGAAGAAAAGGGCTGGCGGCAGGAGGTGAGTCGCTGAGCGACGTTGAGCGGATCAAGATCGACTACAGCAAGCCCCCCTGGCGGCGATTTCTGGCCTTTCTGGGACCGGGGGCACTGGTGGCAGTGGGCTATATGGACCCTGGCAACTGGGCCACGTCCATCGCCGGGGGCAGCGCTTACGGCTACACGCTGCTGAGCATGGTTTTAATTTCCTCGCTGATGGCCATTTATTTGCAGGCCCTGACCGCGCGGCTGGGCGTCGCCACCGGTCGCGATCTGGCGCAGGCGTGCCGGGATCACTTCAGCAAGCCCGCCGCCATGTTCCTGTGGATCTCCGCCGAGATCGCCATCATCGCCACCGATCTGGCCGAGGTGATCGGCACGGCCATCGCCCTGAATCTGCTGTTCGGAATCCCGCTGCTGATCGGCGTGATCATCACGGTGGCCGACGTGCTGCTGATCCTGATGCTGCAACAGCGCGGCTTCCGGTACATCGAGGCGCTGGTCATCACCTTGATCGCCACCATCGCCGTGGCCTTCATCTTCGAGATGGTCTTTTCGCGGCCCGAACTTGCACCACTGCTGGCGGGCTTCGTGCCGTCACGCCAACTGCTGGACCCCGGCGTGCTGTACGTGGGGATCGGCATTCTGGGGGCCACGGTGATGCCGCACAACCTGTACCTGCATTCAGCCATCGTCAACACGCGCGGCTACGACCGCACGCCCGAAGGCAAGCGCGAGGCCATCAAGTTCTTCACCATCGATTCCACCATCGCGCTGACTTTCGCCTTTTTTATCAATGCCTCGATTCTGGTTCTGGCGGCGGCGGCCTTCTACGCGGTGGGCCGCACCGACATCGCAGAAATTCAGGATGCTTACAAACTGCTCTCGCCGCTGCTGGGGGTGGGGGCCGCCAGCATTCTGTTTGCCGTGGCGCTGCTGGCCTCGGGCCAGAACAGCACGCTGACTGGCACCCTGACCGGGCAGATCGTCATGGAAGGCTTTGTCAACATTCGCCTGAAGCCGTGGCTGCGCCGCCTGATCACGCGGCTGCTGGCCGTCATTCCCACCGTGATCGTCATCCAGATCTACGGTGAGGGCAGCACCGGGCAACTGCTCATCCTGTCGCAGGTCATCCTGTCGCTGCAACTGTCGTTTGCCGTCGTGCCGCTGATGATGTTCAGCAGTGACCCGGTCAAGATGGGCGAATTCGTGATCAACACCTTCTGGAAGTGGGTGGGCTGGGGCATCACCGCGCTGATCATCTGCCTGAACGTCTTTCTGCTGGCGCAGACGTTTTTCGGAGGCTAGAGCGACGAAAGGTGGGCCGGGTCAGCCTGACGCCGACTCCCGGCCCTTCTTCAGTTGCCGCCAGGTTGAAATTCCACCGACAGTCAGCATGGCGGCCATGAAAACGTAGACCCACACGGGCAAATTGCGTCCCGCCACCAGCACGTACAGGTAGGCAGCGATGAACAGCACGCCTGTGACGGCTGCCGGGAACAGGCTGGACTCCCCTCGCCGGAAACTGCGAATCCACCACGCCACCGACAGCGCGAACAGGGGCATGGTCCCGAAATACAGCGCGCCGAAGATGACCGGATTGACGCCGTACTGCTCGCTGAGGGTCACGGTGGTCATGGAGACCCAGGCGATCAGCGATTGCAGCACGGCAGCTTCCTCATGTCGGGGATACGCCAAAGCAGGGCAGAAGGTTCAACCCACGGGCGACGCCAGCCTCACTTCGCGTCGTACCAGTTCGGCCCCACCCCGGCCTCCACCGCCAGCGGCACGCTCAGGGTGGCCGCGCCCTCCATGATCTGGCGGGTGATCTGCGCCACCTCATCAGAGCGGTCCTCGGGGGCCTCGATCAGCAGTTCGTCATGGACCTGAAGCAGCAATCTTGCGCCCAGCGCGTCCAGTTCCTTGTCCAGCCCCACCATCGCCAGCTTGATGATGTCCGACGCCGTGCCCTGAATCGGCATGTTGTAGGCCAGCCGCTCGCCTGCCTCGCGCACGTTGCGGTTCGTGGCGGTCAGTTCGGGCACGTAGCGGCGGCGGCCATACATGGTTTCCACGTAGCCGTGCGTGCGGCCAAACTCCAGGGTCTCGTCGATATATTTGCGAATGCCCGGATAGGTACTGAAGTAGATCTCGATGAACGAGGCCGCCTCCGCGTAGGGAATATGCAGATCGTTGCTGAGGCGGTGGGCGCTCATGCCGTACAGCACACCGAAGTTGACGGTCTTGGCGGCGCGGCGCTGATCGGGGGTGATGCATCCCTCGTCCAGCCCCAGCACCTGCGCGGCGGTGCGGCGGTGGATGTCCGCGCCCTCCTGAAAGGCGCGCTGCATCAGCGGATCGCCGGAGATATGGGCCAGCAGCCGCAACTCGATCTGCGAGTAATCGGCGGCGATCAGGCAAAAACCCTTGTCGGCAATGAAGCCCTTGCGAATCTCGCGGCCCACCTCCGAGCGAATGGGGATGTTCTGGAGGTTGGGATTCAGGCTGCTCAGGCGTCCTGTCGCCACCGCCGTCTGCGCGAAGGTGGTGTGCAGGCGGTTGGTGAGCGGGTTGACGAGATTGGGCAAAGGTTCCAGGTACGTGCCGCGCAACTTGTCCAGCTCGCGGTATTCCAGCAACAGGGGAATGACGGGATGCTCGTCCCGCAGGGGTTCCAGGGCGCTGATCGCGGTGCTGCGCTTGCCCGTCAGTTTGGTCTTCTTGCCGCTGGCGAGGCCCAGTTCGTCGTACAGCACGGTTTCAAGCTGCTGTGGGCTGCGGATGGAAAACTCGCGGCCCGCGTGCGTAAAAATCTCGGCCTCCAGCGTCCCCAGGCGGGCGGCAGTGGAGGCAGCCAGCCCGCGCAGATATTCGGAATCCAGGCGCACGCCGCGCACTTCCATGCGGGTCAGGACGGCGGCCAGGGGCCTTTCCATCTCCTCGTAGAGTTTGGTGCGGGCCTCGTCCAGTTGGGGGCGCAGGTCGGTCAGCAGGCGGGCAGTGATGGCCGCGCGCCCTGCTGCGTCGTCCGGCCAGGCCATGTTCAGATACCGTTTGGCCACCAGTGCCATGTTCATGTTGGCGGGGTCCAGCAGATAGGCCATCAGCAGCGGATCGTCCCCCGGCTCCACCACGGTTCCGCGCACGCTCAGGTGGGCGGCCAGGGCCTTTGCACCCGCCGCGTTGACCTGGCGCTGGCCCACGAATTCAGTGTCGTCCACGGTGGCAGGGTGCAGCCCGCGCAACTTCGCCAACGCCTTTTCAGCGTCTTTGTCGGCCTTCTCGGCGGCCTTCTGCTCTTTTTTGGTCAGCGGCTCATTGGAGTCGAACAGCCTGGGCGCGGGCGTGCCAGCCTCGGCCTTCTTCCAGTCTTCCGGCTCCTGCGCGGGGGCTTCACGGGTGATTCCAGCCCCGTCCTTCGTCGGCTCGAAGGTGGCGGCCCCGGTCAGCGCGGCGGTCAGGTCATCCTCGCGCGACAGGACGTAGCCCCAGATTACGCCCTCTTTCGGGGTGCGCCACGCTTCGACTCGGGGCGGCTCAAGAGCGGCGGGAGGCTCGGCGGCCTCGTCCACATCGGGAACCACTTCGTCTGCACCGCCCAGCCCGGCAATGTCGCGCCCGATGGCGTGCAGCCCCAGCTCCTCGATCAATTCAGCCAGACGCGCGGGATTGCCCGGCAGGCGGCCTGTCCCGAATTCCACGTCCAGCGGCAAGTCCGTGACCATGCACGACATCTGATGGCTGAACTGCACGTCCTTCTCGGAGGCCAGCAGCTTCTCGCGCGTGCCCTTCGGCTCCAGCGTTCCGGCGTGGGCGGCCTCGTAGATCTTTTCCAGCGTGCCGTAATCCTGAAGCAGCTTGGAGGCGGTCTTGGGGCCAATGCCCTTCGCGCCGGGGATGTTGTCGCTGGCGTCGCCGGTCATGGCGCGGTAATTCACCCACTGGCGCACGGTCACGCCGTACTTTTCCAGCACCTCGGCAGGGCCGATCAGCCGGAAATCGTTGCTGATCACGCGCACATGGTCATCCAGCAGTTGGTAGGCGTCGCGGTCACTGGTGACGATGCGGACCTGCATCCCGTTGCCCTCGGCCTTGCGGGTCAGGGAGGCGATCACGTCGTCGGCCTCGTAACCGGGTTCCTCCAGACGCGGAAAGCCGATGGCATCGACAATTTCGCGGATGCGGTTAATCTGACCGGGCAGGTCGCTGGGCATCTCGGCGCGGCCCGACTTGTAGCCGTCGAACTGCTCGTGCCGGAAAGTCTTCACGGGCGGATCGAACAGCACGATGATCTGGTTGCTGCGCTGCCGGGCGAGGCGCAGGGTCAGGCGCAGAAAGCCGACGATGGCGTTGGTGGCCTCGCCCTTGCTGTTGCTCAGCGGCGGCAGCGCAAAATACGAGCGGAACGCCAGCGCGTGGCCGTCGATCAGCACCAGCGTATCCGGCCTGTAGGTGTCTGACCCGGGCGTCTCTGATTCGGGCGCAGCCGACGCGGGCATGTCAGCGTCGATTTTGTCGGAGGCGGGAGGGGTCATACGGACAATTCTACTCTGGGCGTAATAGGCAGATCAGCGGCGGAGGCTGCGCTTGCCCATCCACACCCCAATCTGCCGTCCCATCGCGTCCAGCACCGGGCGGCTTTTCAGGCAGGCCACCAGGGCGCGGGTGGCGTGGTGTTCGTCGCCGCTCACGCCGTCCTGAAGGTGGCCGCGCACCACTGGATTCAGCACGCCGCGCACAAACAGCAGATCGCGCAATAAGTCGTCCACGGGGAGAACGGCATTCAGTTCCCCATCTGCCGTAACGGTCTGGACCACTGCCCGCCCGCGTTCATCCAGATCGAGGAGCGCGTGAAGCGGCGTTCCCCCTCTCTGGCTCACATGTTCGACGGTGGGCAAAAACGCGCGCACCAGATTCAGCGCGAGGCTGCGGCCCAGGAAGATCAGGCGCGGCTGATCGTGCAATGTGGCGTCCAATGTCTGGGCCAGATGGCGGGCCAGGCGGTCTCCCTCATCCATCTGGGCCTGGGTTTCGGCTTCGGTCTCGCTCACGGGCAGAGGCTAGCGCAGGGGCGTGGGGAAGATTGGTGCAGGGTGATTATGGGGCGATTTTGGGTTGAGATTTTGTCCGGGCAGCCCCACCCCCCAGCCCCCTCCCCCAGAGGGGCAGGGGAAGCGGCGCTGCGCTAGGCAGGGGTTCTCGGGCTTTTGAGGCAGGGGAAGGCGGCGGCCTCCGGGTCTGATGCCCTTCTCCGTCACGCTAAATGCGGCCCGTGCGCTTTACGCCCGACGGCCTTCGGTTGCTACTTCGGTGATGTGGCTGCCTTCTGAAATGCAAGTGCCTGTGGATAGCCCCTTTGTCCTGCCGCGCATGGCTGTTCGCCTGCCTCGCTGTGGGCATCAGCGCGCGAAATAGGTGCGAAAACACCGCCGACAGCCTCCCGGCATCTGTCTGGACAACCCTTATTTTCAGCGTCCACAGCGCGGTCTCCAGATGGGTCTGTGGGATAAGCTCTGATCCATATGAACGTCATTGGCAAAGTCACGGTGCTGCCCCAGTTGCCGCCCTCCATCGCGCGGCTCTCGGAGCTGGCCTACAACCTGTACTGGTCCTGGACCCCGCACGCGCAGGCGCTGTACAGCGAACTTGATCCGCAGGTGTGGGAAAACTTCGGACAGAACCCGGTGCGGACCCTGCTGGAAGTTCCGCAGACCCGGCTGGACGAGATGGCTGCCGACAAGGGTTATCAGGCCCGTTACAAGGCTGTGATGGCCGATTTTGACGCCTACATGAACCTGAACAAAACCTGGGCCAGCAAGAACGCCCCGGACATGAAGCCCATCGCCTATTTCAGCATGGAGTACGGCTTTCACGAGTCGCTGCCGATCTACAGCGGCGGCCTGGGCGTGCTGGCCGGGGACCACTGCAAGAGCGCTTCGGACCTGGGGCTGCCGTTTACCGCCGTGGGCATGCTGTTTCACCAGGGCTACTTCCGGCAACTGTTCGACAAGGACGGCTGGCAGAACGAGGCCTACGACGAGATGGACCTGACCACCCTGCCGATCACCCCGGCCCGCACGCCGGACGGCCAGGAGGCGCGGGTCTCAGTCCGCATCGGCAACCGCGAGATTCAGGTGCGCATCTGGAACCTGATCATCGGGCGCATCCGGGTGCTGCTGCTGGACACCAACGTGCCGGAAAACAGTGAGGAAGACCGCAAGCTCACCGCCCGCCTGTACGGCGGCAACCAGGAATTGCGCGTGCAGCAGTACGTGCTTCTGGGCGTGGCGGGCATCCGGGCGCTACGTGCGCTGGAAGTCCCCGCCGCCGTGTACCACATGAACGAGGGCCACGCCGCCCTGCTGGGCCTGGAACGCATCCGCGAGGACGTGGAGGGCGGGCTGGACTTCCGCACCGCGCTGGAAACCGTCGCCAGTTCTACCCTGTTCACCACCCACACCCCGGTGGCCGCCGGAAACGACGCCTTCGCCTATGACCTGATGGACCGCTATCTGGCCGACTGGCCCGCGCTGCTGTCCACCACGCGCGAGGAACTGTACGAGCTGGCCCGCCACGATCAGAACTGGGACGGCCAGACGGTCCCGGCCTTCTCCATGACGGTGTTTGCGCTGCGGATGAGCCGCGCGGCCAACGGCGTCTCGGAGTTGCACGGCGAGGTCAGCCGCGACATGTGGAAGTTCCTGTATCCGGGTGCGGAGGCCGAGGAAGTGCCGATTGGGCACGTCACCAACGGCGCGCACAACCTGACCTTTACCTCGCAGGCCATGCGCGATCTGCTGTCCACGGTGCTTCCCAAAGACTGGACCGAGCGGTTGGAAGACGAGGCCATGTGGAAGGCGGTGGACGGCCTGACCGACGCGCAACTGAGCAACGTGCAACTGGAAACCAAGCGCGAGATGATCACGTTTATCCGCACCCGGATGCGTGAGCAGATGCTCCGTAACGGGGCGGGGGCCGCCGACGTGGCCGCCACCGACACGCTGATGGACGCCCAGGCCCTGACCATCGGCTTCGCGCGGCGTTTTGCCACCTACAAGCGCGCCACGCTGCTATTCCGGGACCGCGAACGGCTGGCCCGCATTGTGGATGACCCGGAGCGCCCGGTGCAGTTCGTCTTCGCGGGCAAGGCGCACCCCGCCGACAACCCCGGCAAGGCGTTTATTCAGGAAATCTACAGGATGTCGCAGGAGCCAGAGTTCCGGGGCAAGATCGTGATTCTGGAAAACTACGACATGAACGTGGCCCGCCATCTGGTGCAGGGCGTGGACATCTGGCTCAACAACCCGCGCCGCCCGCTGGAGGCTTCGGGGACCAGCGGCATGAAGGCCAGCTTCAACGGCAGCCCGAATTTCAGCGTGCTGGACGGCTGGTGGCGCGAGGGGTACGACGGCACCAACGGCTGGCCGATTGGCGAGGAACGCGAGTACGCGGACCTGAACGTTCAGGACGACGCCGACGCCTACAGCCTGTACCAGACGCTGGAAGACGACATCGTGCCGCGCTACTACGGCGAGGCCACAGGCGAGGACTCGTGGGCCTACTCGGTGCGCCGCTCCATCGAAACGGTCAGCCCGCGCTTTTCCATGCAGCGTCAGGTCATTGATTACGTGCAGAAGTTCTACCTGCCGCTGGGCACGCGTGGACAGGAATTGGCGGCCAACGGCAGCGCGCAGGCGCACGCGATTGCCGAATGGAAAACCTGGGTACGCCAGCAGTGGCCGTACACCAGTCTGTCCGCCCACGCCGAGCTGCCCGCCACCTGTCACCCCGGCCAGACCGCGCCGATCAGCGCCAGCGTCAACCCGGCAGGCATCAGCCTGGACGAGTTGCGCGTGGAAGCCGTGCTGAACCGCGCCGGACACCTGACGCGCTTCCCGCTGGAAAGCCGGGGCGACGGCACCTTCAGCGCCGACGTGCCGCTGGCAGAAAGCGGGCTGTACTCGGTGGGCGTGCGGATGATCCCCGAGATGGAGGGCCTGAGCAACGAGCTGGAAGCCGGACTGATCAAATGGGCCACGGCACGCTGAGCCTGACCTCTTGAGGGCAAAAGACGCGGGCCGCAATCTGCACGGCCCGTGTCTTTTGACCATCAGGAGAGCGCCGCCCAAATATCTGCTCCCGCTTCGGCGGGCTTTTTTTGTCTTGTTCAGCCAGGATGAACGCCGTCGCTCACCCCGTGCACCACACCCCCATAATGGCCCCGGATGCGCTCCTTCTCCCTTCCTCCTATTCCGGCGCTGCTGCTGTCCATGCTAAGCATTCAGGCAGGGGCGGCCTACGCCAAGTCGCTGTTTCCGCTGATCGGCCCGCTGGGAACCACCGGCCTGCGTGTGGGACTGGCCGCCGCGATCCTGATGCTGATCTTCCGGCCCAATCTGCGCCTGCTGACCCGTGACGACTGGCGGGCGGTGATCCCCTACGGCGCGGTGCTGGGCCTGATGAACCTGACGTATTACCTGTCGCTGGAGCGGCTGCCGCTGGCCATTGCCGTGACGCTGGAATTCCTGGGACCGCTGCTCCTGGCGGCAGCGCTGTCGCGGCGGGCACTGGATTTTCTGTGGGTGGCACTGGCCGGGCTGGGCATCGCGCTGATCTCGCCCCACGGCACCGGGGCCGCGCTGGACCCCATTGGCGTGGCGCTGGCGCTGGTGGCGGGGGCGTTCTGGGCGGCGTACATCCTGCTGGGCGGCACGGTGGGGCGGCGGCTGTCGGGGACCACCGGGGTGGCGGTGGGCATGCTGGTGGCCGCCGCTGTCTGCGTACCGTTCGGGGTGGCGCAGGCGGGGACGGCGTTGCTGGCTCCGGGGGTGCTGCTGACCGGCCTGGGCGTAGCCGCGCTGTCCAGCGCCCTGCCCTACAGCCTGGAAATGCGTGCTCTGCGGCTGGTCCCTCCGCGCATCTTCGGCGTGATGATGAGCATTGAACCCGCGATGGGTGCGGTGTGCGGCCTGCTGTTCCTGGGCGAGATGCTGCTGGGCCTGCAATGGCTGGCCATCGCCTGCGTGATCTTCGCGAGCGCGGGCATCAACCTGACCACGCCGCGCCCACCGCCAATGGTGGAGCCGGTCAATTGACTCAGGTGGGCTTGTAGGCCACGAACAGCACCCGTGTGAAGGCATAGAACACGCGCTTGCCAGGAAAGGCGTCCGTCAATTTCTGGAGATAAGCCGCCTCAAATCGCTGTCCATCCTCCTCACCCAACCGCGAGATGTATGGAACCAGCGCCGTGCCACGCGTCCAGTCCAGCAGACCTGCCGCGCCGTCCAGAATCACCGGATACACCTTGCTGATGGCTGTGATTTCACCGGCTCCCAGCGCGTCCAGCGTTTCGGCGTAGGCAGCGGGCGACAGTACCGGGGAGGAGCGGTGGGCTGTACCGAAGCGCGTATAGCCGCCCAGTTCGGCGCGGAATTGGTCTGCCGTTTCGGACAGCAGACGGTGGGAGGCGTGATCGTGGTTGGCCGGAACCTGCACCGCCAGCACGCCGCCGGGACGCAACTGTGTCCAGATCTGGGCCAGCAGCGCCGGATGATCGGGCAGCCATTGCAGCGCCGCGTTGGAATAGATCAGATCAAAGTCGCCGCGCAGGTCCAGAATGCTGCCCTGTTCAAATCGGAGATTCTGGATGCTGTGTTCACTCGCCCGAGTCAGCATTTCCGGGCTGCTGTCCAGTCCCAGGACACGCGCCGCCGGGAACCGTGCTGCCAGTTGCGTGGCCTGTTCGCCTGTGCCGCAGCCCAGATCAACGATATCGCCGTATTCCCGCTCTGGAATCATGGCCTGAAGATCACGGGCGGGGGCACTGCGGGCGTCTTTGAAGCGGTGATACTGGTCAGGATTCCAGGTCATGCGCCGAGATTATTCCACCAGATTTACTGAGTGTGCGTACTCTGGTAGTGACAGAAGGTTCAGGCGACTTCTTGTCTTCCTTTTAAGGGGAGCTGGCCGCGTAGCGGCCTGAGGGGTTCGCCTTCCAGCTCAGTTTCCCCAGCCCTCCAGCCGATGCTTTACACTCCACAGCAATGTTGGCAATTATTGGCGCGATGGACGAAGAAATTGAGTTGTTGCTGGGCGATCTCCAGGGGCGGCAGGACCTCTCCTATCCCGGCGCAACCCTGTACCGGGGCCAGTTGGACGGCACCGAAATTCTGCTCACGCGCGGGGGCATCGGCAAGGTCAACGCGGCGCTGACCACCGCGCATCTGCTGGCGGCGGGGGCCACGCGGATCATCTTTACGGGGGTGGCCGGGGGCGTTCACCCGGACCTGCGCGTGGGCGACATCGTGGTCAGCACAGATTGCGTGCAGCACGACGTGGACGTGACCGCACTGGGCTACGAGCTGGGAACCGTGCCGGGGGAAGCGCCCGCCTGGACCGCCGACGAAACGCTACGGGCAGCGGCAGTGGAAGCGGCGGGTGAGGTTCCTGGCGTGCGCGTCATTGAGGGCCGCGTTGCCAGCGGAGACCAGTTCATCGCCTCTCCCGAAAGCGTGCAGCGGCTCCAGACCCTCTTTAATGCCGCCTGCGCCGAGATGGAGGGGGCGGCGGTGGCCCAGGTCTGCGCCAAGGCCGGAGTGCCGTTCGTGATCATCCGCAGCGTCAGCGACACGGCGGACGGCAGCGCCGGGGTGGATTACCGCGAGTTCATGCCGCAGGTGGCCCGCCACGCCAAGGCCGTAGTGCGTGGGATGCTAACCCGGCTGACCGCGACACAAGATGACCGCACATGACGCCTTGACCACCGCCCGCCTTGCCGCCCCGGTCCGCTTCGTGCTGGGGCTGGGCATTCTGGTGGGGTTCTCTGCCGCCGGACAGGCGCTGGTAACGGTCACGGGCCTGCCGCTCCCCGGTTCGGTGGTGGGACTGGCGCTGCTGTGGGCGGCACTGGGGCTGAACATCGTTCGTCTGCACTGGATCGCGGACGCCGCCGACGGGCTACTTGGCATCCTGGGCCTGCTGTTCGTCCCGGCCACGGTGGGTTTTATCGGCTATCTGTCCGCTGGGGCCGACTGGGGCCTATGGCTGCTGGTGATGACGGCGGGGCTGCTGCTGGGCGGCGGCGTGGCCGGGGTGCTGGCCTCGCGGCTGGCGCGGCCAGAACTTAAGACAGAGGCAGAGGTTTAGCGTGGCCTGGATTGCCCTGACCCTGATCGCCTTCTCGCTGGGCGTGGTCTTGCAGACGCGCGTGCGCTCGCCGCTGGCCAACCCCACATTGATCGCTACGCTGATCGTCGCCGGGGTGCTGCTCGTCGGCGGCGTCCCACACGCCAGCTATCTGAAGGAGGTCCAGCCGCTGACCGTGCTGCTGGCCCCGGCAGTCGTGGCGCTGGCAGTGCCGATGTACCGCCTTAGGGCGCTGCTGGCGCGGCAATGGCGCTCGCTGGTCATCGGTGGCCTGAGCGGCACGCTGGTGGGCGTGGGGGCCGACGTGCTGTTCTCGCGCCTGCTGGGACTGAGTAGCGAGGCACAGCGTTCGCTGCTGACTGCCCCCGCCACCAGCCCGGTGGCCCTGCAACTGGCGCAGTTCACGGGCGCGCCACCCGCGCTGGCGGCTACGCTGGCGGTGCTGTCGGGACTGGTGGGGGCGCTGATTTTGCCCGGATTCCTGACCATGATCGGCGTGAAGCATCCGCTGGCGCGTGGGCTGGCGATTGGCGCGGTGGCCCACGGCGTCGGCACCGCCCGTGCCCGCGAGGAAGGTGAATTGACCGGGGCGGCCAGTTCTATTGGTATGGGACTGGCCGCGCTGATCGTGACGATTGTGGTGGCGGGCGTGGGCCGGGGCTAGTGAGTTTTCTGGCTGGCGAAGAAGGCTTGAAAGTTGTCAAGCACCGTGGGCGCATCGTTTGAAGGGCTGTTTTCAAGGGTCACAGTGTCGCCTTCCCGAACCTCGCCTTCTTGAATCACACGGGCGTACATGCCGGGCCTTCCAGCTTCACGAAAGCGCCGCACGAAACCAGGATCACCCATACGCTCGGCCAGGGTGACGCAGGGGATGCGGGCAAAAGTGACCTCCAACAGTGCGCCGCCCACCTGAAACCGCTGACCCAGCCGCACAGAAGCGGATTCCAGTGCAGAGAACAGCAGGTTCTCCCCAAACGTCCCCGGCTCCAGCTTCCTTCCCAGTTCTGCTGACCAGAAAGCGTAATCCGGCCCGGTGTAGATATAGACGGCCTGATCGGGGCCGCCGTGGTTTTCCGTGTCCAGGATGTGATCGCCGCTCAAGCCCATCCGTCCGATCAACACGGCACCGTCCACGGGCTGCTTGTGAATGCCGGTCCAGCCGGATTTGCTCCGTACAGCGCGCGGCACGCCAACGCAGACGCTCAGCAGGTTCATATGGGAAAGTATGGCACCCGCCACATCCGGCGGCAGGTGTCCACACGCCAGGCACGCGGATCACCCTTGCCAGGATGCTTCAGCCCCTAGCGAACAGCCTCAGACTGTCGCCGCTGCCCGGCTGGGACGGCGTCAGAATTTTCCATCACGCCAAAGCGCGGCAGAATCCAGCGGTCCAGGCCCCACCATCCAGCCACGCGCCAGCCCAGCACCAGCCACGTCGCCAGAATGAACAGCAATGGATTGCTGCTCAGGGTGCCTGCCAGCAGGAAGTTGGCGTTCAGAAAGCCGCCGAAGAAGGCCGCGATCCCGGTGAACAGACCCAGAATCAGCGCGATGCCCACCAGCAATTCGCCGTAGGCCACCATGTACGAGAACGCCACCGCGTTAGGCAGCGCCACATTTTCCACGAACCACGCGTACCAGCCCGCCACGTCCGGCTTATCGCCCCCCGATTTGGCGATTGCGCCATTCAGAAAGCCCGAGACGGCCACCCCGGCTTTCTCGCCCACCCAGACCCCGGCGGGATTGGTGACCTTGCCCCAGCCCGCGCTGAGCCACTCGTAGCCCACGTACACGCGCAGCAACAGCCACAGCGGGGCCAGACGCGGATCGGCAAATAGCAGCCGGGAGATGGCGGGTTCCTTGAGGGTGGTGGGCGATGTGGGCAGGTGAGTCATGGGTTCTCCTTGTTCGGAGGATGCTGAAAGCGCACGGCGCTCTCCTCCACCCGTAACCTGAACCCGCCGTATTACGGAAGCGTTACGAGACGCGGCGTTATGGGACGCACAGGATGACAGGATGCACAGGGCCGCCAGAGTTGACTCCCCGCGCCTCAGCCCCGATGCTGAGAGGCCCTATGGCCCGCACCGTCAACCCCATTCAGGACCGCGCCCGGCGCTCGGCGCTGGAAAAGGCGGCGTATCTGGCGCTGTACGAGCGCGGCTACGCGGGGGTCACGCTGGCGAACATTGCCGAACACGCCGGGGTCAGCCGGGGCACGCTGGTGTACCACTTCGGCAGCCGGGCGGGACTGCTCTCGGCGGTGATGCGGCGGTTTACCCGCACCATCACGGTGGCAACACGCCGGGCACTGAGGCAGGCCGACACGCCCGACGCCAAGCTGCGGGCCTTTGTGGACAATCAGTTTTACGGCGTCCAGAACACGCGCCGCTTCTATACCGTGTCGCTGGACTTTCTGGCGGCAGCCACCCGTGACCTGGAGTTGATGGCCGTGCAGCGCGACTTTCTGCGGCAGACATTGGAACTGGACCTGGAACTGGCGCGGCTGGCCGGAGAGGCTGGATCGCAGACCCGCGCGCGGCAATTGCGGGCGCTGGTGGAGGGCCTGAGCGTGCGCTTCCTGGCCGATCCCGAACCGGATCTGGCCGCCTACCGCGCCGACTGCCTGGGCGGGCTGCGGGCGATTCTGGGCTGGAATTAAGCGCTCTGGCCGATGCTTTACGGAGCATCAGGGCGCAGGATGAGCACATGGCCGAACCGTTACCCGATTACTGTTCCCGCGCCGCGCGGGCGCTGGTGCTGCTCCACGACGAGAAGATGCGCGAGTTTATTGAGGTCTGGCAACGGGCGAGGGCGGCGAATGTTCGCCTGCCCACCACGCCGGACGCTCACTACCAATCGCTGGAGCATCTGCTGTGGCATGTGCTGAACTCGTCGGGGCTGTACATGGTCCGCATGTGCGGGCATCTGAAATTGCCGGACCCCCAGCCAGAACCTATGCCCGATATTGAAAACGTGGAGGCGCAGGCCGCAGCCTATCTGGAGCGGCTGCTGGCGTGGTGGCGTGTGCCGCTGGCCGGGGTAACAGATGCCGACATGGAGCCGGAAACCTACACGCCGGGAATGCGCTACTGGGCAGATGCCATGCTGGAACACGCCGTCATGCATCCGCTGCGGCACAGCTTTCAACTGCGGGAATTGATGACGGCGCAGGACAGGCAGAACAGCTAGCGCTCAGGCACCCGCCAGAGCCAGCTTCTCCAGCGCCGCCGCGATCTGCCGCGCGCCTTCCAGCAGGCGGGGACCGGGGCGGCCCAGGCCACTTTCAGGAACGGCGATCACCGGAACGCCCAGGCCACGCGCCTCAATCACTTCTGGCCGCAGTTTTTTAGCGCCGCACCACGAACACACGATCAGATCCGGGCGGGCGTCCCGCACCTCGTCCAGGGTCAGGGGCGTGCTGCGTCCGGGCCGCGTCTCCAGGGCATTGACCGCGCCCATTCCGGTCAGCAATTCAGTGACCCAGGATTCGCGGGTGGCGGCGATGATCGGGCGGGGCCACCACTCCACCAGCACGCGCGGCGGGCGGGGATAGGTGGCCCGCAGGCGGGCGAGGTCCGCCTCCAGTTGCGCAGCCACCTCCTGCCCCCTCTGCTCCAGCCCAATCGTTTTGCCGATCAGGCGGATATCGTCCAGCGTGTCGGCCACCGTGACCGGATCGAGGATCAACGTGGGCAGGCCGCGCTCGTGCAGTCCCTCCACCACACGCTCCATCCCCGGCACGCTGAGGCTGGCGAGGACCAGATCGGGTTTTGATTCGGCCACCGCGTCCAGATCAATGTTCAAGTCGGGGCCGACACGGCGCGCGGCTTCCAGGCCCGGCGCGTCGCTGTGCGAGTCGGCGGCCACCACCCACGGCGCGGCCCCCAGGGCAGCCAGGATGTCCGAATTGCTGGACACCAGCGAAACCAGCCGCAGGGGATAACGCGCCGGAACCACACCCGAAGAAACCCTGCCGGACACAACCATGCTGGACAGTGTAGCCGCGCGTGGGCAGAAACCCGGTCCACCGCGCCGCCCCCCTATTGTGGTTCTGGCTCTCTTTGACCCGTCCAGCGCGGTCAAAAGCCCCCTGACCGTGTGGTAAGCTCTGGGCCATGAAGAACACGTTCGCCGTCACCATGACGCTGCTGCTGGCCCTGACCCTGGCCGGTTCAGTCGCCGGATACCGGATCGCCACCACCCCACACGAGGAAAAGACGGAAGAGACCGCCAGGGTGTCTTCCGAGGAAGCCCCCAGCGCCAACGCCGCCGCCACCGGGGCTGCGGGCGCACCCGGCGCACTGGGTGACGTGAAGCCCGATCAGGCAGGCGGCACCACCAGCGGTCCCAACGGCGCAGTGGCTGTGCCCGGCGGAGCCATGAGCGGTGAGGGCGCGCCCACGGGCGACACGGACACGGCGCTGGCCGGAACTCCCACCGATCCCGACACGGCCAGCAACGAGCAGGCCGCCACTGGCAATCCGCCCGCCGCGACTGCCGTGGCCGCCGAAACGCAGGGCGATCCCTCGGCGGGCCAGGAGTTGTATGTCAGCAACTGCTCGGGCTGTCACGGCGCGGACGGCGGCGGCGGCATCGGCGCGAACCTGAAACTGGCCAACGGTCCCAAGTCGTGGACCGTGACCCAGTTCAACACCGTGCTGCGTGAGGGCAAGACGCCTGACGGCAAGGAGTTGAACGCCACCATGCCCCGGTATACCGAGGCCCAGCTCACCGACTCGGACATCGCCAACATCTTCGCCTACGTCAAGGATTTCTGAGTCTCCGAAACAGCTTCTGTGGCCTGCCCCTGCGGCAGGCTTTTTTGTTGCCAGTTTTGTTGCCGGGGAGCGGCAGGATCAAAAAACGCTCAACGCAGGACTTGCCCCGCCGGGAACCAACTCACGCCAGGGAGCGTAGTTTACGGGTATGGCTCCTATCAACATCCCTTTTCTGAACAAGAACGCTGACCTGCCCGGCGGTATGACCCACCCCACCTGGATCGTGCTAGACGTGACTGGCCCTTACCCGGAGCGCAACCCGGCCAACCCGATTGCCGCCCTGCTGAGCCGCACCGAGACGCTGGAGGCGCTGGAAACCCGCCTGGAGAAGCTGGGTGACGCCGAGTGGCTGCACGGCGTGCTGGTCAGGATCAGTGAGTTCACGGCCTCGCCTGCCGCCGCGCACGCTATTCGCGGGATGCTGGGACGGCTGGCACAGCACAAGCGCGTGGTGGCGTTCCTACCGCAACTGACCATGACCGCCCTGATCGCGGCCAGCGGCGCGAAGGAGATCGCCGCCCCCGAATCGGCGGACGTGCTGCTGGGCGGCTTTGGCCTAGAGCAGACGTATCTGGGCGAATTCCTCAAGAAGCACGGCATTGAATTTGAGAACCTGAGAATCCGCGAGTACAAGGCCGCGCTGACCCGCTTCTCGCAGGACCACATGGACGACGCCAACCGCGAGCAGCTTCAGGCGTACATAGACGGCATGGAAGCCGCCTGGGCCGACGATCTGGCAGCGGCGCGCGGCGTAGAGCGTGAGGTAGCACAGGCGTGGCTGGCCGGGGACCTGACCAGCGCCCAGGGAGCGTTGGAAGCGGGCCTGATCACCAAAGTCGCCTACGAAGACGAACTCGTCGGCCCCGGCACCCGTCCGCTGGCCGCCGTGCTTGATCTGCTGATGCCCCGCAAATTTGGCAGCCCGAAAGCAGGGAAGGTGGCGATTGTGCCCGTCATCGGCACCATCGTCACGGGCAAGAGCCGCAACAACGCGCTGCCCTTACCGCTGCTGGGCGGCCCGATGGCCGGGTCGGACACGGTGGTGGCCGCCCTCAAACGGGCGAAAGAGGATAAAGACACCCGCGCCATCGTGCTGTATGTCAACAGCGGCGGCGGCAGCGCACTGGCCTCGGACCTGATGTGGCGTGAGGTGTCTACCTCCGAGAAGCCTGTCGTGGTGGTCATGGGGGAGTACGCGGCCAGCGGTGGATATTACGTCGCCACGCACGCCAAACACATCGTGGCCTCGCCGTACACCCTGACCGGCAGCATCGGCGTGGTGAGTGGCAAGCCCATTTTGCAGGAGTTCAACGCCCGCCAGGGGCTGAATCCCGAACGGGTGGGCCGGGACCGCGCCCTGATGTACAGCCCCAGCCGCCCCTATAGCGACGAGGAGCGCGAACACGTCCAGCGCGGTATTCTGGAGGTCTATGACCGCTTCACCTCCCGTGTGGCCGAGGGCCGCAAGATGAGCAAGGAGCAGGTCAACGAGATCGGGCGCGGACGCATCTGGAGCGGCAGGGACGGCCTGGAACGCGGTCTGGTGGACGAACTGGGCGATCTGCGGACCGGCATTGAACGCGCCTGCGAATTCGCCGGACTGCCCTACGACGCCCCGGTGTACACCGCCACGCCCAAGAATGCTGGTCCCCTGCCCGAATTTGTGCAGGAGGCAGGTCGCGCTGCCCAGGTCAACGTCTGGCCCTTTGGCCGCGAGCGGGTGCTGACGTGGTTTGATCAGGAAGTCAGGGTGCGCTGAGACAAACGCTCTGACCCAACGAAACGCCCCTTTCCGACTGTGGAAGAGGGGCGTTTCGTCGTCTCCAACTGGAGAGATTCGAGAGATTCAGCTTTTCAGCACCGCCTGAATCTCCTTGTAGATGGCGCGGCTTTCTTCCACGTTCTCGCCGTAGCCGCGCATCATGAAGCGGGTGGCCTCCTTGCCCCGGCCCAGGGCGCGGAGCTGCTCCAGCAGATCGTTGATGTGGTCACGCGCTTTTTCCATCTGGGGATCACGGGGGGGGTCCGGGGGCAGGGTGGCGGCAGCAGGGGCGGTGGGCAGCGGCGTCACCTCGTCCAGATCGGAGGTATTGGGGCCGTCTTCGGCGTCGTATTCCACCCAGGGAATTTCCCCGGCGGGGGCCACGCCAAAGGTGCGGGCGGCATCGGCCAGGGCGGCCCATTTGGCATCATCGAGGGTGTGGCCGCCCGACAGGCCCTCGCGGGTCACGCCCAGCAGGGTCAGGCGGGCGCGGACCACCGGGGGCTGCACGCTGTCGCAGGCCCAGGTCAGGCTCCAGTGCGGGTCGGCACCTTCCAGATGCAGGGCCAGTTGGTCCAGGTCCGGGACGGGAATCACGCGCGCCTGGTCCCCCCGCACTTCCAGGGTGGCCCAGGCGCTCATGCTGGCGCGGAGAGCCTCGCGCACACGGTCAAATTCAGGCATGTGGGAAAGTCTAAGGGTCCGGGGGGCTAAAAGTCTAAGAGCGTGTTTCAAAAGTCGTCTCACTCCCGGCAAGTGGCGTCTGGAAGCCGATTGCGGTTCCCCCCTCTCCTGCGGAGCTGTGCCAGTCCCAACCTCCCCCGCAAGGGGGGACTTGCAAAGCTGCGGAGCCGAGGAGCAAAAAGCCCGTGTTTCTGCATGTCGAGAAAATTCTGAGGCCCTTTTGAAACACGCTCTAAGGGGGAGCTTGGCGTTCGTTGGCGGCGCGGGACCGTCACCCCTCTCTCCCCTATTTTCCGGGGGTCAGCGTCAGCGTGTCGACCTCGTCCCAGTCCGCCGCATCCGTACTCATGGGCAGGTACTCCCCGGCAATCCACATGGGCTGCTGATCGCTGACATTCTCGCCCAGTGGATTGCCGCCCTGGCCCAGGCTGCCGATAAAGACACTGTTGTTCAGGTCGCTCAGATCCACAATCTGGCGGTAGCTGGCCCCGTGCGTCTGCCTGAAGGTGCCCTGCTCGGGGCGGGCGACGTTCACGGTATTGGTGCCGCCGTTGGTGGGCGCGCTGTGGTTGAACAGCCATGACAGCGCCTGAACGTTGCCGAAAGCGCGGTGGTTGCTGGCGACATGGTGCAGCTTGCCGTAAGTCCAGCCGGACGGATCGGTCCCCAGGCGGGCGCTCAGGTCGTCCACTGCCCCTTTGAGACTGGCACTCAGTTCGGCGGCGCAGTTCTGAATTCTGGCCGCCTCGTCGCGGCACAGCTCGCCGCCCGCCTGAAGCTGTTTCAGCACGCTCAGGCTGTTGAGGGTGGCGCTGTTGCCCAGCTCGTCCTGGGCCATCTTCTGCAATTCCATCAGCCATGCCTCGAAGATGGCAGGCGGCACCCCGTCCATACGCTCGTTGCCGTCCCAGCCGCGCAGCAGTTCCAGTGCCTGTCGGCTGAGGTCCCCATCGGGCTGGGTGGCCAGCAGGGCGTCTTTCATGTCCTGCCACACCAGACTGACCGTATCGAGCTGCACCGCCTTCACGTCCTGCACGGTCAGGCCGTCCGGTTTGGCGGTCAGCAGTTCGGTGATGCGGGAGGCGCGGTACGGCTCGGCCCAGTTGCGCTCGTTGCCCAGGTTGTAGGCGTAACTGTCCGGCACGACCTTGTTGTTGGCCGTGACCACCAGCCCATCGGCAGGGTTGTAGGTGTGCGGCAGGCCCTCAAAGGGGATAAACCCCGTCCATTCGCGGCTGCCGTCGCCGCTGACGGGCAGGCTGCCGTCCCAGCCGTCACGGATCGGCACCCGGCCCGGCGCGTAATACCCGGTATTGCCGTCCACATCGGCGTAGACGAAGTTCTGGCTGGGGGCCACATAGCTGCTCAGGGCCGCCCTGAAATCGTTCCAGTTCTGCGCGTAATTCAGGCCCATGAAGGCGTCCATCGTGGTGTCGCCGGGTTGCAGCGCCGTCCACTTGAGGGCCACGCGCGGCCCCACGTCTGCCGCGCCCGCGTCGCTGACCACCGGGCCGTGTTTGCTCTCGCGCACGGTCAGGGTCACGTCCGCGCCGCCCTTGACCTTGATGACTTCCTGGCGCTGCGTGAACGAGGCGTCGGCGGGTTCGATGTACAGGTCCTGCACATCGGGGTTGGTGTTGGTCACGCCCCAGGCCACCCGCTCGTTGCGCCCGATCACGATGGCGGGCAGGCCCGGAATGCTGGCCCCAATAGCTTTGAGACTGGACCCCTGGATGTCGGCCAGATACCACAGCATCGGGCTGGTCAGGGCCAGATGGGGATCGTCGGCCAGGATGGGTTTGCCGCTGGCGGTGCGGCTTCCGCCGATCACCCAGTCGTTACTGCCCTTGCCGGGAACCGCTTGCAGGCCCAGTTCGCGGGCGGCGTTCAGGTGCGCCTGCACAGCATTCAGGGCCGATGCGGAAAGCATGGCGGTCTCAACTTCACTTTGCGGCAGCGTCCCCGTTTTCGCCAGCTCATCGCCGCTGAGGATGGTGGGGCCGTCTGCCGGGTAGGGGGCCGTGACCTCGTCCAGACCCTGCTGGCCCAGGCGCTGCATGACGCGGGTGTTCAGGACCTCGTCGTCCATGTTGCCGCCCAGGTCATAGGCCATCAGCTTGCTCCAAGACACGCTGTCCACTTCCTTCCACGGTTCGGGGGTGTAGCCCAGAATGCGGAATTCGGGGGCCGTTTTGCCCTGCGCCATAGCGGCATTGACGCCCGCCGTGTAGGCACCCACCAGACGGCGCGAGCGCTCGGAGATTGAAGGCAAGATCGACTCGGCAGCCTTCTGGAAGCCCCAGGTCCGCAGGAATTTGTCCTGGGCCAGTGCGGGTGCGCCCAGCACTTCAGAGAGGCGGCCCGCCACCACCCGGCGCTGGAAGTCCATCTGCCACGCGCGGTCCTGCCAGTGGACATAGCCCAGCGCGTACACGGCGTCCTCGTCGGAAGCGGCGCGGATATGCGGCACGCCCCACCCGTCACGGGTGATGGTGGCCGGACCGCTCAGGCCACTCAGTGTCACGTCTCCGCTGACCTGCGGTGTGGACGTGACCCTTGCCCAGACCACCACGCCCAGCACCGCCGTCAGCACGATCAGCACCAGCCACAGCAGACCCCGCCCTATTCCAGCCACCGCATGTAAAACCGATCCACGTCGAGCCATTGATCCTCCCTTCTGAACTGAAACCTTGGATTGAGTGCAATTTGATGACGTGCAGCATAGCGGGTGGCGGCGCAGTGGGAGCCGAATCCCTCCAGTCCACAGCTTTAGAGCAGCCCCTCTGACACGGATTCCGTCTGTTCCGTTAACAAACCGGGAAAGCTCCGGTTCATTAACTCCACGCCCGGAACCCGTCCTTCTCCTTCTCGCATCCGCTCGGATTCCGTCGTTTTTGCAAACGATTCAATCGGAGTCTGTATGACACCACAGGTCAGGAACAGAGAGACTGAAATCTCATGCGCGAGATGTTCTCTATTCCAGCTCGCCTGTCTCCGCAGAGCGGTACAGCTTGGCGGGCCGCCCGGATTGCCCGTAAACGTGATCCAGACTGGCCCCGCCGACCCGCACCAGGTGTTCCAGGTATCTCCAGGCGGTCACGCGGCTCAGGCCCACGCGCTCGCCCAGGTCCTCGGCGCTAATGCTGGCCTGAGCCACCCGCAGCGCGGCGGCCACCCGCTCCAGCGTGTTGGGATCGATGCCGCGCGGCAGGCTTTCAGCGGCGCTGGGGGTCACGCCCAGCAGGCGGTCCAGCCCAGTTTGATCCAGACGCGGACCGCCCTCCACAGCGGGGCGGCGGGCACTGCTTCTCACCCGGTGGCGGGCCACCAGTTCGGCCAGCCGCGCCCCGGTGAACGGCTTGATCAGGTAGTCGAAAGCCCCATGCGCCAGCGCCAGCCTCACGCTGGCCTCGTCGTCGGCGGCGGTGATCAGGGCCACGTCGGTCAGCAGACCCGCCGCGCGCCAGTGATGCAGCAGCCCCAGACCGCTGCCGTCGGGCAGATGCACGTCCAGCAGGATCAGGTCCGGCGCGAGGGCGCGGGCCAGCGCGTCGCCCTGGGCGCAACTGGCCGCACTGCCCACCACATGCACGCCAGGGTCCCGTTCCAGCAGATCGCGGTTGACGCGGGCCACGCGCACGTCGTCCTCCACGAGCAGCACCCGCACGGGCAGCGGCACGGGGTTCATGCGCCCACCTTCACTGGCCCACCGGCTGGGGCTGGGCAGGAGGTGTGGACAATGCCGGCAGCGGCGCAGGCAGGCTGACCTCGAACACCGTATTCAGGCCGCGCCGATGGTGCCGCACCTGCCCGCCCAGCGCGCCCACGCGGGCCATCACCCCGGCCAGTCCGTGCCCCCGGCCCTCGCCCTTGCTGCTCACCCCACGCACGAAGACCTGCTCGCCCAGGCCGTCCAGCACGCCGGGGCCGCTGTCCTCCACCTCGATTTGCAGCCCGTCGGGGTCTTCACCGATGGACACCGTGACGCAGCCCGGCTGCCCCGCCAGCGCCTCAAAGGCGTTCTCGGTCAGGTTGCCCACCGCCGTGACCAGGGTGTCGGCGTGCCGCTCCCAGACGGGTGACAGGACGCTGCCCTCGGCCACCGCAAAGTCGATGCCCAGCTCCTGCGCCCGCTCGCGCTTGCCCGCCAGCAGGGCCACCAGACGCGGCACCTGCACGTCGCGCAAGAGCTGCCGGAACTGGGCGTCGGCCTGAATCTCGGCGTTCAACACGCGCAGGGCCTCCTGCGGGCGGTCCAGTTGCAGCAGGCCGGAGATGACGTGCAGACGGTTCTGGTACTCGTGGGTCTGGGCGCGCAGCACGTCCACAAAACCGCGTGCATGCGTGAGTTCCTCGGCCAGGGCCAGGGCCTGCGCGCGGTCCCGGAAGCCGCAGACGAACCCGCCTCCCTCTAATGGCTCGATGTTCGCCAGCAGCGGCTCGCCGTTCAGGGTCAGTTCCAGATTCTGCTGCCGGGCCGCCACGCCGCCGCGCGTCAGGCGGGCCAGTTCAGGCCAGACATCCGAGAGGAGAGTTGAAGTGGGCCGTTCGCCCAGCAGTTCGGCGGCGCGTTCGCTGACCAGCGTGACCCTTCCGGCCCCGTCCACCGCGATCACCCCTTCGCGCAAGGCGGCCAGCACGGCGCGTTGCTGGCGGGCCAGCGCGGCAATTTCCTCTGGCTCCAGATTCAGGATCTCGGCGCGCAGGCGGCGGGCGGCCCACACCGCGCCCCCGCTGCCCAGACCCAGCGCCAGCACGAACCACGGCGCAAGGCCGGTCAGCGCCTCGCCCACCAGGGACCACACCTGCGGCATCAGGTAGCCGGTACTGACCACGCCCACCACCTCTCCGTCCTCCCAGACCGGCACCTTGCCGCGCACGCTGACCCCCAGGCTGCCGCGCGCCACGCTCACGATCTCGCGGCCTGCGAAGGGTTCGATGTTGTCGCCGCCCTCCATCGGCAGGCCCAGGCGTCCCAGGACCGGATGCGCCAGCCGGATGCCCATGCGGTCCCCCACCACGATGAAATCGGCCTCTGCCGCGCCGCGCAGCGAGTTGACACGGGCGTTTAGCGCCGGATTGGGCTGGCCCGCCGCCGCGCCGCCCACCACCTCCGGCAGCCGGGCCACCAGACGGCTGGTGGTCAGCGCCCGCTCGCCCAGCCGCTCGCGGGCCTCGCCGTAGAGTTGCCACGTCTGCACCCCCACCAGCAGCGCGGTCATGGCACACAGCACGGCCAGATGCCAGCGCACCAGACGGCCTTGCAGCCCTCCACTGGGAAGGCCGGAGCGGGGATGGGAGACGGAATTCATCAGAAGAAGACCATCTTAGAACTTCTGCCTCTCTCACCGCGCCGAGCGGCGTTGTTGACCCGGCTGCGGCAGTCCCGGCCCTGTTCGGCAGACCGCCTCGACTTGCGTGCATTGTGTTCACGGCTGTGCATTACGCTCATGAAAAACTGCGTGCCAGACGGTCCCTACCCCTTGCCAAGTTTCCAGTGAGAAGATAGGCTTCATGTTACGCACAATCTATATCCGCGCCTCAGCGCGCCTTTCCACGGAGGTTCCACCATGAAGAACAAGAAGATTGTCCTGACCCTTGCCGCCCTGCTGCTGGCTGCGCCCGCAACCCTGGCCCAGAACGTCAACAACCTGCGGATCATGGCCCCGGCCAGCCCCGGCGGCGGCTGGGACCAGACCAGCCGCGCCATCCAGACCGTGTTGCAGGAGCAGGGCATCGTCAAGCCCGTGCAGGTCTTCAACGTGCCCGGCGCGGGCGGCACGATTGGTCTGGCACAGCTTTCCAACGCCAAGGGCGACGGCAGCCTGATGATGACCATGGGCCTGGTGATGGTGGGCGCGATCCAGACCAACGGCTCCAAGGTGGACCTGAGCCGCGTGACCCCGCTGGCCCGCCTGACCGGCGAGTACGAGGTGGTCGTGGTGCCCGCCGCCAGCCCCTACAAGAACATGGCCGATCTGGTGGCCGCCTGGAAGACCGATCCCGGCAAGACGGCGTTTGCGGGCGGCAGCGCGGGCGGCACCGACCACATGCTGGTGGGCCTGCTGGCCAAGGCCGCCGGGATTGACCCCAAGAAGATCAACTACGTGCCCTTCAGCGGCGGCGGCGAAACGCTGGCGGCTCTGCTGGGCAACCAGGTGGCGGCTGGCGTGGCCGGCTACGGCGAGTTCGAGGCCCAGATCAAGGCGGGCAAACTGCGCGCCATCGGCATCAGCTCGGCCAAGCCGCAGGCCGGGATCGACGTGCCCACCATCAAGTCGCAGGGCCTGAACGTGGAACTGGCCAACTGGCGCGGCATCGTGGCCGCCCCCGGCATCAGCGCCAGCGAGAAGGCCGCGCTGGTGTCCGCCCTGGACAAGATGCACGCCAGCAAGCAGTGGAAAGACACCCTCAAGACCCGCAACTGGACGGACCTGTACCTGAGCGGCAGCAAGTTCGACGTGTACCTGAAGCTGGAAGCCGCCCGCACCAAGGAAGTGCTGCAAAGCATCGGCCTGGTCAAGTAAACGGGTCAGGTCAACGCTGACCACAGGTGAGGCGGAAGGGAGACAGACACCCTCCGCCTCACTCCTTTTTCAGACACAAAGATTTGCGGGCACAGTCATTTCCAGACGCAATGATTTTCAGATACAGAGAACAGCAGTCCCTCAGACCTCGTAACGTTCAGAACCCCCGAAGGAGACTCCATGACCCAACCCCCGCCCACTTCCCCCACCCGGCCCGGCATCAGCGTTCCCGATCTGCTGGTGGCGCTGACGCTGACCGCGCTGGGCATCGCGCTGTTTATCGGCAGCCGGGAAATTCCCTTCGGCATCAACGCGGTGGTGGGGCCGCGCGTGTTTCCACTGATCGTCAGTGTGGGCCTGACCGTGCTGGGCGTGCTGCTGACCGTGAGCGTCCTGCGGGGTGCCCGCGCCGAACCCGCTGCCGAGGAAGACACGGACCTGACGGTGCCGGTCAATCTGGCGGCCCCCGGCATCATCCTGGGCGGCTTTCTCCTCGGCGCAGCGGTGCTGACCACGGCGGGCTTCGTGATCGGCACGGCCATCATGTATTGCAGCGTGGCCTGGGCCTTCGGTGAGCGCCGAATTGGCCTGATAGCCGGGGTGGCGCTGGCCGTGGCCCTGGTCACTTACGTGGCCTTCACGCGCGGCCTGGGCCTGAGCCTGCCGCCCGGCATCCTGAAGGGCCTGCTGTAATGGAGGCCCTGACCTCTCTGCTGGCGGGCTTTGAAACCGCGCTGACCCCCATCAACCTGCTGTGGGCACTGATCGGGGTCACGCTGGGCACGCTGGTGGGCGTGCTACCCGGCATCGGCCCGGCGCTGACGGTGGCGCTGCTGCTGCCCGTGACGGCCAAGCTGCCGCCCGTGAGTGCTTTCATCATGTTCGCGGGCATCTATTACGGCGGAATGTTCGGGGGCAGCACCACCTCTATTTTGCTGAACACCCCCGGCGAGTCGGCCAGCATCATCACCGCGCTGGAAGGCAACAAGATGGCAAGGAAGGGCCGGGCCGCCGCCGCGCTGGCCACCGCCGCCATCGGTTCGTTTATCGCGGGCACCATTGGCACGCTGCTGCTGACCTTCGCCGCCCCTGCCATTGCCGACATCGCCGTGCAGATCACGCCCAGTGCCAAGTTCGCGCTGATCATGCTGGCCTTCGTGACCATCAGCGCCACCTTCGGGGGAAGCCCACTGCGCGGCCTGCTGAGCCTGTTCGTGGGACTGGGGATTGGGCTGGTGGGCACAGACCTGCAAAGCGGTCAGGCCCGCTTCTCGCTGGGCCGCCCGGAACTGCTGGACGGCATCGACTTTATTACCGTGGTGATCGGCCTGTTTGCCATCGGGGAGACGCTGTATGTCGCCAGCCGCCTGCGAAAGGGCAAGAGCGACGTGATCAAGCTCCAAGGCGGCGCGACCATGAGCAAGGCCGACTGGCGCAGAAGCTGGGGGCCGTGGCTGCGCGGCACGGCGCTGGGCTTTCCCTTCGGCGCAATTCCGGCAGGCGGCGCGGAAATTCCCACCTTCCTCAGTTACACGCTGGAAAAACGACTCTCAAAGCACCCGGAGGAATTCGGTCATGGGGCCATCGAGGGTGTGGCCGGGCCGGAAGCCGCCAACAACGCCAGCGCGGCGGGCGTGCTGGTGCCGCTGCTGACGCTGGGGCTGCCCACCAGCGCCACCGCCGCGATTTTGCTGGCTGCCTTCCAACAGTATGGCCTCCAGCCGGGGCCGCTGCTGTTCATCACCAACGGCGAACTGGTGTGGGGCCTGATCGCCAGTCTGTACATCGGCAACGTGATGCTGCTGGCGCTGAACCTGCCGCTGGCCCCGGTCTGGGCGCGGCTGCTGCTGATTCCGCGCCCTTTCCTGTACGCCGCGATTCTGGTGTTCAGCACGGTGGGCGTCTACTCCCTGAACAACAGTGTGTTTGACCTGGGCCTGCTGGCGCTGTTCGGCGTCATTGGCTACGGAATGCGCCGCTTCGACTTCCCGGTCACGCCTGCGATCATCGGCGTGGTGCTGGGGCCGACAGCAGAAGCGCAGTTCCGCACCGCCTTGCAGCAGAGCAACGGCGACTTCTCCATCTTCGTGACCCAGCCCCTCACCGCCTTCCTGATGCTGTGCGTGCTGGCCGCGCTGTTTGTCCCGCAGCTTCTGAAGTTCAGGGCACGCCGGGCATCCTGAGCCAACACCGAATCATCCAACCCTCTCCCCACGGAGAGGGCTTTTTTATGCGTGTGGGGCGAGGCCAACGCCAGCGAGGGGCGCGACAAATCGTGAACTCTCTTGAGGCTATTCAAGCCGTCAATACCAGGCACGACATCCCACCGAAACAGCCTCCGCAGGCCGCCTCTACGCGCAGCGCACGGGCCGCATTCAGCGTCACGGAGCCGGGCATCAGACCCGGACGCCGCCGCACTTTGCCACCCGCCACATCCAAGAACTCGTGCCTAGCGCAGCGCCCCTCCAACCATTCAGTTCACTGGAAGAATCTCATCCAGGGGCGGATCACTCGGCAAAAGCTCTGGCAGCGGCTCCGGCCCGGCAGGAATATCAGAGTCACCCTCGGGCGGCGCGTCAGGCAGAGACTCGGGTGGGGCCACCTCTTCACCGTCAGTCATGGGGACGGCGGGAATGTCCTGCACCTCGGGCACGAGCTGAAGATCTGGCGTCGGCTCGGGATCATTCACGGCGGGCGCTGGCTCCGGCTGGGTCACCGTCTGCGAGGCGGGCTGAACCGTTTCCGACTGCGCTGATGTTTCCGGCTGCGCTAGCGTTTCCGGCTGCGCTGGGCGGTTGCGCCTGAAAAAACTGCTGCCGCTGTTGCCGCTGCCGTCGCGGGCGGTGGGTTCCTCGTCGGCCTGGGCGGCGCGGAAGGCCATCTCTACCTGACGGACCACACGGTAGGTAATACCGTCCGGCTCCTTGAACGTCTGCACTGGCTGGCCTGAGAGCGCCCCGGCGACGGTCTGCTGCCAGACCGGCGTGGGAAGCTCACCGCTGTAGGCCCAGGAGGGCAGCGCACCGCCCTCCTGCCGGCCCACCCACACGGCCCCGGAGACGGTGGGCGTGACGCCCGCGAACCACAGGTCCCTGATCTCGTTGGTGGTCCCGGTCTTGCCGCCCACCTGACGGCCCTCGATCTGGGCACGGTTGGCGAGGCCGCCCTGATCCACGGTCAGGTCGTTGACCACGCCCCGGATCATGTCCAGTCCCAGCCACGCGGTCTGCGCGTCCCAGACCCGCCTGGCCACCGGGGCCGGGCGCGTGTACAGGGAAACGCCGCGCGCGTCCTCCACGCTGCGGACCAGACTGGGAGCGTAATACAGCCCGCCGTTGGCGAAGGGGGCGTAAGCGGCGGCCATCTGGAGCGGGCTGGCCTCCAGCGTGCCGATGGTCAGGGACAGTCCGGCGTTGGGCGGCGGGGTCAGGCCCAGTTGCCTGAGCTTGGCCTCAAAGTTCTGCACGCCCAGTTCCTGACCGATCCGCACGGTGGGCAGGTTGAGGCTGTGGTCCAGCGAGTAGCGCATGGTCACGTAGCGCCCGGTCCAGCGTCCATCGTAATTCTGCGGCTGATACGAGGTATTCAGCAGCGGCGAGTCCAGCACGGTGTCACTCTGCTTCCAGCCGGTTTCCAGCGCCAGCGTGTACAGCAGCGGCTTGATAGCGCTGCCCACCTGCCGCCGCGCCTGGGTGGCGTTGTCCCAGTCGCTGGGGCGGCCCCCGGTCAGCTTCTGGCCCACCAGCGCCAGCACCTCGCCGTTGATAGGACTGACCAGCGCGGTGCCCAGGGTCGCGCCGTCCGGGAGCGCAGCGTTCAGACTGGCCTGCTCGGCGGACTGCTGCGCGCTCAGGCTCATGCCGGTGACGATCTTGCCGCCGCCGTACAGCGCCTTGCGCCCGATCAGGGGCAACAATTCCTTTTCCACCGCCTGAAGGTAATACTGGGAGGCAAAGCGTCCTGTGCCCTGCGCGGCCTCCAGCGCGTTCATGTTCTGCTGGAGACGATCCGTGTTTTCCAGCACGGCGCTGCGCAGGGTGCCGTCCGTGTTCCAGCCGATGCGCCAGCCTGCCGGATAAATAGGCGTTTTCCACGCGGCGTCGGCCTCGGCCTGCGTGACGCGCCCGTCTGCCACCATGCGGCCTAGCAGGTCTTTCATCAGCGGGCGGAAGGCGGCAAACTGCTTGTAACGGCGGTTGGGCGCGGGAATGATCGTCGTCAGGTACACGCTCTCGGCCAGATTCAGGCTGGCCGCCGATTTGCCGAAATACGCCTGCGCCGCCGTTCCCGCCCCCACGATGTCGTCGCGCCCGCCGTCTCCCCAGTAGATGATGTTGAGGTAGGCGTTCAGGATGCGCTCCTTGTCGTAATTGCGGTCCAGTTGAAAGGCCAGCACCGCTTCCTTGAATTTGCGCTCCGCCGTGCGCGCCGCCTGAAGATCCGACAGCAGCGTGTTCTTGACCACCTGCTGGGTGATGCTCGATCCGCCTTCCAGATCGTTTTGCAACAGCCCCTTGATCAGCCCGCGCGCAATGCCGATGTAATCCACGCCGTGATGCTCGTAGAACCGTCGGTCCTCGCTGGTCACGGCGGCCTTCTGCAACCACGGGCTGATCTGGCCCAGCTTGAGCAGGTTGCGGTTGGTGCCGCCCGAGCCGCCCAGACTGGGCGTCAGGGTGCCGATCAGCGTGTTCTGGCGGTCATACACGCGGGTCTGCCCGCTGACCTCCAGCACGTCCAGATCGCTCACGCTGGGCAGATCGCGGCCCCACATCCACCACAGCACCAGAACGCCCAGCAGCGCCAGCAGCACGGTGATCGCCACGAAACGGCTCAGACCAACTAAAAACCTCATCGCCACCACTCTACCGGGGCGAGGAGGGCAACGCCGAAAGGGGCATTACGGTCTGGGGAGGGGCCAGTCATCGTGAGGCAGTCTGAGGCCAGAGCCGGGGCCGGGGCGTCCGTCATAAGGGGGAGGACGCTACCATGCAGCCCACGCCCATGAGCCACCTTCCCTCTGCCACCCCGCCCACAGACCTCTTCAGGCCCATCGTCAGGGGAGCCGCGCAGGCCATCACCGACTTCGCCATGATCGAGGACGGGGACCGCATCATGGTCTGCCTGAGCGGCGGCAAGGACAGCTACACGCTGCTGGACGTGCTGCTGCACTTTCAGAGGCGTGCGCCCATCCGGTTTGAACTGGTGGCGGTCAATCTGGACCAGGGCCAGCCGGGCTTTCCGAAACACGTCCTGCCCGAGTATCTGAGCGCTTTGGGCGTGGAGTTCAGCATTCTGGAGCGCGACACGTTCAGCACGGTCATGGAAAAAACTAAACCCGGCCAGACCACCTGTACGATGTGCAGCCGCCTGCGCCGGGGCCACCTGTACGCGCACGCCCGCCACCTGGGGGCCAGCAAGATCGCGCTGGGCCACCACCGCGAGGACCTGCTGGAAACGCTGTTCATGAACATGTTCTTCGGCGCACGCCTGAAAGCGATGGCCCCCCGCCTGACCAGCGACGACGGGGGAAACGTGGTCATTCGCCCCCTGGCCTACGTGGCAGAGGCCGATATCCAGCGCTACGCCGACGCCCGCGCCTTTCCGATCATCCCATGTACGCTGTGCGGCTCTCAGCCCAATTTGCAGCGCGTGGTGGTGGGCGAGATGCTGGCCGGGTGGGAGCGAGAGCATCCGGGCCGCCTGAACAACATCCTGCGTTCGCTGAGCCGCGTAACCCCCAGCCACCTGCTGGACCGCGATTTGTTCGACTTTGCCGGGGCTGGGGCGGAGAGCGACACCGCCTCCGATTCGGATGCGTTCGCGGAACGGGAGCTTCTGGTGGGGCTGGAGGAACTGGTGATGGTGGATGGCTGAACAGAATGGGGGCGACTCGCCGACTCCAGGGGCCTACCTGATAGTCCCTCCCGACCTTCTTTGCGCGGGGGCAGGAGCAACAAACGCCAACCCAGGCACTTCCAAAATAGCCAATCAAACGGCCACCGAAGGCCGCCTCTAGGCGCAGCGGACGGGCCGCATTCGGCGTAACGGAGCAGGGCATCAGACCCGAACCGCCGCCGCCCTCTCCCACCACAAGGTCCAAAAACCCCTGCCCAGTGCAACGTTAGCTTCCCCTACCCTAGGGGAGCTGGGGGGCGGGGCCACTCGCCAGAGCTTTAAAGCCTATTCGGAAAGTGGAGCGTCTGTTTTGATTAAGGTGCGCTGGGAGGGCGTCTGCGGTTCACCCCCTCCCC
>NZ_JNIV01000030.1 GCF_000701405.1 Deinococcus marmoris DSM 12784
TTGACTCAAGAGAATGCGGCTGCCCTGCAATGGAAACCAGATGGCCCGGCTGAGAAAGTGATGGAATCTGGAGAATCCGGTTTCATCACTCAGGCCGAGCAAGGTCAGGAGGGCAGAGATGGTGCGCTTGCGGGTGGCAAGGATGGACCCGACAAGCAAGGTTTGAGCAGTGATCCAGGTGGGCTGGGTAAACATCTCGGCAAAAGGGGCGATAACATCGGTGAACCATTTTGGGACTTTGAACATCTCCAAATGGTTTCAGGCGGCGCTGAGATTTCTCTCAGCGCCGCCTGAAAAAATGGACAAAGTCGAACTTAGACCTGACCCTCAAAGGTGGCGAGGTGGACGGGCGCATCGGCGGCGTCTTCGGCGGCTTTGATGCGAATGGTGAGGTCAGTACCGAGCGGGTGGATGTGCGGCTGGGCGGACGCATCGACGGCGACAATGTGGAATTGAAGGTCAGCGCCGACAGCGTCACGGGCCGTTTCTCGGGCCGGATCGACGGCAAGACGGTGGACCTGCGGGTCGACGGTCAGAACCTGCGCGGACGCATCGGCGGCCATCTGGACGGCAAGGATGTGGAACTGGATTGCGGGGAAATTCCCGTGGCCCTGGCTGCCCTGGCCGCCGTCTGCGCGTTCAAGGCGCTGGAAGACGCGCAGAACGACGCCGATAGCGCCGACAGCGATTAAGCTCTGTGCACCTCCACACCGCCCTCTGGCATGATGCTGTCCATGAGGGATCTGGACGGACGCCTGGGCGGCCCCACGGTGGGCTACGACATCAAAGCGGACTGGGACGGCGAACATCTGCGCGGGCGTATAGGTGGGGAGCTGATCGGCAAGGACATGGACCTGGCCCTCCGGGACACCACGCTAGGAGGACGAATCGGCGGTGCGTTCGGCGGCTTTGACGCGCGCGGCACGGTAAATGACCAGCGGGTGGAGGTGAGGCTGGGCGGCGAGTGGGAAGGCGATGACCTTCGGCTGACCCTTACCTCCGGCGAGATCACGGGCCGGTTTTCCGGGCAGACGATGGGCAAGGACGTGCGGCTGCGGGTAGAGGGAACGGCGCTGCGGGGGCGCATCGGTGGCCCGGTAGACGGGAAAGATGTGGACCTTCAGTTCGGGCAGATACCGCTTCAACTTGCCGCGCTGGCCGCCGTGTGCGCTTTCAAGGCGCTGGAAGACGATCAGGGCAGCGCGGCGGCAGGAACGGGTTCCTCCTGAAGCCCTGGCCCGCGCGCCTGCCTTGCCCAACACCTCATTCTTCAGCAACCCGCACATTCCGCTTTCGGGCACCGTGCTACGGTTTTTTGGATATGACCGCTGCAAATATGACCGCCACCAGAGCCAGAACGCTGGGTGAACTGCTGGAACTGCCCGGTTATGCCGGACGCACCCCCTTTGACGGAAAGATCCGACTGGTGCAGGATGAAGTCCGCGAGAACCTAACACGCAAGCTTCGTAGCGGCGAGGAACTTTTCCCCGGCGTGGTGGGCTACGACGACACCGTGATTCCGCAACTGGTCAACGCCCTGCTGGCGCGGCAGAACTTTATTCTGCTGGGGCTGCGCGGCCAGGCCAAGAGCCGCATCTTGCGGGCCATCACCGAATTGCTGGACGACGTGGTCCCCGTGATTGAAGGTGTGGACATGCCCGACGATCCCATCAACCCCATTGGCGCGGAAGGCAAGCACCTGCTGGAAGTCCACGGCATGGAGCTGCCCATTCGCTGGCTGCCCCGCGCGGACCGCTACGTGGAAAAGCTGGCGACGCCCGACGTGACCGTGGCCGACCTGATCGGCGACGTGGACCCGATCAAGGCCGCCCGCCTGGGCACCAGCCTGGGTGACACCCGTTCCATGCACTTCGGGCTGCTGCCGCGCGCCAACCGGGGCATCTTCGCCATCAACGAGCTGGCCGACCTTGCACCCAAGGTGCAGGTGGCGATGTTCAACATCCTTCAGGAAGGCGACGTGCAGATCAAGGGCTACCCGATCCGCCTGGAACTGGACGTGATGCTGGTCTTCAGCGCCAACCCCGAGGATTACACCGCGCGCGGCAAGATCGTCACGCCCCTCAAGGACCGCATCGGCAGTGAAATCCGCACCCACTACCCCACCGACGTCAAGCTGGGCATGGGCATCACCGCGCAGGAAGCCGTCAAGGACGACGCCGTGACCGTTCCCGCCTTCATGGCCGAGCTGATTGAGGAAATCGCCTTCCAGGCCCGCGAGGATGGCCGCGTGGACAAGATGTCGGGCGTCTCGCAGCGCCTGCCCATCTCCCTGCTGGAAGTCGCTGCTGCCAACGCCGAACGCCGCAGCCTGATCGGCGGTGATGAAGCCGTGGTGCGCGTCAGTGACGTGTACGCGGGCCTGCCAGCCATTACCGGCAAGATGGAACTGGAATACGAGGGCGAGTTGAAGGGCGCGGACAACGTCGCCAAGGAAGTGATTCGCAAGGCCGCCGGGGCCGTCTACGGACGCCTGTGCGGCAGCATGGACACCCAGGCGCTGGAAAAGTGGTTTGAGGACGGCAACGTCTTCCGCTTCCCGCAGTCCGGCGATTCCGGCGCGGCCATGAAGGCGACCAAGGAAGTGCCCGGCCTGAGCGATATTGCCAGGGAAGTCGCGGACAGTAGTAGCGACGCCGTGCGCGTCAGCGCCGCCGAGTTCGTGCTGGAAGGGTTGTATGGGCGCAAGAAGCTCTCGCGTGCCGAGGAACTGTACGCCGCCCCCGAAGCCGAAACCCGTCAGCAGCGCGGCGGACGCTGGAACTGAATTCAGCAAGCAGGATAGAAAGTGGAGCCACTGGATTTTTCCTGGTGGCTCCACTTTCTGTCCCGGCTAGAATCGCCCCCATGCCCTATATCAACGTCCGGCTGACCCGCAAGGACATCACCACCGAGCAAAAAGCCCAGATCGTCCGGGAAATCACGGCCACCATGCAGAGCGTGCTGGGCAAGAAGCCGGAGAGCGTGCATGTGGTGATTGACGAGATTGACCCGGAAAACTGGGGCTACGCGGGCGAGTTGACCTCCGTTCACCGTGAGCGGCAGGGGTAATTTAACCGTGTTGCCCCCTGCGCTCACCGAACTGACTGACTACTTCGCGCCGCTTTCTACCTTTCAACGGGAGGAGGGCGGCGCACTCACGTTGCTGACCCCCGGCGTGAACGTACTGGGTCTGAACGCGACGTATCTGCCCGAAGTTGTGCCAGATCTGCGTTCTGCGCTGGCATGGCACGAGATGCAGGAGCTTCCGCCGCTGCTGGCCTCGCTCTCGCCTGTCGCTGGCGCAGAGCAGGTAGCGGCGCTGGAGGTGGGCACCTTCACGCCTGTTGAATTGCAGGACTCCGGCATCGTGGTGGAGCAGATCAGCCGCCTGCACATGCAGAAGTGGGCTGATGTTCTGACTGCGGCACACAGCACGCCCGAGTGGGCTGCGCCGCTGGCCCGGCATCTGGCGGCGCGGCTGGAAGGGCAGCGCGACTACCTGCCGTTGCTGGCCTACGACAGCGCAGGCGCAGCGGTGGGAGCGTTGCTGTGGCGCGGCGTCAATGGAGCGGGGGCGGCACATCTATGGGGCGTGACCGACGAAACTGCCCGTCTGCCGCTGCTGAATGCTGCCTGGGCGCTGGCGGAGGGTTTGCGGGTGTCGGCCCTCCCCGGCGCTGTGACTCTCTCGGAGACCACGGGGGTGTTCTTCGGGGTGAGCGGTGACGAATAAATCCCAATCGCCCGCGCCCATTCCCGCTTTAATGGGGGCGAGATGCGCCCCCTTCC
This sequence comes from Deinococcus marmoris DSM 12784, assembly GCF_000701405.1. Classification (GTDB taxonomy): domain Bacteria; phylum Deinococcota; class Deinococci; order Deinococcales; family Deinococcaceae; genus Deinococcus; species Deinococcus marmoris. The sequence goes on from NZ_JNIV01000030.1 coordinate 3,790, forward strand.
CTTCATCGTCCTGAGCCTGAGCGTCCTGACCCTTGCTGCCTGCGCGCCCCGCACGGCCCAGACCACGGTGATTCCTGGCCCAATCCTTGAGCCAGTCCAGGCCGGGGCGCGCCCTGTACGCCTGGGCGTGGGGCAGGACATGCAGCTTGAGGTCAGCCTGAACGGACGCAGGGTGCCGCCCAGTGAGCTGAACTGGACCAGCAGCGATCCGCGTGTCGTGTCGGTGTCGGGGGGCGGACTGGCGCGGGCGGCCACGGCGGGTCAGGCGTCCGTGCGGGCCACCCAGACCGAATCGGGCCGCATCCTGGCGGAGTTCCTTATGCAGGTCACGGCCCCGCCGCCCGCCACCCCACAGCGCCTGGACGCGCTGACCGGGCAGGTGCTGGAGCTGACCAACGCTGCGCGGGCCAGGGGCCAGAAGTGTGGCGCTCAGAACTTTCCGCCCGCACCCCCGCTGAACTCCGAGGCCCGGCTGGGGGCGGCGGCCCAGGCCCACGCCGCCGACATGGCCGCTCGCAACTACTTCAGCCACGTCGCCCAGGACGGACGGGTGCTGAAGGCCCGCGTCGAGGCTGCCGGATACGGTTGGCGCGCGATTGCCGAGAACATCGCTGCCGGGCAGACCAGCGCCCAGGAAGTGGTCACCGGCTGGCTGAACAGCGAGGGCCACTGCCGCAACCTGATGAACGCCGAGTACCGCGAACTGGGCATCGGACTGGCGCAGAACACGGGCGGCAAACGGTACTGGGTGCAGGATTTCGGAACGCGCTGAGCGGGCGCGGGTTGCTCCGGCGTTGAACCCCCCAGCGTTGCTTCTCGTACCTCCTGATATGCCTGCTGTCTCGCTGCGCCGCTTTGCCCTGGGCCTCCTCGCTGTGGTCCTGCCCGCCGCGCAGGTCGCGTGCGCGCAGGCTGCACCGACGTCCTCCACCGCTGTCCAGTTGCCTTCTCCGGCGGTCTGGCTGGCGTCGGAAGGGTCGCAGGTCTATGCCCTTACCGCCCAATCCGAATTGCTCACCGTTCTGGACGGCGGGGCGAAGGTACTGGCAAAAAACTTCTCCAGCACCTTCATCACCGCCTGTTCGGGCCGGGTGGTGGGTATCAACAATGCGGGGCAGTTGCAGGTGTGGAACGGCAGAACCATCGAGACCGCCCCCAAGACCGATCTGTCCCCACTGGCCCACCCGGTCTGCCTGCCCTCCGGCGTCGTGGCCGTGTCGCGTGCGGGCAATCTGGTGCGGTTTGATCCGGCCACTGGCGGCTGGCGCGAGGCGGCCCGGACAGCCGCCAATGCTCTGCCGGACGCACAACTGACCCTGGCCGATCTGGACGGTCAGGGTGACGCGGTGGTGGCCCTGACCCAGCCCAGCAGCGTGCGTTATAACCACGGCATCCTGGGCGATACGGCAGAGGCCACTGGGATCACCGTGTTCGAGCGTCATGGCCTGGGCGTCTTGGCCCGTCTGAGTCTACCCACCCCATTCGTTTTTGAGGACTTGCAGGCCCGTCCCGTGCGGCTGACCGGGGGCAAGGATGCGCTGGCGGTGGTGCGTTCCAGCCCACGCGGCGGAGCGGCACTGGCGCTGGTCTCAAAGGAGCCGGACGGATTGGGAGTGCAGGCCATCGGCCCGGACTTCGGGCAGCCGAACCGCTGGCTGGCCCCAGCAGTCGGTTTTGGGCAATTGTGGGCCGTCAAAACGCCGCATATTGGGGGGCTGCTGGCGCAGTACGCACAAGCGGGTGACACGCTGAAAGTCTCTCCTCCCTTTGCGGGCGTTTCCAGCCACAGCATCGGCAGCCGCAATCTGAACGCGGCGGTGCTGACCGCGCCGGGCCAGCTTGTCGTCCCGTCTCAGGACCACCGCACCTTGCTGGCGCTGGACTGTCGGGCGGCCTGCCAGGTCACGGGCAAACTGGCGCTCGGGGGCACGTATTCCAGCAACCTAGTGCTGTCCGGTGGTCAGGTCTGGGTGGGCGACAGCAGCGGTAAATTGTATGGCTGGACCGTTAACTGACGCCGCATTGCTGCACAGTGGCGATAGCAAAAGGGGAGAGGCCGAAGTGAAATCAGCCTCTCCCGTGTGCCTGAAAGCTTACTGAAAGAGTTTGGCGTATTCGCCGTAGCCCTCGCCCTCCAGCTTCTCAGCCGGAACGAAGCGCAGGGACGCCGAGTTGATGCAGTAGCGCAGGCCGCCCTGCTCCTGCGGGCCGTCGGGGAAGACGTGGCCCAGGTGCGAGTCCGCGCCCCCGGAACGGACCTCGGTGCGGGCGTAACCGATCTTGTAGTCGGTGTTCTCGGTCAGATTGGCATTCTGGATCGGGCGGGTGAAGCTGGGCCAGCCGCAGCCCGCGTCGTACTTGTCGGCGCTGGAAAACAGCGGTTCGCCCGAGACCACGTCCACGTAGATGCCGTCTCCCTCGGTGTCCCAGTATTCGCCGGAAAAGGCCCGCTCGGTGCCCTCGTGCTGGGTCACGCGGTACTGTTCGGGCGTCAGGCGCTCGCGCAGTTCGGCGTCGCTGGGCTTGCTGTACTGGGGTGCCTTTGTGGTCTCGGTCATCTTCAGAGTCTAGAAGGGGGAGGCGTTTGCAACCGTGGCAGGCCAAACGCTGGGGGCTTGAGACGATCTTGGGACTTCCTGTTCACGGCTACCGGGTCAGGCCAGCGTTTCCAGATTGTCCGGGAGCGTGCCGCCCAGCGCTATCCACGCGCTCAGCAGATCATCCGGCGCAGGCGCGTGCAGATGCAGGGTTTCGCCCGTCATCGGGTGCGGCAATTCCAGAAACTGCGCGTGCAGGGCCTGTCGGGAGATCACTTCGCTGGCGCGGCCATAGACCGTGTCACCCAGAATCGGGCTGCCCAGGTGCGTCAGATGCACCCGGAGCTGGTGCGTGCGGCCTGTACGCGGCTGGGCGCGGACCAGCGCCAGCGTGCGTCCATGCCCGTCCGGGTGGGCGGCCAGCGGCGTGAACAGGGTCTGGGCATCGCGGGCATTCGCGCCGCCCACGGTCATGCGCTGGCGCTGGACTGGGTGGCGGCCCACGGGCGCGTCCACCTGAAGCGGCCCGCCCGCCTTCCAGCTTCCGGCAGCAATCGCCAGATAGCTCTTGCGGGTGTCGCGGTCCTTGAAGGCGGCGGCCAGCCGGGCGTGGGCCTCCACCGTCTTGGCCACCACGATCACCCCGCTGGTGTCCTTGTCCAGCCGGTGGACGATGCCGGGGCGGTAGCCGCCCTCGCCGTCGAAATCCAGTTGCCGGGGCAATTCCATGCGGCCCAGCAGGGCATTGACCAGCGTGCCGCTGCGGACCCCCGGCGCGGGGTGGGTGATCATGCCGGGGGGCTTGTTCACGGCGATCAGGGTATCGTCCTCGAACAGCACGTCCAGCGGCACCTGTTCGGCCTCCACTGCCGCTTCGGGTGGGGGCGGCACCTGCACCGTCAGTTGTTCGCCGCCGCGCAGCTTCAGGCTGGATTTGAGGACTGCGCCGCCGTCCACCTGCACATGGCCGCCCGCGATCCAGCCCGCTACCTGCGAGCGGCTGTGGTCGGTGAGTGCGGCCAGCACGGCGTCCAGACGTCCCGGCGTGGCCTCCAGGTGCAGCGGGGAAGGGGGAGGAGAAGCGTTCACGCCTGACAGTCTAGGCGCTGCCCCGAACTGTGCCCCGGATTGTCAGGCCGGTCTTCATGTGGTCTTTAGGCTCCTGGCAGGGGTGATCCAATCCCCGCAGGCGTGCATATACCCGATTGAGCAATGTTCATGCGGAAGGCCCCAGCGGTCATCCACGGGAACTGGACCCCTCCCGGACTGCCAAGGTCAGGGAGGACGAAGAGGCGATCAACGCCGCTCAAGGGAGGAGTTTCATGCCGGAGAAAGTGGAAATGACGAACGCAGAGATCAGTGGGGGCCAGGCAACGTCACGCCGCAAGTTCATGGGCTATATCGGTCTCGCTGGTGCAGGCGCAGCCCTGGTGGCGTGCAGCCCCCAGGAAACGCCCAAGCCCGTAGAGCTGACCCCTGCCGAGAAAGCTGCCAAGCAGGATCTCGAAATCCTGAACTACGCGCTGGTCCTGGAGTACCTGGAAGCGGATTTCTACCGCCGCTTCGATTCAGGCGACCTCAAGGGCACTCTCAGCGACCCCACCGTCAAGAAGTTTGCTGCTGAACTGGCCTTGCAGGAAAAGGCGCACGTCGATGTCCTGATCGCGACCATCAAGAGCCTGGGCGGCATCCCCGCCGTTCTGCCCAAGTTCGACTACTCCTCGCTGATTCCTGATCCCAGCAAGCTCAACGACGCATTCTTCTTGCAGTTGGCTGTGACCTTCGAGCCAGTCGGAACCCGTGCCTACCTGGGTCAGGCCAACAGACTGACCAATCCGGCTTTGCTGGCCGCCGCCGCCTCCATTCTGGCGGTCGAGGCCAACCACGTTTCGGCCATTCAGGAACTCCGCACCAACCTGGGTCTGAACAAGAAGCCCACCCGCATGACCGATATCGCGCCGCAGACAGACATTAACAACACTGCTGCGTCCTCCTTTGACGCCGATTTCTCCCCGACGCCCACCTTGCTGTGGAAGCCATTGACGATGGCCCAGACCCTGGCAATTGTCGGGCCACTGATCGTCAAGTAGTTTCTGAAACGCGCGCAGTGTTCCTATAAAGTTCTAAGGAACTGAGAAACACAGCGTCGTTCCAGAGTCCCTGAAGCCGGGCTGAGATTCAGCCCAGAGCTATCCACCCAAGACACGAGAGGAGAATTCCACATGACTACCCCTGATCGCCGTTCTTTCCTGAAATACGCCGGAGTCGGTACGGGCGCAATGATGCTCGGCGGGCTGAATATGTCGGCCATGGCCGCCAGCCCCACCACCAAGAGCGCCAAGCAGGATCTTGAAATCCTGAACTACGCCCTGACCCTTGAGTACATTGAGGCCGAGTTCTACGCCGCTTTCAATGTGGGCGGCCCGTACGCCAGCAAGCTCAGCAATGCCCGCGTCAAAGAGTACGCCAAGGAACTGGCCGAACAGGAACAGGGTCACGTTGACTTCCTGATCGCGACCATCAAGAGCCTGGGCGGCACTCCGATTGCCAAGCCTGCGCTGACCTTCGCTCCGCTCATTCCCGACGAGAGCAAGCTGAACGACGAGATGTTCTTGCAACTGGCCGTCCTCTTCGAGCCGGTCGGCACCCGCGCCTACCTGGGTCAGGCCAACAGCATCATGAACGCCGACGTGCTGACCGCCGCCGCCAGCGTTCTGGCCGTGGAAGCCAACCATGTCAGCGGCATCCAGCAGCTTCGTACCTTCCTGGGCTTTAACAAGAATCCCACCCGGACGACGGCCCGCGCGCCCCAGAGTGTGGCCAAGCCCAACAGCACCAATGTCGCCGACTTCGACCCCGATTTCTCCCCCATGCCCACCGCCCTGTGGGAACCGCTGAGCATGGAAGAAGTGGTTGCCATGGTCACCCCCCTCTTCAAGAAGTAAATCACCAAGAACTAAATCACACAGAGCGGTGAATCATCCGTCCTCAGGGGACGCAGGCAAGCCTTCGGGCGGCCCGTCCCCTGTTCTGTTCTCCCACATTCTCACCTGACTGGAGGTTTTTCTCATGCCCAACATCGGCCCCGCAGAACTGATCGTGATTTTACTGGTGGCCCTGGTGGTCTTTGGCCCCCGCAAGCTGCCCGAGCTGGGCAAGAGCCTGGGCCATGGCCTGCGCGAATTCCGCAAGAGTACCCAGGGTCTCAAGGCCGAACTGGACGGCGCGAATATCGTTGCCACGCCCGTCATTCAGCAGCCCGTCACCGTGGCCCAGCCCGCTGCCCAGGTGGCTGCTGCTCCCGCCAGCCCGATGAGTGCCGCCGCCGTCACCCCCCGGAGCGTGGAAGCCTGAGCCGGGTTTCTCACGCCAGCGCCCCCGATCTATAAAGTTGTCCCAATGTAGGCAGCAGTGGAGGGGAGTTCACGTTTGCTAGGCTGATCCTCATTCCATGAATCAACCCCCCCTTCCCCCCGATTTTCCCGACGAGGCACTGATGCAGGCCATGGCGGGCGGGCAGGAAGACGCCCTGCGCGAGCTTCATGAACGGTATGCCCGCTTACTCTATGCTCTGGGTTACCGGATGCTTCGCCAGACCGACGATGTTGAAAGCTGTGTGCAGGACGCGTTCATGAATGCCTGGAAGCACGCAGCGCGCTTTGATCCGGCGCGGGCCAGCGTCAAGACCTGGCTGGTCAGCATCGCACACCACCGTTTTTTGCAGGAATTGCGTGACCGTCCAGAAACTTCGCTTGAAATTGAAGACTGGGACGCTCCCACCACCGCCGCCGATCCCACTGACCGCCTGATGGCGGAACAGGCGGTGCAGGGGCTGGAGCCGGAACACCGCAAGCTGGTCGAACTGGCCTACTACCGGGGTTACACCCACAGCGAACTGGCCGCGCTGCTGGGACTGCCGGTGGGCACCGTCAAATCACGCCTCCGCTCGGCCCTGGGCCGCATGAAGACCCTGCTGGGATCCTCCGGCACCCTCTGACCCTTCCGTCCTCTCTCTACGATTTCTCATTCCACATGCTCAAACTGGAACGCCCACGCTTGATCGTGGCGGTGCTGAGCAGAAGGCAGGTGAACACGCATGTCCATTCATACAGATGATCTGATCGCCCTGGCACTGGGCACCCTGTCGCCGCAGGACGAGGCGCGTGTTCAGGCGGCCCTTCAGGCTGACCCTGCCCTTCGGGCCGAGTACCGCAGCGATATGGCAACCCTGCACGCCCTGCCGGAGCGACTGCCGCCCGGTCAGGTGCCGCAGGGAGCGGCTGACCGGTTGATGGCCCGCCTGAGCGCCGAGAGGCCCGCGCAACTGGCCCGGATCACCGCCCCCAGTGCCAATGTGCCCTTCTCTGAGGTCCGGCCACCGTCCGGCTCAGAGAGTGCGGCCACCCCGAACAGGAACAACTGGACCCCGGGACCGGGTCTGTTGGGCCTGGGGACGCTGGGACTGGCCGCCGCGCTGGCGCTGTTCTTCGCGTTGCGCCCGCCTGCCGATCCACTGACCCGTTACGCGGGGATGCCTGGAGCCGTGAGCCAGCCATTGACTGGCGCGGACAAATCCCAGATCGGCCAGGTGGTGCGCTTGCGTGACGGCACCGCTTTCCTGTACCTGAGCGCCGCGCCGCCGCAGGGACAGGTCTATCAGCTCTGGAAGATCGAGGGCCAGACCCCAGTCTCGCTGGGCGTGATTGACGGTCAAGGCCAACTGGTGCAGGACGCCCCCGATGGCCTGACCCTGGCCGTCAGTGTGGAGCCGCCCGGCGGTAGTGAGCAGCCGACGACAACACCGATTCTGGTGCAGCAGTTGTAGCGGGAAGGCACGAATGGTCAACTTTGAGACCATTCGCGCCTTTCTGTACACCGCAGTCACGTTTGGCAGCGATCTCTGACGCCCGGAAGGGCGATTTTTCATGCACCGATCTCAGTGCAGCCAGTCCTCGCCTACTTCCACCACGTCGCGGCCCGCCAGATCGTCTACCTCGTCGCCGCGTGTGGCCCAGGCGGGGAAAGGGTAGTTGACCAGTACGGGGTTGGGCACGTCCGGCTGAGACACCAGCATGGTGCCGGGTTGCAGAATCCCGGCGCGGGCGCGGAAGCTCTGGGGCAGGAAGCGGTACTCGGGGCGCTCGGCCTCGGCCAGATCCAGGCGGCCCACCACGCGAATGGCGGCGTTGGAGACGATGCGCCGTTCTACCTCGGAAGCGGTCTGCTGCGCGCCGATCAGGATGATGCCCAGCGAACGCCCCCGCTCGGCAATTTCGAGCAGGATGTCCTTGATGGGGCTGCCGTCGTCGCGCGGGGCGTACTTGTTCAGCTCGTCCAGCACGACGAACACGGTGTCCTGCCGCCCGTACTTCTCCTTGTGGTCAAAGACCTGCCGCAGCAGCACACCCACCACGAACATCTGCGCCGGGCCGGACAGGTTGTGAATGTCCACCACGCTCAGTTGTGCGCCGCTCAGGAGATTGGGGCGGTAGCGGGTGGCCTCAGATTCGGTCAAGTCGCCGCGAATCAGGGGTGTCAGGTGCTTTTGCACGCCGCGCAGCCGCCGGGTAAAGGCGCGCAATGTTCCAGGGGCCTGCTTCAGCACCCACTTGGGATCGCCCTCGCCGTCGCGGTCCTCCAGCAGCTTGAACTCGATGTAGGAAATAAGCTGCTCGAAGGTGCGGAGGTTGACGCCGCCCAGATCGCCGAAGTCCAGGTCCTCGGGCGGGGTCTCGCTCAACTCCACCTGCCAGTCGTCCACCTTGAGGCCCGTTCCCTTGTCGGTCTGCGCCCCAGCCAATCGGAACAGTTTTTCCTCAATATTGCCGATCACAAAACCTAGATTCAGGCTGCTGCCGGCGTCCGAGAAGACGTATTGCAGCAGGCGGTTGGCGCAGAACTCGCGCAGGGTGAAGATGAAGGGGGTGATGCCCTCTGAGCGCTGATCGGTATGCGGGACAATCGCGCTGCCCGTGACTCCGGGGCGGGGCGGGGCCAGAAACTGGGTGTCGCGGAAGGGGGTCATCGGCAGGCCCAGCAGGGCGTAGCGGTCACGGCCAAAGCCCTTGCTTGCGCCCGCCTCCGCTTCCTTGTCGGCCACCTTGCGGTTGGGCTTGTCCAGAAACAGCAAATCCTCGCCCTTGACATTGAAAATGATGGCCCGCCCACCCGCGCTGCCCGCCATGCGCCCGCCGCTTTCCTGGGCCACGCGGTCCATCACGCCGCTGCGGAAGATGCTGTGCAGCAGAAAGAGTGCATACGAGGTTTTCGTTGCCACACCCGAAATGCCGGAGATGTTGATGTGGCCGCCGCTCTCGCCGTTGACGAAGCGGAAGTTCAGCGGCAATGGCTGACCGTCCGCGAGCAGGCCGCCGGGGAAGCTGGCCTGTCCCATCTTGTCGGCGCTGAGGGCCATCTTCAGATCGTCGCCGCGGGCGTGCCGCACCGTGTCGCCCGGCTGCGGCGGAATGAAATTCTCAGGGTCCACCCGCGTGACCAGCACCCGCGCCGCGTAGCTGACGCTGGCAGGGAGGATGCCGGCCACTACGTCCTCCACATCACTCTCGAAGGTGACGCCCTCATGCCGCTTACGAACGTTGTCCACCAGCCCGTAGAAGCGCACCGGGCGGCCATCGGGCTTCAGGGTCTCCACCACGATCAGGTCATCCAGTTGCACGCTCGCGCCCGCGCTGACGGCGAACCAGAAGACGGTGGGTGTCACGTCCTCGGTGCCCAGCACCATGCCAATGCGGGCGGCTGAGGTTCCGGTCATGCCACGGCCTCCCCGATTTCAACCCGGCCCAGTTCGCGGGCCAGATGCGAGCGGATGCGGCGCGTAACCAGTTCGGCGCTGCCCATCGCGCGGCCCATCGCCTGCTCCAGCGCGGCGGTGGGAATCAGGTTCTGCGGCGCGCGGGCGTCTTTATGGGGCTGGCTGGCCAGTTTGCACAGCAGCCGCCCCGACAGGTTGGCAATGTCCAGCACGCCACGCGGCACAAAATCGCTGTCCTCCGGCGCGTGCATTTCCAGGCGCATCACCCCGGCCAGCGGGTGCTGGTAGAACGGCGGATCGCACAGGCGCACGTACCACGTAAAGCGCTGCTCACGGCCCTCCGAACTCCTCTCGTCGCCCTGATCGCCCACCCGGAAGCGCAGGACCGGGGTGCGTTCGCCGGGCTTCAGCGTGCCCAGCAATCCAATCCGGTCCGCACCCAGGTAATCGGTGTGCAGGGTCTTCACATAGCCCAGCACCGCGCGCCCCGCGCCGCCGATCCGCACCGGGCCGTCCTGCAAGACCAGGGTGTCGGGCAGGGCATTCGGATCATGCTCGTCCAGCGGCAGGGCAGAGGCCAGCCTGTGGCTCAGCTCGGCCTCGGCGTCCAGCATTAGGCGCTGCACCTTGCTCTTTGCGCCTTCCAACTGACTGCCGCTAAAGACGTGCGGCGTGTATTCCAGCCGCCCGGTGTGCGGATTGCGCGGGCTGAGGCGGGTCATTTCCACCGCCGCGCCGCCCTCGTTGCTGTAGGCCAGCACGCGCTGGGCGGCCACTTCCAGCAACTCGGCCTGCCGCGTGCCGTGTGGGCACAGATCGACTGCGCCCGCCACGAAGGCCCCGAAGCCGGCCAGACTCAGGCCACCGGCCTCGTCGTCCAGCAGCAGGCGGGCTTCCATGCGTGGCTTGCCGTCCACCACCAGCACGCGCCGGAGCCGCGCCGGAATATCGCGCGGCGCAATGGCGGCCCATACTTCCGTTTCTGCATTGAAGACCAGCCCGGCGAAGGGCTTCAAAGTAAGCTGTCCATCCTGGGTATCCACAGGCCAGGGGTCGAGACGAATCCGCATGGGGGGCATTGTAGGGCGGGAAAGGGAAACCCCTCAGTCTGCTTCGCAGCCAGCTCCCCTCAAAAGGGAGCCAAGGAACGCTGCTGGCCGGGCAATTTCGCAACTCTTGCCTCCATTCCAAGGGGAGGTGCCCCAAAGGGGCGGACTTGCAAAGCTGCGAAGCAGAGGGGTTCGCCTTCCATCGTAACGTCTGGCTACCGCCCGCTCGGAGAAACCAGGGCCAGCAGCGCGTCCAGACTCAGGGCCAGCAATCCGGCCAGCACCGCGCCGATCAACACCAGTCCCGTATTTTGCTGAGATAGCCCATTGATGATCAGGCTGCCCAGGCCGCCCGCGCCCAGCGCCGCGCCAATCGTGGCCGTGCCGACGTTGTAGACCGTGCTGGTGCGGATTCCGGCCATCAGTACGGGGAGGCTCAGGGGCAACTCCACCCGCATCAGCCGCTGCCGGGGCGTCATGCCCACGCCGCGCGCCGCGTCCAGCACGCCTTTGTCCACCGCCAGCAGCCCCGCGATGCCGTTGGACACCACCGGCACCAGCCCGTACAGCACCAGCCCCAGCACGGTGGGCGGCAATCCCAGCCCCAGCGTCGGCACCGCCAGCGCGAGAATGGCGATGGTGGGGACGGTCTGGCCCAGGCCCGTCACCGTCTCGGTCAGGCGCATCAGGGCGGCGCGGCCCGGACGGGTCACGAACACGGCCAGCGGCACCCCGATCAGCAGCACGATCAGTTCTGCGCCCAGCACCAGTTGCAGGTGGATCAGGGTCAGCCGCCACAGGGGGCGGTCTCCAGTTTCAGGCGGAATCCCTGCCGATAACGGCGCGAACAGGTTCGACAGCACCCCCGGAATCAGGCAGATCATGAGCAGCGCGGGCCACAGCATCGCCAGCCACAGCGCGGAGGCGGGGCTGTGCGTCCTGGCAGCGCGGGCGACAGTCATCCCGCCTCTTCCAGCGCCTGCCAGGTCAGGACGCCCTCAATCTGCCCATTCGCGTCCAGCACGGCCAGAGCGTCCGAACGCTGGCCCAGCATGACACTCAGGGCGCTACGGACATTCAGCGAACCGCTGATCTGCGACAGGCCCGTGGCGTCGCCCGGCTGGGCCAGTTGAGAGGCGGTCAGGCCAGCCAACTGGCGCAGCAGCGCGTCCTCGCCCAGGAACTGTCGCACGAACTCGCTCTCGGGGTGGCGCACCAGATCGTTGGGCGTGCCGAACTGCGCCAACTCCCCGCCGTTCAGCAGGGCCACCCGGTCTCCCAGGCGCAGCGCCTCGTCGATGTCGTGCGTGACCAGCACAATGGTTTTTTGCAAGCGCCGCTGGATATCCAGAAACGCCTCCTGCAACTTGTCGCGGGCCAGCGGGTCCAGCGCGCCGAAGGGTTCGTCCATCAGCAGCACCGGGGGATCGGCGGCCAGCGCCCGCGCCACGCCCACCCGCTGGGCCTGCCCGCCGGACAACTCGTGCGGATGTTTGTCGGCAAATTGCCCCGGCTCCAGGCCGACGAGGTCCAGCAACTCGCGCGCCCGCTCCCGCGTCTGCGCCTTCGGACGGCCCAGCAGATCCGGCACGGTGGCGACGTTTTGCAACACGCTCAGGTGCGGGAACAGCCCGATCTGCTGGATCACGTAGCCGACCCCCCGCCGCAGGTCTTCCGGGCGCTGGGCCATGATGTCCTGCCCGTTCAGCATAATTTTGCCGCCCGTCGGCTCGGTCAGGCGGTTGATCATCCGCAGTGTGGTGGTCTTGCCGCAGCCCGAAGGCCCCAGCAGCGCGGTAATTTTGCCGTCTGGAAAGACGAGACTCAGATTCTTGACGGCGTAGAAGGTCTCGCCGGAGGTCTCGTTGACGTACTTCTTTTCCAGGTTTTGAAGTTCAATCATGGCTGGCTCCGGGGAGTTGGGGGGTGCTTGGGAGGAACCTGGGCAACTTGTGTGATGTGGCGGCCTGCCCGGTGGCCCCCCCTCCCAGCCTCCCCCACGAGGGGGGAGGAGCTAACAACCTTAGACCCTCAGACCCTTTGACCCTTAAACCGCGCCCGCGCCTCATCCCCGCCCCCACTGCCGGGTCAGCAGGACTTCCAGGCCGCGCAGCAGGGCGTCCACGCCAATCGCCAGCAGCGCGGCGGGAATCGCGCCCAGCAGGATCAGGTCGCTGGCCGCCGTTTGCAGGCCGCTGAAGATGAAATAGCCCAGTCCACCCGCACCGATCAGTTGCGCGATGCTGGCCACACCCACCAGCAGCACCGCTGCCTGCCGGATGCCAGACAGCCACACGGGCAGCGCCAGCGGCAACTGCACCCGCCAGAAGCGCTGGTTGTCGGTCATGCCCATGCCACGCGCAGCGTCCAGTGCGCCGGGTGAGACGCCACGCAGGGCCACTAGTCCGTTCCTCAGCACGGGCAGCAGTGCGTACAGGGTCAGCGCCGTCAGCGCTGGGGCCGTGCCGATGCCGCTCACCCCCACCTCGCGCAGGAACGGGAACGCGTTCGCCAGTGCGCCCAGCGGCGCGATCAGCAGGCCCAGCAGCGCCAGACTGGGAATGGTCTGGACCCCATTGGCAAAGCCCAGCACCGCCTCCGCCGCGCGGGGCCGCCGCGACGCCCACACGGCCAGCGGCGCACCGATCAATACTGCCAGCCCCAGCCCCGTCAGCACCAGCTTCAGGTGCTGCCCCACCTCCTGCAAGAAGCGGGCTTGCTGGGCATCCAGCTCGCGCAGCACGGACCAGTCGGCCAGGTGTCCGGTCAGGGCCAGCACAATCAGAACCGGAACCCACAGCCACGCCAGCCATCTCCACGAGCGCTCCGGCAGTGTCAATTGACTGGCCCCGTACACGGCAATGCCCGCCCCCAGCAACCACACCCACAGCCCGCTGCTGGCGCTGGCCCGCGCAAATTCCGGCTGGTCCAGCATGGCGGCGGTCATCTGTGACCCCAGCAGGTAAAAGCCCAGCGCCAGGGCCGCGCCGCTCAGGAGGGGCGTCAGCCGGGGCCACAGCCGCGCCGAGAAGGGAACCGCCAGGGCCAGTATCAAGCCAGCCACCATCCACAGCACGTCCAGCCGCAGGTATTCCCCCGCCGCCAGACGGTTGGGCCGCAGCAGCGCCCACGGCAGGAAGGAGGCCACCAGCATCAGCGCGCCGCCCAGCCAGAAGATCAGTTGCACATCCGGCTGGGCGGCTACGCGGCGCGGGTTGGCCTGCGGAGACAGGGTAGAGGTGGTCATGCGTTCAGAACGGTCAAGAGGAAACTCCTCGGCGTTGGGATCAGGGGCACAGGGGCAGGGGCGGGCAGCAAACATTCCCATCATTGAGGAGGACGGGGTGCTTTACGGCCCCATCCGCTTTACCTCTTGTTGAAGGATGAAGAAGAAGGCATAGAAGAGGGGCGGTGGAGTGCCGCTTGCTCCGGCCTCTCCACCGCCCACGCCGCGAACTCTGCTTACTTGATCAGGTTCTTGGACTTCAGGTATTCCTGCGCCACGGCCTGCGGGGTGCGGCCTTCCAGCGCCACCTTGGCGTTCAGTCCTTGCAGGGTGCTGGCGTTCAGTCCTGCGAAGACCTTGTTCAGCGCCGCTTCCACCTGCGGGTTTTCCTTGAGGGTGCTGGTGCGGATGATCGGCGCGGGCTGGTACACGAACTGCGCGCCCTTGGGATCGGTCAGGGCCACCATGTTCAGGGCCGCCAGTGTGCCGTCGGTGCCGTAGGCCATCGCTGCGTTGACGCCGTTGGTGCCGTTAGAGGCAGCCTGCTGCGCCTGAGGAGGCGTCGCTCCGGCCAGCACCAGCTTCTGATCGGGCTTGAGCTTGAAGTCGTAGGCGGACTCGAAGGCCGGGAAGGTGTCGGGGCGGTTGAAGTACTCGGGGCTGCCCGCGATCTTGAGCTTGCCGCCCTTGTTGACGTATTTCGCCAGATCGGCCACGCTCCTGAGCTTCTCTGCGGTGGCCAGCTTCTGCGGCACCGAGATCACCCAGGTGTTGTTGACGTTGGCGGGCTTGAGCCAGGTGATGCCGTTCTTGCTGTCCAGTTGCCGCGCCAGCCCGTAAATGGTGCCGGGGTTCCCCGCCTGCTTGGCCGTGATCTTGGACGCCGGGAACAGGTAGACCGCGTTGCCGGTGTACTCGGGGTACACGTCAATTTCTCCGGCCAGGATCGCCTTGCGGTTCACGCCGGTATCGCCCAGATTGGTCTTGTCGGTGGTCTCCAGGCCCGCGTTCTTGAGGGTCAGGAGAATCATCTGCCCCAGAATCTGCGCCTCGGGATCGAGTTTGCTGCCCACGATAATGGGCTTGGCGGCAGCGGCAGCCAGCAGTGACGCGGCCAGCACGGCCAGGGTGGAACGGGTTAAGGTGGATACTTTCATTGAAAACCTCCGGGGAAAATTCAGGGGGATGTGGAACCGTCACCGAGTGTATTTCGGTGTTCCAGATACGAAAGAAAGGCTAACGCCAGACAGAGGCAGGACTTTGTGCCTCTGTCTCTCATATCTCTCAGACTGGGATGCGGGGGCTGATCCACGTTTTGCCTTTCCCTCAGCCAGCCTTTATGCAGACAATAAATGTCCGCTACAGTCTCTGTTGATTTTCGGCAGGCGTAAGGCTTCGAGGCTGCGCTGCACCACGTTGCCAGATGAATTCCAGAATGTTGTCCAATGCAGGCTCATAGCCGCTGGCGGTGTCCACGGTCATGCTGGGGATGTCCAGTTGCACAGGCTGCTCGAAGTGCGCCCAGCGGGATGGGTTTTCCTCCATCTGCCGGAAGTTATCGGCGTCCGTGTAAGCCGGGTGGCTGCGGCGGCCCACGCCTGCGCGACTGCGGAACCGCTCGTGGCTGACCGCTTTCGGAACCGCGCAGTGAATGACCACCGCGTCGGCTTTCGGCAACAGCGCCCCGATTTCATCCGCACCACGCCTGCTGTGGACGCTGCCCTCGACCACCACGCTCAAGCCCGCGTTCAGCAGGGCATCCACCGTGGCGTAATACGCGGCCCAGTGCGCCCTGGGAACCTCGGGCAGCAGGTCCGGCTGATCCTGCCAGAGATTCCAGAGCCGAACCTGAAAGTCGTCGCGGGAGAGGAGGACGAAGCCCAACTTCTCCCTCAACGCCGCCGCCAGCGTGGTTTTGCCGCTGCCTGGAACCCCGGTCACCAGCACCAGCAGCGGCTTCTGACTCATTTGCCGACGAACACCGCTGTCGTCAGGCCCGGCACGGTCACGCTGCTTCCAGCGTACTTGCTCGTCTTGACCACGCTGTCCGTGCTGGCCGCCAGGGCCGGATGCAGGCTCAGGTTCAGGCCCGCCAGTTTCGCGTCCGTCATGGTCACATCCTTGCCGCTGCCGTTGAAGACCACCACGATATTCTTATACGGGTTGCCAGCACTGACCGCGCCGCTGAGTTTCATGGCGATCACGCCGGGAAGCTGTCCGGGGCCGGTGTTCAGGAAGGTCAGGTTCTGCTGCACCTGCGCTGCCGTTCCCATGCGGAACAGCTCAGAGGAATAGCGCACCCGCAGGAATTCGCGGTAGGAGTCGGAGGCCCGCCGGATGTCTGCCGGGCTGGGTTTCAGCGTTGCGTTGCCCAGAATCGGGCGGTACAGGGTCCAGTTGTCGGCGTTCTTCTCGGCGGGGGGCAGGCCCCGTCCAAAGCCGTTGGTCTGGCCCGTCCAGTCGATGGTATTGAACCAGTCACCGCTGTTGTAGCTGTCGGTGTCGAAGCTCTTGGAACGCAGCAGCTCGTCGCCGGAGGTGCTGAACGGCAGCCCCTGGCCCAGCAAAATCAGGCTGCCCGCGAGGTTTTGCATCCGCGTGCGTTGCGCCCCTGTCGCGTTCTGCGGGGCCTTGAGCAGCACGGCGTCAAACAGGGTCTGGTTGTCGTGGGCGCTGGCGTAGTTGATGGTTTCCTGTGGGCTGGCGGCGTATCCGGCGGGTGAATCGCCGTACTTGATGTCCGCGCCCGTGACCGTCTGTCCCGCCGCGTTGGTCAACCTGTAGTCGCGCAGGTTGCCCGTCAGGCCCACCCGGATCAGGTCCGAGAGTTGCAGCAGCTTGGCCGTGTCGGTGTTGCCGTTCTGGCCGTTGGGCAGGCCCACCAGTCCGGTGGCAAAACCCTGTTCCTGGAGGCCGCCAAACGGATTACCGCCGCGCACCGCGTCCCGGATACGGTCATTGAAGGTGCCGATGCCCTGGCCGTACATGTTGATCTGCGTGGCATTCACGCCGCGCTTGTTGCCCTGGACCTCGCCAAAGTCCCAGCCCTCGCCGTAGACGTAGAGCTGCTTGCCGTCCACACCGTCTTTCTGTACGGTCAGGGCGTCCAGGGCGGCCCGCACCGCCTTCATGTCGGAAACGAGGTGGTGGCCCATCAGGTCAAAGCGGAAGCCGTCCACCCTGTACGCCTTCGCCATCAGCACCAGCGTGTCGGTCATCAGCCGCCGCATCATGCTGCGTTCGGTGGCGGTGTTGGAGCAGCACGTACTGTTTTCCACGCCGCCGTCCACGTTCAGGCGGTGGTAATAGCCGGGCACGATCCTGTCCAGCACGCTGCGCCCCTCCTGTCCCGCCGCGTTGGTGTGGTTGAACACCACGTCCTGAATCACGCGCAGGCCAGAGGCGTTCAGCGCCATGACCATCTGGCGGTATTCCTTCGTGCGCTCGTCCGCCTTCACCGCGTAGCTGCCCTCCGGCACCATGTAGTGGTACGGGTCATAGCCCCAGTTGTAGGCGTCGGCTTCCTTGATGGCCGTGACGGCTTTCTGCTGCTCGTCGCTGTTGGGCGGGAATTTGCCCAGATCGCCCGGTGACTTCCACTGCGACTTGTCCTCGTTGATGGTGGCGATATCGAAGGTGGGCAGCAGGTGGATGGCCTTGAGGCCCGCGTCGGCCAGCGCTTTCAGGTGCTTCATGCCGTCGCTGCCGCTCTGGGTGAAGGCCAGATACGTGCCGCGCTGGGCTGCCGGGACACTGGCATCGGCGGCGCTGAAATCGCGCAGATGCAGTTCGTAGAAACTGAGGTCATTGACGGAGCGCAGCGCAGGCTTCTTGAGGGCGTCCCACCCGGCGGGCTTGTGCGCGGCGTCGTTCAGGTCCGTCAGGAGGCTGCGCGTGCTGTTCAGGGTCAGGGCCACGGCATACGGATCGGTCACGAGGTTGGTCTCGATCTTGCCGGTGCTGGGGGCGAACACTCTGGTTTCAAACCGGTAGGCACGGTTTTTCCAGCTCGCGTCGCCCGCCGCCGTCCACACACCGCCCTGGTCACGGGTCATGGCGACCGTCTTCTCGTTCTTGCCGTCCGCGTCGCTGATTCGCAGCTTCACGTCCTGGGTGGTGGGTGCCCACACGCGCACGGTGGGTTTGTCCGCTGCCCACGTCACGCCCAGCGGCCCGCTGTAAGCGTACAGGTCATCCAGCGCCCAGGCGGTCTGCACCCCGGTCGCGTCCAGCACCGTGCCGTCCGGCATCACGGAGGACACCGCCAACTGCCCCTTCAACGCGGCCTCGATCCTGCCCCGGTCTTCCTGGCGCACGCGCAGCAGCGTGTAATTGGCCAGATACGGCACTCTGGCTCTCAGTTCGGGGGTCAGGCCGCCGTCTACCTCTTCCAGCGTCAGCGTCGTGCCGCCGTCCACCCCTGCCGGAGTCAGCTTCAGCGAGGCGTCGGGAGCGGTATGCAGGGTCAGGAACGCGCCCGGCTGCACGAATCCCGGCTTGACCGCCACCGTATCGCGCCCCAGCATGATCGCCTGTTGCTTCATCAGGTCGCCTGTCTGCCGCACGCTGGTGTCCGGTCTGGTGGTGTTCACCGCCGGGCTACCGCTGACGATCCACGCCTGGACGCCCTGCGCCGCGTTCAGGGTCTGGTCCGGGCCAGGGTCTTTCTCATCGCCCTTGTGGACGATAAAATTCAGTTTCTTCCAGTCGGTTTTCATTGGCACGTCCCAGTACACCCCGAAATCGCTCTTGCCCGTCTGGTTCAGCGGCACAGTCCACTCGGTGGGTTTGCCAACGTCTTCCCAGACGTGCAGGCCCCAGCCATCATATTTGCCGTCCGGGCGGTAATAGTTGATGCGGGCGGTGTTGGCGGGGACGGGTGGGGCGGCCACAGGCGGGGTCTGGGCCAGCAGAGGAGGCGGGATTGGCAGGGCGGTCTGCGCCGCTGCCGAGGCTGCCAGCGCGAGGGTCAGGAGTGCGGCCAGATTCTTCATCGCTGTGGGTTTCATGATTGCCGTCAGTGTAAAACGCTGTGGCTGAACCCGTCTTGGCCTTTGACACACCCAGCCGCCGGCCACGCCGCCTAACCTGACCGCATGACCGGACATACCAGTGATGAACACTTTGACGAAGTGCCCGAACACCACAGCGACGCCGAGAGCCTGCGTAAGATCCCGGCGCGTGACCGCAAAGACCCTGCCGTGGTGCAGGACGGCCCCGGCAACCCGGATGTGGGTTTTGAGGAACCGGAAGAACCGGCAGAGCTGCCTGGACGGATTTCGATCTGAATTCGGCGTGAGCAAAAAAGGGGAGGCTTCCAAACGGAATGCCTCCCCCTTGTTTTGCCCAGCGGATTACGGCACCACCACCTGCCCCAGCGTGCCGTAGTCGGCCAGCACCGCCGCGCCCACCGCCGCCGCCGTTCCTTCTCGCACCAGCGCTACCACCGCGCCGCCAAAACCTGCCCCCGTGATTCGCGCGCCGAACACGTCCGGCTGGGCTTGCAGCAGCGCCACCAGATCATCCACCAGTGGGTGAGACACGGCGTAGTCGTCGCGCAGACTGGCGTGCGTGGCGTTCATCAATTCGCCAAAACGGGTGGCATCTGCTTCCAGTCCTTCCAGAACTCGCGTGTTCTCGCTGACCACATGGCGGGCGCGTTCTTTCAGCGGTGAAGGCAGCGTTTCCACGACGCTGATGTCGGTCACGTCACGCAGTTCCTTGACCCCCAGCAGCCGGGCCGCTTCCTCCACCTGGGCACGGCGCTCGTTGTAGCCGCTCTCGGCCAGACGGCGCGGCACACCCGAATCCATCACCAGCACCTCGGCCCCCGCCGGAAACGGCACGGCGCGGCGTTCCAGGCTGCGGGTGTCCACCAGCAACATGGTGCGGGTGTCGGCCAGACTGCTGGCCAACTGATCCATCACGCCGCACTTGACGCCCACGAATTCGTGTTCCACCTGCACGCCCCTCAATGCCAGCTCAACGTCGTCCAGATCGAGGTTGTACAGCTCCCGCAAGGCCCGCAATGTCGCCACTTCCAGAGCCGCGCTACTGCTCAGGCCGCCGCTGGGCACCTCGCTGGAGATGTGGACGTTCAGCCCTTCCGTCACGCCGCTCAGCTTCAGGCAGCCGGTCAGGTAGGGCGCGAACTCGGTCCCCACCTCGCCCACCGGGACGCGCAGGGTCTTCTCTAGGTTGGCGCTGTACAGCACGTGACTGGGTGTTCCATTCCTGCCCAGGCCCACAGTGGCCCGCTGCGGAATGGCGGTGGGCAGCACGAAACCGCCCTGATAATCGGTGTGTTCGCCCAGCAGATTGACTCGGCCCGGTGCGGAGGCCGTGACCTCTGGCGCGTTTCCGAACACGTCTTCAAACGTCTTCAAGGGTCACCGCCCGCAGTTCCGCCGCCGCCACTTCGGGGAATTTGTCGTTGGCGAACTCGCCCGCGCCCTGCTCGGTTCCGGCCAGATATTTCATGCGGCCCGCCGCCCGCAGGTACGGGTAAAGCTCGATGTGCAACGGGAATTCGGGATGGGGTGCATCAAGCGGCGCTTGATGCACGGTCATCAGATACGGCATCCGCACGCCGAACAGCGCGTCCAGACGCAGCAGGGCGTCTTTCAATGTGCGGGCGAAGGCGTCGCGCTCGTCATGGGTCAACTCAGAGAGCAGGCCCACCGGACGCGCCGGGAGAATCCAGGTCTCATAGGTGTAGCGGGCGAAGGGCGGCACGATGCTCAGCGCCGCGCCCTCATCGTGGACGACGCGTTCGCCCGCTTCTCTTTCGGCAGCCACGAAATCGGAAATCCAGGCATTTCCCGTCTCGGCCTGATGCTTCTGTGCCATCTCCAGCATCCGCGTCGCCACGGGTGGAAGGTGGTCATAGGCGTAAATCTGGCCGTGTGGGTGATGCAGGGTCACGCCCACCTCCACGCCCCGGTTCTCGAAGGCCAGCACGCTCTTGATCACACCGCCCGCCGCGAAACGGGAGGTTCTGTCGGCCCAGACGGATAGCAGCAAGCTCATCTGCGCGTCCGAGAGATCAGAGAGTCGCCCCGCCGCGTTCTGGCTGAACACCACGACTTCACACGCGCCCACGCCCGCCCGCGTGTCTGCCGGGCCGGGCGGAGGCTCCGGGGCATTCAACGTGAGGCTGGGAAAACGGTTGGCAAAGACGGCCAGATCGTATTCACCACGCGGCAGTTCGGTGGGGTGTGCCGGGTCAGAGGTGGGTGCCAGCGGATTGTATTCGGGTGGCGGCAGAAAGGTGCGCCCCAGACGGTGTGCGGCGTACATCACCCACTCGCCGCGCAACGGGTGCCAGCGCATGACCGGGCGGGCGTCCACAGGGTCTGGGCTGGGGCTGGGAATCTCGGACGTGACCACGATGGGACGGAGGCCGTACAGGGTCAGCGGGCGGCCATCGGGCTTGGTGAACTCCTGCTGATACGTCTGGCTGGCGGCGGTAGAGGTCATAACGGCCATTTTGCGCCATGCGCGGGGATGTCACTGACACCCGAGTCAGTCAGGTTGAAGGTGGCCCGCGTGAAGTGCGTGACTGCGCCGCCAAAACTCTCGGTCAGGGTGAGGGGCCGGTCCGGTGTGCTGATCTCCAGACAACGGCGCAGCAGCGCCAGCCCTTCGGCGTCCAGCATGGCAATCGGGTCACTGCTGGCGCGCAGGCCACCCACCACGTCCAGCATGGCGGCGATGGCGTGGCGCTCAGTAGAGTTCAGCAGGCTCAGTTCGCGGCGGCAGATCGCCACGTCCGGGTCCGGTTGATACCACGAGTGCTGATACCAGCGCGAAAGGGACGTGTGCAGCGCGTTGCGGGCGCTGGGGCCAGTGGCGTCGCCCAGCCAGACCCGGCGCGATTCCTCGTCCCACAGCGGGGCCACGTCCGGCCCGGTCCGCATGGCGTCCACGATGCCGATGCTGCCCGCCAGCGGTGCGCCGCAGCCCAGCAGGAAAGCGTCGTCTCCCGCGCCGTCGCGCAGGGCCTGCAAGCCGTTGCGGTACGCCGCCGCCCGGCCCACCGACGGGTCGTGCCGCACCCCAGGCAGCGCCGCGCCGTACAGGAAGTCCAGCTTCAGGTACGGATAGCCCCAGCCCCGCACGGTGGCGGCCAGATCGCGCAGCCACTCCAGCACTTCGGGGTGCGTGGTGTCCAGCGCGTAATACGCACCGCCCCAGTTGTAGCCCACCGCCAGCGGCTTATCGTCCCCGCCGCGCAGCATCCACTCAGGATGGTCCTTGAACAGTTGCGAGGTGGGCGACGCCAGAAAGGGGGCCAGCCACAGCCCCGCCGTGAAGCCCAGTTCTTTCAACCCTGCCGGAAGGTCCCGCGCATGGCCCCCAAAATGGTCCGAGGCGGTGAACCAGTCGCCCAGACCCGCCTGAAAGCCGTCGTCCAGTTGGAACACGTCAAAGGGGAGCTTGTGTTCGCGGGCCAGCCGGGCGTTCTCCAGCATGGCGTCCAGCGTCACGTCGCGGTAATAGCTGTACCAGCTACACCAGACCCGCTGCGGCGCGGGCGTGCGGGCGTGCATGGTCTGTCCCAGTTCGGCGGCGCGGCTTTCCAGCGTGCCGATCACGTCGCCCGTTTCATCCCAGGTCAGCTCCACCTCCGGCCCCTCCACCGTGCCGGACACGCGCACCCTGCCACTGTCTACTGAGTCGCCTTCGGCCCGCGCTTCCCAGTGGATAAAACTGTTCGTGGCGTCCCGCGCTGCGCCCACCCAGCCGCCGCCGTCCGGGCGCACTAGGGCCAGCACGGTATGGCTGCGCCACACGCCCGCCTCGCCGCTGGGAAGGAAGGCCGGATCGTGGCCCTGCTCCTGCCGCCATTGCATCAGAGGCGTGGCCTGCACGTCGGTCAGCGGGCGCAGTTCGGCCTCGCTCCAGGACTGGTAGCCGCTGATCAGCACGCGCACCTGCGCCGGATTGACATCAAGGGTCCATTCAGACATGCCCATACTCCAAAACGGTAAAGCTGACCGCTTCCAGCGTTTGTCCGTTCCACTCCACCGCGTCCGGGTTCCAGTTCTGAAGCAGGACTTTCCCCGCCCGGCGGCTGAGGCGCACGCCACCAGGCAGAGGCGTCACGGTCACTTCCGCGCCCCTCAGCACTTCTGCCAGCACGCTGCCGATCAGTTTCTCGCTGTGTGCGCCGATCACGGTCACGCCGCCGTTGCGGATCACCGCGCTCTGGCCGTCCAGCGGGCCGCCGGAGTAGCTGTAAAGCGTTTCGGCGTTCTGCGTGCGGTAGCTCTCGGCCCAGGCGTGCGCTTCAAAATCGCCGCCGCCCCCGGTCACCTTCTGGGAGAGGGTGGGGCGCAGCGAATCGTATTGCAGCAGCTTTGCGCCCACCAGTTCGGACAGCGGGCCGAATTGCCCGTCCGCCCAGGTCTCGCCGCCCGGTGTGCGGAAGGCAGTGCGTGGGCCGCAGACCAGCTTCGCGCCAGCTTCCACCGCCGCCGTCCAGTGCGCCGCCCGCTCCTTGGAGACGAGGGTAATGGCGGGCGCGACAATCACTGCATAGCCACTCAAATCGGCGTCGGCGTGAATCACGTCCACATCCACGCCCAGGCCACGCAGCGCCATGTAGTAGGTCAGCGTCTGCGTCCAGTAGCTCAGGCTGGCGCTGTGTTTCTGCTGATCGTAGAGCCACAGACTCTCGTAGTCGTGCAGCAGGGCAATTCTGGCGGATACCTTGCCCACGGGGAATTGCGCGGTGTCCAGTTCGGCCACCTCCGCAAAGCCCCGGTCCGGCGTCTCGTCGTGCCTCAGCAGGCCAGAGTGCATGACCTCCTGCGCCATCGTGGCGGCCCGCCAGCGGAAATAGCTGACGACATCCACGCCGTGCGCCCAAGCCTGCGCGGTCCACAGTTGGACGGCTCCGTCGGCGGGCAGCGGGTTGAAGGGTGCCCAGTTGACCTGCCCGCACTGCTGCTCCATGACCCAGGGGCCGTTCGGTGTGCCCGCGCCGTCGCGTCCCAGCGCATTCTTTCCGCCCAGCAGGCCCCGGTACAGATCGTGATTGAAGGCGATCAGGTCCGGCTGCCCGGTTCGCGCAAAGTGCGTCTTCACATCGTCGCCGCTGCCAGACGGGGCAAAGAATTCCAGCATCCCCAGCGGGTAATTGTCCCAGGTCACAAAATCCAGACCCTTTGCCACCTCGTAGTGGTCAAAGCCAGTCTCAAAGATCATGAAGTTGTGCGTGACGAAACGGCCCGGCGACAGCTCCCGCAGGATCGCCACCTGCTCGGCCTGAAATTCGGCCACCATAGCCGAGGCGAAGCGGTAAAAGTCCAGCACATGCGACGGGTTCGGCTCCGTGACCGTCAGGTTGGGCGGTCTGATCTGACCCCAGCCGTCATATTCCATGCTCCAGAAGACGTTGCCCCAGGCCACGTTCAGAGCCTCCAGCGTGCCGTATTTCTTTTCCAGCCAGACCGGAAACGCCTCGGCGCTGGCCCCACCGTAACTGCGGGCCGTGTCGTGGCAGCCGAACTCGTTGTCGGTCTGCCACCCTGCCACCGCCGGATGCTCGCCGTAGCGCTCGGCCATCGCCCGCGTGATGCGGCGGGAATGCTGGCGGTAAATGGGACTGGCGAAGTCGTACTGCCGCCGCGAACCGAACTCGCGCACGCGGCCCTGCGCGTCTACCGGCAGGATCTCGGGGTGGGCGCGGATCAGCCATGCGGGCGGGGTGGGTGTGGGCGTACACAGCACCACGCGCAGACCTTCTGCGTGGTAGGCGTCAATGGCGGTGTCCAGCCACTCCCAGTCGTACTCGCCGGGGCGCGGTTCCATGCGGCTCCAGGCGAACTCGGCAATGCGGACGTAGGTCAGGCCCAGCTCTTTTTGCTGCTTTGCGTAGGGAACCCAGCGGTCCTGGGGCACATGCTCCGGGTAATCGCAGGAACCGAGCTGGAGGTGTGGGGTGAGGCCAGATTTTGGTTGGGTCATGGGAGTGTCCTGGGGAGGGGAGAGGGGTGTGGAGTTGAGAGTCAAGGCGTTTGATCCTCCGCGTCTGACTGCTGTCCGCGCCCATTTGTGACTGGCGCAGTCCGAACAGGCTCAGACTGGAGCGAGTTCGCTGGTCACGACATGCACGTCACTGGGTGCGACAGGGCGGTCATAGCGCACGAAGCGCGCTTCCAGCGGGGCAAGGTCCAGACGCGGGGCCACGTTGCCCGCGCCGCCCAGTTCGTGGCCGCCCTCGGGAAGCTGAAGGTGAAGAGTTTCAGTGCGGTGAAAATTGAGCAGGGTCAGCACGTGGCTGTCCTGGCTGCTGGAGACGCCGACATCCAGTTCCAGTGGCAGGTCACTGACAGCCACACCCGCCGCCAGAAGCGCGCGGCGCAGCACCCAGGCGATATCCTCGCGTTCAAAGTCGGCGGCGAGGTAGTACGCCCGCCCCTGCCCGAAGGCGTGTTCGGAGATGGCTGCGCCGCCTGCCAGATAGTCCCCGGTAAAGTGCGCCAGGGCCTGTGCGCCGCTCAGGTGCAATTTCTCGGCCCAGGTTCGGGTCTGCGTCTCCTGACCATCCTCCCGGCGCACGCCCAGCGTCGCGCCAGGGGCCAGCGGCAGCCATTCCTCTACCCAGGCCCCCAGCACGTCCCTGAGCATTGCCGGATAGCCGCCCAGCCCGATCTGTTCGTGTTCATCCACAATCCCGCTGAACGCTCCCAGCACCAGATGGCCGCCGCGCTGCACGAAGGCCCGCAGATTCCCGGCAGCTCCTGCCGTCAGCAGGTAGGCGTTTGGCACGATCACGGCGTCGTAGCCGCTCAGGTCACCCTCTGGCCAGACCAGATCAACGCTTTGCCCCAGGCTCCTCAGCGCCGCGTAATACTTCAGGACAATCGGCATCTGGCGCAGGTCGGCGCTGGGCTTGCTGTCAATCTCCAGCGCCCACCAGTTTTCCCAGTTGAACAGCAGGGCCACGCGGGTGGGAACGCCCATCTGCGCCAGCGGCCTCAGCCCACGCAGTTCCGCGCCCAGCGCCTTGACTTCCTGCCAGGTGCGGGACTTTTCCCCCACATGCGGCAGCATTCCACTGTGGTACTTCTCGGCCCCGGCCCGCGAGGCCCGCCACTGGAAGTACATCACGGCGCTGGCCCCGTGCGCCACGGCCTGGAGGGAATCCAGCCGCATCAGGCCGGGCCGCTTGGGGGCGTTGCGGGTGCGCCAGTTCACCGCGCTGGTGGCTTGCTCCATCAGCAGCCAGCGCTGGCCACCGCCCAGCGAGCGCACCAGATCGTATTGCAGCGCCGCCTCCACATGGCCCAGTGGGTCAGCCGGATCGGGGTAGGCGTCCAGGCTGACCACGTCCTCCCGGCCCGCCCACTTGACGTAATCGACGTTCTTGAGAAAGCCCAGGAAGTTGGTGGTCACGGGCACCTGCGGCGTGATTTCGCGCAGCACTTCCACTTCCAGTTCAAAGAGGCCCAGCAGGTTGTCGCTGGAAAAGCGCCGCCAGTCAAGCTGCTGGGCCGGGTTGGCATAGGTGGGGGCCTGACGCGGCGGCTGAATCTCGGCCCACTCGCCGTACTGCTGGCTCCAGAAGGCCGTGCCCCAGGCGGCGTTCAGCGTTGCGATGTCGCCGTAGCGTTCACGCAGCCAGACGCGGAACTGTTCGCCGCACAGATCACAGAAACATTCGCTGATGTGACAGCCGTACTCGTTGTTGACGTGCCACAGCCGCAGCGCCGGGTGATCGCTGTAGCGCCCGGCCACCGCCCGCACCAACGTCTGCACCGCAGACCGGAAGCCCTGATGGCTGGGGCAGTAGAGCTGCCGCCCGCCGACTTCCAGCCGCACGCCGTCCCAGGTGACGGGCCTGGCATCGGGAAACTGAACAAAAAGCCAGGGCGGCGGGCTGGCGGTGGCGGTGGCCAGATTGATGCCGATGCCGCCCGCGTGCAGCAGCCCCATGACCTCGTCGAGCCAGCCAAAATTGAAGGCGGCGTCCGGCCCCGGTTGCAGTTTGGCCCACGAAAAGATGCCCAGCGACACGAAGTTGACGCCTGCCTCCTGCATCAGCCGCACGTCCTCGCGCCAGATTTCGGGGGGCCACTGTTCGGGGTTGTAGTCGCCTCCGTAGAGGAGTTGATCGGGTTTAAATCCGTTGGTCATGCGGGTCTCCAGAACGTCGGGTGATATGGACTCCGGTTGGAAAGTGTTGCAAACAGCCGGGAATCCGGGTCAGAGGAGGAGCGTTCCTTCCTGGGAAGCTCTGCAAGTCAGGAACGTCTGTCCATGACGGAGGCGAGAGGGGAAAAGTCGGGTTCCGGGCGTGGAAAGTAGAGACCGGAACTGTCCCGATCTCTACACTTTCCAACCGGAACTCGTCTCAGTCCTTGACTGCGCCGCCCGCGATGCCAGCCACGAAATGACGTTGCAGCTCAAGCAATCAACCTTTCGTCGCCCCGGAAGTCAACCCGCCCTGCCAGTATCGTCCCAGGCTCAGGAAGGCGATGATCAGCGGCAGAATGCTGACCAACGCGCCCAGCACGATCACGGTGTAAATGGGGTCCTGCCCGCTGCTGGAACTGGTCTGGTTCCACACTGACAGCCCCAGCGTCAGCGGAAAGAGGGTGTCCTTGTTGACCACCACCAGTGGCAGAAAGAAGTTGTTCCACGCGCCCACGAACGAGAATAGCGCCACCGTGACCAGCCCGCCGCGCACCAGGGGCAGCCCCAGTTGCCAGAAGATCTTGCCCTCGGACGCGCCGTCGATGCGGGCGGCTTCCATCAGGTCGGTGGGAAATCCGGCTTCCCAGAACAGGCGCATCAGGTACAGGCCGAACGGGTTGACCAGACTGGGCAAAATGACGGCCCAGTAGGTGTTGATCAGCCCAATCTGCTGCATCAGCAAAAAGATCGGCAGGGCCAGCGCGGTGCTGGGAACCATGATGGTGGCCAGAATCATGGTGAACAGCGCATCGCGGCCCCGGAACTGGAATTTGGCAAAGGCGTAGCCGCCCATCGCCGCGAACATCATGCTGCCTATCGCCGAGACCCCGGCGTACAGGAAGGAGTTGAGCAGCCAGCGCGCGAAGATGCCGTTTTCGCGGGTGAACAGGAGCTGAACATTTTCTGCAAAGTTGCTGGGCGAGGCGAACCACAGCCCGAAGGTGGAGTAAAGCTGGCCGTTGCTCTTGGTCATGGTGGTCAACACCCACCACAGCGGCAGCAGCGAGTAGATGCAGAACAGGAACAGCAGGCCCCATTGCAGCGGCGAAAAGCCCTCGCGCGGCGGTCTGGATGGGCGCGGGGCGCGGGCGGTTCTCGCGGTCTGGGGTTGCTCTATACCCGTGCTGGTCATGCGGTTTCTCCCCGGACGTTGCGTAAAAAGAAGCTGCTCAGAATCAGGGTCAGTACGGCCATGATGATCGCCAGCGCCGCGCCGTAGCCGAAGTTGCCGTCACGCGCCACCGCCAGATACAGGTAGGTGTTGGGTGTAATGTTGTCTGGCACGTAGCCCAGGGGACGCAGCACGAACGGTTCCGAGAAGATCTGCATGGTCCCGATCACCGAGAAGATGCCCGTCAGGGTCAGTGCCGGACGCAGCAGCGGCAGTTTGACGTAGCGGGTCACGTTCCAGTTGCTCGCGCCGTCGATGCGGGCCGCCTCGTAGATGTCGCCCGGAATGTTTTGCAACGCGGCATACAGCGTGATCATGTTGTAACCCGTCCAGGTCCACGTCACGATATTGCCGATGCTAAAGAGCAGAATGCTGCTGCTGAGAAAATCAGTGTTCAGGCCGGTGATCTGGTTCAGGGGCGACAGGTTCTTGGAGTACAGGTAGCCCCACAGCAACCCCGCGATGACGCCGGGCACGGTGTACGGCAGGTAAAAAGCGGTGCGGAAGAACTTCTGAGCGAAGCCTTTCTTCACGCTGTCCAGAATCAGGGCCATTGCCGTGGCCACCAGGATCATCAGGGGCACCTGAATGGCCAGAAACAGCAGGATATTGCCCAGTGATTGAAGAAAAGCAGTGTCCTGAAAGGCCCGGACATAGTTTTCCAGGCCGCCGAAGACGTTTTGTGCCGGGCCGAAGCCGACGCGCTTTTTGATGAACAGGCTCAGATAAATGGCATATCCCACTGGGGCAATGAAAAATGCGGTGAAAGCCAGCAGGAAGGGGGTCAGGAAAAACCAGGGCGTCGTGCGGTATCGCAAAGGCAAGCACCTCCTTAATTAAACTTGGTCAAGCTCAGTCAAAACCCGGCAACAATGCTTGAAACGAGGAGAGAGGGGTGCAACGTTCGCGCCCCTCTCTCCTGCCGTATCTGACCGCCCGTGCGCTGGCTGAGCGGTCAGACGGTCTGGCGTGCGGCTTGGAAGCACCCGAACATGCCCCGCTGTCCACACGTCATCCGCGCTACTTGACTGTGAAGCCGTTCTGCTTGGCGTAGGCCAGCGACTCAGCCTGCCACGCGTCCAGCGCCTGATCGGGGGTGAGCTGGCCCTTGAGCATCCGGTCGATCTGCTTGGTGTAGTTGTCGTTCACGAAGGGGAACCACGGTGCCCACTCGAAGTTCACGTTCACGCCGCGCGAAGCCTGCGCGTACACGGCGCTGATGTTCTGGCCGCCGAAGAACTTGCTGGGGTTCTTGCTGGTCACGGCCAGGGCGGGCAGGCTCAGGCCCGCGTCGCTGGCAGGGAACAGGCCTCCGTTGTTCCAGTCGGCGGTGATGGCCGTGGTGGACAGGTTGAGCCACAGCGCGAACAGCGTGGCTGCCTGCGGGTTCTTGCTCTGGGTGGTCACCACGTTGCTGCTGCCGCCCCAGTTGCCGCTCTTGATGGTGCCGCCTGCCGTCCACTGCGGCAGCGGGGCCACACGCCACATGCCCGCCGACTTGGTACCCAGGCTGCCCGCGTAGCCGCCCGGTCCCCAGGCCGCTTCCATGTTGGTGGCGAGTTTGCCCGCACCCGCCGCATTCCAGTAGTCGGCGCTGAAGCCCGCCAGCGTGCCGACCTCACCCTTCTTGATCATGGTGTTCCAGTAGTTCAGCGACTTCTTGGCCGCCGGGTTGTTCAGGGTCTGCACCCAGCCGTCGCCGTCGCGCTTGAAGAACTGCCCGCCGTCGGCCCAGGCCAGCGCCATGAACCACGGCGCGAAGGTGGCGTAGAAGTTGCCGAACTTGACGGCCCCGTTGCTCTTGGCCTTGACGGTGGCGGCGGCCTTGGCGTAGTCGGCCCAGGTCTTGGGGGCGGCGATGCTGTACTTCTTGAGAAGGTCGTCACGGTAGACCATCGCAAACGGGCCGGTGTCCTGCGGAATGGCGTACACGGCCTTGCCGTCAGGGCTGACCTGTCCCCAGGTCCACGGCACGAAATACTTCTTGTAGTCGTTTGCGCCGTACTTGCTGAGATCGGCCAGACCGCCGGTATCGGCGAAGGCGGGCAGGAAGCCGTATTCCACCTGTGCCACGTCGGGCGCACCTGCGCCGGCCTTGATGGCAGTCTGGAGCTTGGTGTAAGTGGCGGGGCCACCGCCCAGGTTCAGAATCTTGATCTTGATGTTGGGGTACGCCTTCTCGAAGGCCGTCACCGTTTTGTCCAGTCCAGGCACCCAGGACCAGACTTCCAGTGTGATCTTGTTGCTGGGGCCTTTGGGAAAGACGGGATCGGCGGCCAGGGCGGAACCGGCGAGCAGCAGGGCGGACAGGGACAGTACGAGTTTCTTCATGGAAAACCTCCGGTTGAGGATGAGTGTTGAATTAAGGTGGAAGCGGAGTCTAGACGATTCGAAGATCGGGAATGCAGTTCAGCAGATCGGCAGGCGGTCCGGTGCCGTACTTGTCAGTGATCAGGGTACGCACCGCCCCCGTGGCGGCCACCTGCGCCTGACTGATCTGGCCCAGTTTGCTGTGATCGGCCACCACCACGACCTCGCGCGACTGCTGGACCATGATCCGCTTGATCTCGGCTTCCTCGTGGTTGGCGTTGGTCACGCCTGCCGTGGCGCTCACGCCGTTGCAGCCCAGAAACAGCCGGTCCGCGTGGATGCGTCCCAGCACTTCCAGCGCGTAGGGACTGACCAGCGAGTGTTGCAGTGGGCGCA
Organism: Deinococcus marmoris DSM 12784; assembly: GCF_000701405.1. GTDB lineage: Bacteria > Deinococcota > Deinococci > Deinococcales > Deinococcaceae > Deinococcus > Deinococcus marmoris. The sequence continues at coordinate 34,457 of NZ_JNIV01000030.1, forward strand.
GCGTGCCGCCGGTCACGATGACCCGCACGTTGGGCAGCCGCTCCAGCTCCAGCGCAATGTTCAGTCCGTTGGTAATGATGGTCACGCCGCGCAGGGTGGGCGACAGGGCGCGGGCGACTTCGGTGGTGGTGCTGCCCACATCCAGAAACACGGTTTCATCGTTCTGGACCAGTCCCGCCGCCGCCCGCCCGATGCGCCGTTTGGCTGCCGAATGCCTGCGGCTGGTTTCTTCCAGAGAGGTCTCGCCCAGGAGGGGCGGACGCTCGAGATCCAGGGGAAGCCGCGCCCCGCCGCGCGTGCGCCGCAGTTGCCCGGAATCCGACAGGGCCTTCAGGTCGCTGCGAACCGTGACTTCCGAAACCCCCAGAAGTTTTGAAAGGTCTGAGGCGGAAACTTCGCCATTTTGTTGTGCCAGCGACAGAATCTCGCCCCTGCGTGCCTGAATCAAGGTCACCTCCTCCTGATCTTAGTTTTCGTTGCTTTCGGAGTTTACGATATAGATACCCACAGGTCAAGAGTGCAAAGTGGCCCTATTCTGGGTGTTGTGCTGTTGCTGCCCGCCGTTCGCGCGGCGTCCTGTGCCAGCAGTTCGCCCCCAGACCACGCGAGCGGCTGGGGGCGAGAAGTTGGGGCGATGGGTGCGGGGGGCAGGAGGTCCAGACTCAGCGCACGTCCACCAGTTCCACATCGAAGATCAGGGTTGCGCCGCCGGGGATCACGCCGGGCACGCCGGCCTCGCCGTAGCCCAGAGAGGCCGGGATGGTCAGTTTGGCCTTGTCGCCCACCCGCAACTGCGCGATGCCCTGATCCCAGCCGGCAATCACGTAGCCCACGCCCAGCGGAAACTCGATGGGTTCGCCCCGGTCCCGGCTGGAATCGAACTTCTGGCCGTTTTCCAGCATGCCGGTGTAATGCACCCGGACCATCTTGCCGGTCTGGGCGGGGGTGCCGGTTCCCTCTTCGTACTTCTCGACCTGGAGTTGGGGCTGTTCGGAGGCGCTCATGCCACGCAGGGTAAAGCCTGTCCCTTGGGTTTCCCCCAATCTCTGAAGTGACGGTAAATTCCAGAGATGCCGGAAACCGTTTGCTATATGCGATAGGAGGCCAAATGAAGCCGTGCAGGAGCGTTCGTACGCTCTGTATGGGAAAAATGAGACAATTTCCGGGATCGCACCGCCCAGCGGGCGCGCCTGCTACCCTGGGCAGCCGTGAACCCGGCATCGGCTCCAGTCCCTCTCAGTCCCTGGCAACGGGCCTGGCGCACCTGGATTCTGGGGGCGTTGTTGCCTGTCTATCTGCTCACCACTTTCGGGGGCACACTGGCGCGGGTGAACGGCGACTCGATGCAGGAAACGCTGGCCACCGGGGACGTGCTGCTGCTGCTGAAATACCCGCGCTGGCTGCGTGCCTGGGGCCTGCCTACCCCTTACCCGAGGCGCGGCGATCTGCTGATCTTCAAGGCCCCGGCGGACAGTCCGTACAGCTATGAAAGCGTCTGGGGTCTGCGCCACCGCCCCTACAACGTCAAGCGGGCGCTGGCGCTGGCGGGTGACACGGTGGCCATTCAGGACGGGCAGGTCGTCCTGAACGGTCAGCCACTGGCCGAAAGCTACGCCAGCGAGGGCTTCCTGCGCGATCAGCCCGCGCTGACGGTGCCGCCGGGCAAGGTCTGGGTAATGGGCGACAACCGCCGCCTGGGGTCCAGCCTGGACAGCCGCGTGTACGGCCCGGTCGACCTGCGCGACGTGGCCGGACCCGCCGACCTGCGCCTGTGGCCCCGGCCAGGCCCCATCCGGCGCTGACGGTTCCCCGACGACGCCCTCCTGATGACGCGGTGGGGCAAGTCCTCACCCTGGGTTGCTACCGTCCTGAGTATGAAAGCTTCCTCTCTTCTTGCCGTCGCCGCGCTCACTGTGGGCACCGCCAGTCTTGGCCCCATCAGTCTGGGCACGGCGGGCGCACAGACGCTGGTGCCGTTCAGCGACTCCAAATTGCCCTTCAAGGTCAGCTTGCCGCAGGGCTGGCTGGGCGCGGATTTCGCCGACGGCACCTCCGGCGTCAGTCTGGTGTCGGCCAAGGCCCCGCCTGCCACGCTGATCCGCCTGCTGTTCATGCCCAAAGAGGGCAAAGCCGTGGACCTGAACACCGAATTCGGCAAGTTCGAGACGGGTCTCAAGTCCAGCGGCGTGACCATCAAGCAACTGTCGAGCAAGGACGCCCGTTACGGCGGCGTGGGCGGCAGCGAGCGCGAGTACAGTGTGACCCACCCCCAGGGCCAGCTAAGAATTCGCGTGTGGTACGGCAACGGCGCGCGAAACCTTTACTCCTTCCAGCTCACCGACTCGCCCGCCCGGTACGCGGCGGCAAATGCGCTGTTTACCAAGGTGTTGGCGACGTTGCGCTTCCAGTAGGGTTTTCCATTCAGGGAAATGGTCTGACCGCCAGGAAGCTATTCCCTGGCGGTTAAATCTCTGTCTGCACCTTGCCGCCCTCCACCACCCATACCCGCGTCGCCACCCGCCCAATTAGCGTGCGGTCATGGCTGGCCAGCAGGACCGTGCCGGGAAAGTCCAGCAACATGTCCTCCAACGCCTCAATGGCGCGAATGTCCAGATGGTTCGTCGGCTCGTCCAGCACCAGCACCTGCGCCCGCGTGACGCTCAGGCGCGCGAGGCTCAGGCGGGTGCGCTGGCCACCGGACAGGCCAGAGAGGGCAAAGGCGGGGCCGCCTGGCAGGTCCAGCCCCGCCGCAATCTCGTGAAGTTGGTGCGGTGTGAGGTCCGGGTTGGCGTCTAGCAAGGCACTTCCTACCGTGGACAGTCCAGACAGTTCCTCGCCGTGCTGCCCCGCCGCGTAGACGGTCAGGCCCGGCCCCCAGCGAAGTTCCCCTGTATGCCGCAACGTGCCCAGGAGTGCGCCCAGCAGGGTGCTTTTGCCACCGCCATTGGGGCCGGTCAGGGCGACACGTTCCCCGCGCCGCACATCCAGATGAACGTCACTCAGAATCCTGTTCTCACCGCGCCAGACCCTTGAAGCCCGAACGCTCAACACTTCGGAAGGGCCGTGCGGAGCCGGGGGCAAATCCAGGCGCACGGTGCGGCGGTCCTGAAAGGGCTTGGTGGTGGCATGGGAGTCCAGACGCTCCACCGCCTTTTCCAGCATCCTGGCGCGGGACGAATTGACGTTCTCGGCGTTCTGTGCTTTGCCTCTGGAGAGCAGCTTGTCGCCGTCGCTGGCGCGCTTGGGGTTGTAGCTGCCCGCACTCCGGGCCTTGCTGGCGCGGCGCAGCCGTTCTTCCTCCAGCGCCGCCCGCTTGCGCCTGAATGCGGCGTAATCGCGCTCCTGGGCCTCGCGCAACGTCGCCTTGAGGTCTATCGCCTCCGTGTACGCGCCGGGATACGTGGTCAGGGTGCCGCGCTCCAGTTCCGCTGTCCGCCCTGCCACCGCGTCCAGAAAGGTGCGGTCATGGCTCGCCATCACGAACGCCGCATCCGATCCCTGAATCCAGTCTTCCAGCCACGTCGCACCGTCCGCGTCCAGATGGTTGGTGGGTTCATCCAGCAGATACACGTCAGAAGGGGAGAGCAGCAGACGGGCCAGCATCACGCGGCGGGTCTGGCCGCCGGACAGCGCCCCCGCATTCAGCTCTGCCGACAGTCCCAGACCGTCCAGCACGCCTGCCGCCCGCGCCTCAAAATCGTAGCCGCCTGCCAGCCGGTACGCTTCCTCGGCTTCCGCAAAGGCGTTCAGGGCGTTGTCGTCGGCGTTGCATAGTGCGGCGGAGGTCACCCTGAACACCTGCCGCGCCCGTCGCAATCCCGGCGGGGTCACGGCGTCCAGCAGCGTCCCTGCCTCCGTCCGGGTGTGCTGGGTCAGCAGGGCCAGCCTGCCCATTCGCGTCACTGTTCCCGCATCTGGCGCGTCCAGCCCCGCCAGCACGCGTAGCAGCGTACTCTTGCCGCTGCCGTTTTCTCCGATCAGGGCGAGGCGTTCGCCCGCTCCGATCTCTACGTTCACACCTTCAAAAACCGTCTCGTCGCCGTAAATCCGGGCGACTTCCGTGGCACGCAACAGCATTCAGCAACCCCCTGTGGGTGAAGGCCGTCCCAGACAACGTGGGCAGGCAATTCAAACCGTGATTACAGGAGGTTGGGGCGCAACTTGGAACATCCTTTGAGTGGACGGAGGGCCGAACGCCGGGAAGCCCGGAAGCGTTGGCGTGAGTTTATCGCGTGGGGGCGCGGCTAGGCCAGATGGCGCACCTACCCGCGCTCACTCCTTGCGCCGGAACAGCAGCACCAGCAGAAAGACCGCCGTGTTCACCAGCACAATCGTTGCGCCAGTGGCCGTGTCCAGGTAATAGCTGAGGTACAGGCCCACCACGCCGCCCCCAATACCCAGCGCGGCGGCCAGCGCGATCATGCGCGGCAGACTGCGGGCCAGCAGGCGGGCCGTGGCGCTGGACGTGATCAGCAGGCTGACGCTGAGGGTGGTGCCCACCAGTTGCACGGTCAGCACCACCACCAGACCAATTAGAATGAGGAGCAGGCTTTCCAGCCGCCTCACGGGCAGGCCCACCGCCCGCGCCTCGGTGGGATCGAAGGAGGCCAGCAGCAGTTCTTTCTGCACCGCGTACAGCACCGTGCCCACCACCAGCGTGACCACCAGTGCGCTCCACAGGTCGGCGGTGGTGACCCCTAACGGGTTGCCGATCAGAAAATGGCTCAGGTCCGAGGTAAAGGTGGGCACCCGCGAAAGCATCACGATGCCCAGCGCGAACATGCCCACGAACACGATCCCAATGGCGCTGTCCTGCTTGAGGCCGCTGCGCTGCCCCACCACGCCGATGCCCAGGGCGGTCAACACGGCGGCCACCAGCGCCCCCAACAGCAGGCTGCCGCCCGACAGGAACGCCCCCACGATGCCCGGCAGCACTGCGTGACTCATGGCGTCCCCGATGTAACTCAGGCCGCGCAACACCACCCACGCGCCTACCAACGCGCACAGCACGCTGACCAGCGACACGGCCAGCAGCGCGCGCACGAAGAAATCGAATTGCAGGGGATCAGTCAGGAAGTTCATGGATTGGGTCTGAGGCTTTCGAGCAGGCTCCAGGAGTCGTCCCTCATGCCCTCAAGCCTCGGCATGGGTATGTCCCAGGTGCGAGGTGCTGAACGTCGCCTCGATATTCTGCGGTGTGTAGACCTCGGCGGGGGTGCCGTCGGCCACCACGCGCCTGTTGATCAGGATCAGGTGATCGCACCAGCGCCGGGCCTGTTCCAGATCGTGGGTGACCATCACCACGGCGCGGCCCCTGTCGGCCTGGGCGCGCAGCAGGGCCATCAGTTGTTCCTGCGTGGTGGCGTCCACTCCTGTCAGCGGTTCGTCCAGCAGCAGCAGATGGCCGTCACGCACCAGCATGCGGGCCAGCAGCACGCGCTGGCGCTGGCCCCCGCTGAGCGCGCCGATGTGGCGATGTCTCAGGTCATACACGCCGGTTTCCTTCAGCGCTGCCGCCACCCGCTCACGGTCCGCGCGGCCCGGCCAGCGCAGCCAGCCCAGGCGTCCGGTGCGGCCCATCATCGCTGCGTCCCAGACGGTGACCGGAAAGCCCCAGTCTAGCGTCTGCTGCTGTGGCACATACGAAATGCAGTTCTGTGCGGTGTGGCCCGCGTCGAACTGCACGGCGTCATTGTGGTCCGGCAGCAGGCCCACCAGCGTCCGCAGCAGCGTGGATTTGCCTGCACCGTTGGGACCGATGATGGCCGAGAAGGTTCCGGCCTCGAAACGCACGGTGGCGTCTTCCAGGGCCACTTGCGAGCCATATTTGACAGTCAGATGTTCAACGCCCAGCACGGCGGCAGCTTACTCCTGTCGGGCTGATATTGCGAGTGGGTTATCAAGAAGCAGAGGAGAGGTCTGGGCGAATTAGGAATTAGGCTGAGGCATGGACGCTGACCTCCGAGCAAGCCTGCTGACCGCCTACGACGCCCAGTTGCGCGAGGGAACCGAGATGCTGTCTGCCGACAGTGTTGACCGGAACGGCCCGCTGTGGCGCGGTAAGTTTGGGGACCGGGGGTTTGTTTCTTACCGTTCGCTGGCGGGTCTGGAAGGTCAGGCACTGGATAATCTGATCGCGCAGACCATCGCGCATTACGCTGCCGATACGCACACCACGTCCTTCGAGTGGAAGACGCGTGGACATGACGCGCCCGCCGATCTGCCGCAACGCCTCATCGCGCAGGGTTTCAAGGCCGGGGATGCCGAAACCGTCATGCTGGGTGAGGCCCAGTTGCTGGCCCAGCCTGTCCCGCTGCCGGAAGGGGTCACTCTGCGCCGCATCGACAATCAACCTGATCCTCAACCGGATGTGGTGCGGGCTGCCAGAGCGCAGGAACTCGCCTTCGGGCACCCATCTGACGAGGATGATCTGATGCGCCGCATCGAGCAGGGCGCGGGCCGGGTGGAACTGTGGGTGGCCGAAACCGCGCAGGAGATGGTCTGCGTGGGCCGCCTTGAAGTTCTCCCGAACACTGAATTTGCTGGGTTATGGGGCGGCGGTACGCTTCCAGAGTGGCGTGGGCGGGGCATCTACCGCGCCCTCACCGCTGCCCGCGCCGGGTCTGCACTTGCCAGAGGCGTGCGCTACCTGCACAGCGACTCCACCGAATTTTCCCGCCCGATTCTGGAGCGTAGTGGTCTGCTGGCGGTCACCACCACGACGCCGTATGTCTGGCGTCGCTGACCTGTCCTATTTCAGCGCCCCTACCATCTCATCCACGTTGAAGCGCAGCGCCTTCAGGAACGTTTCGCCCGCGCCCCCTTTCGGTCCCAGCGCGTCGGTGTACAGGGGCGGGGCAATCTTTGCGCCAGTCTCTTTTGCCAGCGCCTGCGCCAGACGGATGTTGACCGTGTTCTCGGTAAAGATGACCTTTGCGCCGCTCTTTTTAACCGCCGTGATCAGCGTTGCCAGTTCGCGCGCACTCGGCTCGCGCTCGGTGCTGAGGCCGGGAATTACTGCGCCCACGATCTTCAGGCCGTAGCGGGCGGCAAAATAATTCAGCGCGTCGTGGTTGGTCACGATCTGGCGTTTGCTGGCGGGCAGGGTGGCAAATTGCTTTTTCGCGTAGGCATCGGCCTCGCTCAGCTTTTTCAGGTACGCGGCGGTGTTCCCCGCATAGCTGGTTTTGCCTGCCGGATCAAGGGCCGTCAGCGCGCTCTGGATATTTTTCACGTAGCCCGCCGCCAGTCCCAGATCCCACCACGCGTGCGGGTCAAAGTCGCTGTGTTCTTCCCCGGCATGGTCTTCGCCTTCCTCTTCCTTGCCGCCCTCACGCAGCTTCAGACCGCTGGTCAAAGTCTTGACCGGCACCGACGGCGCAGAGGCGCGTACCTGCGGCAACCACGGCTCCAGCCCCGCCCCGTTGACGAACAGCACCCGGCTGCCCGCCAGACCCCGGATCACGCTGGCCGTGGGCTGGAAGCTGTGTGGATCGGCCCCGACAGGCACGATCTCGTTGACGCTGACCCGCGCGCCGCCGACATTCCGCACGAAATCGGCCAGGATGCTGTTGGACACGCTGACTTGCAGGGGCGCGGCCTGGGCACTCGCCAGACCCAGGAAAGCCAGCAGCAGCAGACCCCTCACAGCAACTCCACTTGCGTAAAGCCGCCGCGCACCAGCGTCCGCAGGGCGTGGGCGCTGAGCCAGACGGTCTTCACCACGCCGCCCTCGCGGATGGTGCGCTTTTGCAGATTGGCCTTCTGTACCCGCTTGCTGACGCCCGTGACCTTGCGGCCCACGCCGCCCGCCGCCCGCGCCTTGCCGCGCCGGATCACACTGTTGACCACCAGATTCTTCTTGCCTGTCAGATAACATTCACGGCTCATTTGAAACTCCTTTGGAGATGTTGGGTAAGGGGAAAAAGGGCGGCGGAGGTCAGGGTGAGATAGCCCCTTCCAGCAGCCCATCGATGGCCGCGCCGTCCAGGTTATGTCCGATAAACACGATCTCGCTGAACGCCTCGGCGGGATCGTGCCACTCCCCGGCCCCCTCCAGCGCCAGTTGCCGCCCGGTGTGGTTCCACAGGGTCGCCAGTCCGTCGCCCAGATCCACCCAGCCCTTGCTGCGAATCACGTTTCTGGGCAGACCGCCGATCAGCACTTTTTGCAGTGCCGCCGAATCGAAGGGCTGGGCCGCGCGGTAGATGTGGGTGCCCAGGCCGTAGGTCTCGCTTTCAGGGGTGTGTTCTTTTTCCAGTTCGGCCATCCACGCGTCCATCTGGCTGGCCTGATCAAAGTCAAACAGATGGGTGTCCAGCACCTCGGTCACGTCTATCTGACCCTGCTGGGCGTCCAGCACGCGGGCGCGGGGATTGGTGATGCCCACCAGTTCGCGCAGTTGCTGCACGTCGTCTGCTGCTGCCAGATCGGTTTTGTTCAGCACCACGATGTCTGCGAATTCGAGCTGTTCGGCCAGTAGTTCCCCGAAGCCCCGCTCGAAGTCGTCGCCGGGAATGCTGTCCTGGCGGTTCCACAGGTCAAAGAACTGGGCGCTGTCCACCACCGTCACCATCGCGTCCACATGCACCCGCCCCAGCAGGTTGGGAATGGCGTCCTGGCCGGGTTCGGGTTCGATCTCCAGTTCCTCGGGGGTCAGGCAAAAGCTCTGGGCGATGGGCAGCGGCTCACCGATTCCGGTGGACTCGATCAGGATGGCGTCCAGCGTGCGAGTGTCCAGCAGGTCTTCCACGGCCAGCAGCAGATCGCCGCGCAGCGTGCAGCAGATGCAGCCGTTGGACAGCTCAATCGTCTGCTCGTCGGTCTTTACCACTAGGCTGGCGTCAATGTTGACCGCGCCGAATTCGTTGACGATCACGGCAATTTTGCGTCCGCCGGACTGTCGGATCAGGTGGTTGAGCAGCGTGGTCTTGCCTGCACCCAGAAAACCGCACAGCACGGTGATGGGTACAGATGGAGAGGCAGGAAAGGTCATCGATTGGTAATGATATACTATTATCAATAACATGACAAGAGTTGATCTCCGGCCCGCCTGTCCCCTGACCGTCCAGTTCTGGCTGCTGGGCCTGGACGCCCGGCAGGGCCATCTGCTGCTGCGCGGCTTTCAGAAACGTCCAGCGTCCCAGGGCAGCAGCGCGTATGTGCTGGACACGTTGACCCTGCACAGCTCTGGGCTGTGGGTGCGGCGCGGGGGGGAAGTGCTGCACTTTAACCGCCGCACCCACCTGTACACCCTGGATGACCGCCTCGTCCCAGCCCGTTTTGCCTGTCAGCTCCTGCGTTCCGCCCTGCAACAGCACGAGGTCTGGATCATGGAGCGTTTTGGCCCGGCGCACCGTCGGTCACAGTTCAGCGCCCAGCGTCCGCCCCGCCCGGTGGCCCGGTCCCTGGAGGTGTGGCGCGCGTATGTGCGGCCATCTCTGGATCGTGCGCTGCCGCCTGAGCGCTGATTCTTCAATCACTGATGCTTTAAAAAGTAAACTGTGCGTGCTTAACCAACTTTCAGAGTGGGCGGTGGTACGCTTTTCTCATGACCAGCACCCTCCCGCAAACACAGGATTACGACGTCGTGATCGTCGGCGGCGGCCCCGCCGGACTGACGGCGGCCATCTACACGGGCCGCGCCAGCCTGTCCACCCTGATTCTGGAAAAGGGCCTGCCCGGCGGCCAGATCGCCCAGACCGAGGAAGTCGAGAACTACCCCGGTTTCCCCGAACCCATCAGCGGCATGGAACTCGCCGGGCGGATGCAGCAGCAGGCCGAGAAGTTCGGCGGCAAGATCGAGATGGACGAGGTGGAGGCCATCGAGCAGACCGGCGATCACCACTACCCATTCCTGGTCAAGGGCTACAGCGGCAACTACCGTGCCAAGAGCGTGATTCTGGCAACGGGCGCGAACCCCAAACGCCTGAACGTCCCTGGTGAGGAAGCGTTCTGGGGCCGGGGCGTCAGCACCTGCGCCACCTGCGACGGCTTCTTTTACCGGGGTAAGAAAGTGGTGGTGATCGGTGGGGGAGACGCCGCCGTGGAAGAGGGCCTGTTCCTGACCAAGTTTGCGGATGAAGTCACCCTGATCCACCGCCGCGACAGCCTGCGCGCCAACAAGGTTGCCCAGGCCCGCGCCTTCGCGAACCCCAAGATGAAGTTCATCTGGGATACGGGCGTGGAGGAAATCCAGGGCGACGGCGCAGTGAGTGGCGTGCGCCTCAAGAATCTCAAGACGGGCGAGGTCAGCGACATGACCACCGACGGCGTGTTCATCTTCATCGGCCATGTGCCCAACACCGAGTTCGTCAAGGACACCGTCAAACTGCGCGAGGACGGCTACGTGGACGTGACCGACGAGATCTACACCAGCGTGCCCCTGCTGTTCGCGGCGGGCGATGTCAGCGACTACATCTATCGCCAGTTGGGCACCAGCGTCGGCGCAGGCACCCGCGCGGCCATGAGCGCCGAGCGTGCGCTGGCGGCGCTGGAAGTGGCCGGGGCGGAAACGGCAGCCGACTGAACTTCATGGCTCGAACGGATGGGAGGCGGCTGATCGGGCTGGCCTCCCGCTCTTTTCTTGCGGTTCCAGGGGCCGCTTTCCACTATCCTGATGCCCATGAAACCCCTGCGCCTGTCTGACCGCATAGGCCGCAAGGCGCTGGGTTACGCGGCCAAGGTGCGGCGGCTGGCGCGCAGCGTGCGGGCCGTGGACGCCCACCCGGACGACGCCTGGGCGTTGACCCACCTGACGCAGGGCGAAGCGCGGGTCTACGCGGGTATGGACCCCCGTGACCGCGAACACGCCTGCCGCGTCACCCTGCACCTGTTGCGCGAACATCCTGGCGCGGCCCCTGAACTGGTGGCCGCCGCCCTGCTGCACGACTGCGGCAAGAGCGTGCGCCCGTACCGTGTGGCCGAGCGTGTGCTGGTGGGGCTGGTGCCCACCCGGCTGGCGCGCCTGCTGCCGCCTGTGGGGGCGCTGGGCATCCGCGCCCAGCACCCGGAACTGGGGGCCACACTGCTGACCCACGCTGGGGCCAGGATAAGGGTGGCCCGGCTGGTGGCCCTGCACCACCAACCCGGCAGCGAACCCGACGCGGCCCTGCTCCACCATTACGACGATCAGGAATGAGGGGCGCTCGCTAGCGGATCAGCGGTTTTGAAACGACGTTCTGGCTCCGGGCGTCGCGCAGCCAGTAGGTCTTGCCGCTGGCGTCCCTAAGCTGGGCGATCACACGCACGTCCTCGCCCGCCGTGAAGCCGTTTGCGCTGCCACTTCCCCAGGCACACACCTGCGTGAAGCAGTTGCTGGCTCCCGAGAAATCGCTGAGCCGGGGCGAATGCCACAGGCCCGCTCCGGTGAAGACGTAAATGCCTGTAACCTTCAGTGGATCAGTCGCGGCTGGGTTGCTGGCCGGGGCGCTGGCCTCCACATTGACGCGCACACTGAAGCGGTCGGCCTCCCGGACCAGTTGTGGGGCCGCCGTGAGCCGCAGCAGTTGCCCACCCAGATTCAATGTGGCAGGAGCATTCAGCAGGTCCCCGGCCAGCGGTGTGGGCGCGCTGTCCAGCGAACCGCAGCCCGCCAGTCCCAGACCGCACAGCATCATTCCGATTCGCGCCAGTCCGGGTGGTCTCATGCCCCCATCTTAAAGGAAGGCCGCTGATCTGGGACTGACAAAGGCCCTCTGCCCATCGCCCTACGCCAGCAGGCTTTTTGCGATGATGATCTTCTGAATCTCGCTGGTGCCCTCGTAGATTCGCAGCAGGCGCTGATCGCGGTAGTAGCGCTCCACCGGGCTGTCTTTCATGTAGCCCATGCCCCCGGCCACCTGCACGGCCTTGTCGGCCACCTGGGACAGCGCCTCGGTGGCGTGGTACTTGGCAACGGACGCCATGCGGCGCACGTCCTGGCCCTCGTCCACCATCCAGGCCACCTTCTGCCACAGCACGCGGCTGGTCTGCACGGCAATTTCCATCTCGGCCAGCATGAACTGCACCGCCTGGAATTCACCGATGGGCTGCCCAAATTGCTCGCGGGTCTTGGCGTGGGCCACCGAGAGGTCCAGCAGGCGCTGCATGGCCCCGGTGCTGCGCGCGGCAATCCCTACCCGCCCGGCGGTCAGGATGCCCAGCGCCTCGCGGTAGCCCATATGCTCCGGCCCCAGCAGGTTCGCGGCGGGAATCTCGGCGTCCTCGAAGATCACCTCGGCGGAGAGCGCCCCCTTCTGCCCCATCTTCTCGTCGATCTTGCCCACGCGCACGCCGGGGGTGGTCTGCGGCTCCACCAGAAAAGCACTCATGCCCTTGGTGCCGCGCGCCGGATCGGTGATGGCGATCACGGTCAGCAGTCCGGCAATCGGCGCGTTGCTGATGTAGTGCTTGGTGCCGTTCAGCACGTACACGTCGTCTTTTTTAACGGCGCGGGTGCGGATGTTGGCCGCGTCCGAGCCGCTGCTGGGTTCGGTGATGGCAAAACCCGCCACGCACTCGCCGGAGGCCATGCGTGGTAGGAACCGCCCCTTCTGTTCCTCGGTGCCCAGCCGGACCAGACCCGACGTGCCAATCGAGGCGTGGGCGCTGATCACGCCGCCGAAGCCCATGTGCCCCTGTCCCAGCGCCTCGTAGACGGCACAGCGGCCCAGCATGCCAAGGCCCACGCCGCCGTATTCCTCGGGAATGCTCAGGCCGAACAGGCCCAGCCCGGCGGCCTCCTTAAACAACTCAGGTGGCACGCTGTTGGTGTCCTCAATCTCGTGGGCGCGCGGTTCCACGCGGGACAGCATGAAGTCACGAATAGTCGCCTGCACCTCGCGCAGGTCATCGGGCAGATTGAAATCCATTTGGGCCTAGCCTAGAGCATCTGGCCCACGCTGTCTGGACGGCGCAACCCACTGTTCCCAGGCGACGCACGAATTGATGAACCAAAAAAATCTGCGAAAGCGTTTGACGGCTTCCGCAGATCTGATCAGGAGGGACCCTGTGAACTCGATGCTGGTCGAGGCGGCGAGATTTGAACTCACGACCCCTACCACCCCAAGGTAGTGCGCTACCAGGCTGCGCTACGCCTCGATTCCCAGCCTCAGAACTATAAGTGTTCAGAGGGCATCGGTCAAGGGTGCGAATCTGAGTGGGTGCATCCCGCTAAGCTGGGATCGGAAAGGCAGCGTGGCGAACGTCATCCAGACTCACCAGGGGATTGATGTTGTTCAGGTTGGCACGAAGCGAGGCCATGCCACTGGCCCCAGGACGGGACCAGTGCATGCCCGAACCCTTCATGCGCCAGCCAATCACACTTTTGTTGATGCCTTCGATCTGCCCTGAGCCAATCGGCCAGCCCTGAGTGCGGTAGTGGGGATAGTTCATCAGGTGCGTGCGCCTGAACAGATAGTTCAGGGCCTGTTGTGCTTCTGAACTCCACTGCCTCTGCCCCACAGGGGCAGAGGCAAAGGTTTG
>NZ_JNIV01000031.1 GCF_000701405.1 Deinococcus marmoris DSM 12784
AGTGTACGTTCAGCAGCATGAAGTCGCGTGGCTTTGACCTGGAACGGTCAGCGGTGACCCACGCTGACCGATTAGAGCGGTTGTTTGGACTGGTCACGCTGGCCTGGGTGTGCTGTCTGCGGGTGGGCGTCTGGATGAATGCGTCCAAACCAATTCCAGTCAAAGCGCATGGTCGTCGCGCAGTCAGCGTGGTCCAGTATGGCTGGCAATATCTGGCGAGAGCGCTGAGATGGGATCACCCACAGGCCGAAATATACTTCGGCCTCTTAAATCAACCTTTCTCCGCACCCAGCGCCACTTAAACGCAAGTTGTCCGGTACTGAACTGGTCGTGTTGTGGGCGGGTTGATTGCGGTTTAACCCCTCCGGCGCTTCGCGCCACCTCCCCTCAAAAGGGAGGCAAGAGGTGTGGAATTGCCCGGCCAGTTGCACTCCTTGGCTCCCTTTAAGGGGAGCTGGCTGCGAAGCAGACTGAGGGGTTAAACCGCAGACGGCCACCCAGACAACTGTTTCTACTCTCCCATCAGCGTCAGCAACAGCCGCCGCGCACCGCCGTGATCGCGGTGTTCGCACAGGTACACGCCCTGCCACGTTCCCAGCGCCAGCCGCCCGTCCCGCACAGGCAGGCTCAGGCCCGCGCCCAGCACGCTGGCCTTGATGTGCGCGGCCATATCGTCGTCGCCCTCCTGGGTGTGTTCAAACCCCGCCCAGCCGTCGGGAACGGCGTGGTTGAAATAACGCTCGAAGTCGCGGCGCACGTCGGGGCTGGCGTTCTCGCTGACGGTCAGGCTGGCAGAGGTGTGCTGGATAAAGACATGCAGCAGGCCCACCCGAATCCCGGCGAGTTCGGGCAGGGCCGACACCACCTCGCGCGTGATGGGGTGAAAGCCGCGCGGGTGGGGCTTGAGGGTCAGGTCACGCTGGTGCCACATGCTGCCCAGACTACGGCCCACTTGCTACAGTCGGCCCTATCAGGGGGCAAACCATGAATGACGAACAGGAGAGGATTTTTACCGTGGAGGCCACGCCGGTCAAGTTCGGGCCGGGCGCGGCGCTGGAGACGGGCTGGGAGTTACAGCGACTGGGAGCGCGGCGCGTGTTTTTCGTGGTGGACCCCGAGGTGCTGCGCCTGGGACTGGCCGAAGCCGTGCTGAACAGCGTCCGCGCCGAGGGGATCGACGTGACCGTGTACTCGGATGTGGAGACCGAGCCGACGCTGGCGTGCTTCGAGCGTGCGGTGGCGGCGGCGCGGGCAGCCGATGCCGACGCCTTCGCCGCGCTGGGGGGCGGCAGCGCCATAGACATTGCCAAGGTGGCGAATCTGGTGGTCTCGGACGGCGGCGGGATCATGGAATACGTGAACGCACCTGTGGGCGGGGGCCGCCAGCCTGCGGGACCGTTGCGCCCGCTGCTCGCCATTCCCACCACCCCCGGCAGCGGCTCGGAGGCCACCACAGTTGCCATTCTGGATCTGCCGGAACTGCGGATCAAGACCGGCATCAGCCACCGCCGCTTGCGCCCCACGCAGGCCGTCGTGGACCCAGAGCTGACCCGCAGCGCGCCGCCCGCCGTGATCGCCTCGGCAGGGCTGGACGTGGTGTGCCACGCCGCCGAGAGTTTCCTGAGCCGCCCGTACACGTCCCGCCCGCGCCCCGTCACCCCTGGCGAGCGTCCGCCGTACCAGGGCAGCAATCCGGTGGCTGACCTGTGGTCCGCGCAGGCCATCCGCAACGGCGGCCAGTTCCTGCGCCGCGCCGTGCAGGACGCGGATGACAAGGAGGCCAGGGGGGCCATGATGCTCTCGGCCACGATGGCGGGCGTGGGCTTCGGCTCGGCGGGCGTGCATATCCCTCACGCCTGCGCGTACCCGATTGCGGGCCTGAAGCACCAGTACCGCCACCCTGGCTATCCCGGCGACAAGAACTTCGTGCCGCACGGCTTCAGCGTGATCGTGACCTCGCCCGCCGCCTTCCGCTTCACCTTCGACAGTGACCCGGCGCGGCACATCCAGGCAGCGTCCATGCTGACCGGGCAGACCTACGACGCAGATGACCGGGATGCCCTGCCGCACGCCCTGCTGTCATTGATGCGCGATGTGGGTGCCCCGCTGGGCGTGCGCGAATTCGGTTACGACGACGCGGACATTCCCGCGCTGGTGGACGGGGCCATGAAGCAGCAGCGTCTGCTCAGCGTTGCCCCGCGCACGCCCACAGCGGACGATCTGGCGCGGATTTTCGCGGAGTCGATGGGGTAAGCCGTTAGCCCTCCACTTCCAGCAGACGAATCTCGCCGCTCGCCGCCGGACCGTCGATGGTCAGCACTTCCAGGCGGCAGGGCAGATCGTCGCGGCCCAGTTCGCGGGTCAGGTATTCCAGCGCCGCACGGTGCATCAGCGCCAGCTTGCGCGGCGTGACGCTCTCGGCAGCGCTGCCGTAACGGGTCTGGCGGCGCTGTCGGACTTCGGTAAAGACCAGCGTTCCCCCGGCTTCACGGGTGACCAGATCAATCTCGCCGCCGGGAATGCGGTAGTTGCGGGCCAGCACTTCGCGGCCCAAAGACAGCAGGTGGGCGGCAGCGCGGTCCTCGGCGTCTGCGCCTTTCAAGAGCGGAGAACTGGCCTTAACCCAGCCACTCGGCCCAGCCCGTGAAGTCCGGCACGGCCAGTTCCGCGCCTGCTTCTAACAGCACTTCTCCAGAGGAGGTGGTGGTCAGCGCCACGACGCGGCAGCCTGCTCCGGCGGCGCTTTTGACCCCATTCACGGCGTCCTCGTGGGCCAGACAGTCGGCGGCGTTCAGGCCCAGCCGCTGTGCCCCCAGCAGAAAAGGCTCCGGGTGGGGTTTGCCGCGCGTGACGTCCTCGCCCAGCACGCGCGGCCCGAAGCGTTCGCCCAGGCCCAGCGCCTTCATCCCGAAGTCCACGTTCACACTATCTGCACTGGTGACCAGACAGTGCGGAATGCCCCGCGCCGCCAGCACGTCCAGGTATGCGCTGAGGCCCGCAACTTCCTGCATGTTTCCGGCGGCCAGGTCGCGGTAACGCCCTTCCTTGGCCTCGTGAAAGCGGGAGATCAAGTCGGCATCGGGGTAGTGCCCGGTCAGGCGTTCGATGATTTCCGGGTTGCGCCCACCGTCCACCTTGGTGTCCAGATCATGCTCGCTGAGATTCAGGCCCAGCACCTCGGCGGCCACCTCCTGCCACGCCTGCCGGTGAAAGGCGTTGTTGGCCGTCAGCACGCCGTCCATGTCGAACAGCACCCCTGCCGGACGCCACGGCCAGTTCACGCGCTGTCTTCTTCGGGGCCGTGACCCAGTTCGCCCAGCAGATCGCGGTACAGGCGAGCCGCGTCGGCGCGGACCTCGTCCAGCGTGGCGTCATCGGGCGAGAGTTCCAGCGCCGTTTCCAGCGCCGCCTCCAGCACGCCGGAATAGATCGGCCAGCGGACGGGAGTCTCTGTTTCCGTCTCGTTGTCGGGCAATTCCGCCTCGCTGACACCGTCCAGGGCGCGGAGGGCCGATTCTGCCGCTAGGCGCTCGGCGTCCTTCTTGCTGCGGCCCTCGCCGCCCACCCCCAGCACGTGCCCGCTGGCCAGCACCTGCACGCGGAACAGCCGTTCGTGCGCCGGGCCGTGCGACACCACCTCGAAGATCGGCGCACCCTGCCCCTGCCCCACCAGCCGCGCGATCAGTTCACCCTTGGCATTCATGTTCCCAGAGTAGGGCATAGCGTTTGAAGGGGTGAGGCGCGTTAGCCTGTGCCCATGCGCCCGCTGCTGACCCTGTTGCTCGTGTCCTGCGCCTCCTGGGCGGGAGGGCTGACCCAGGCCCCCGTACCGCCGCCCGGCGGCCCCCTCGCGCCGGGTCAGGTCTGGACCCTGAAAGCCGTCAGCGCCGAGGGCGAGGCATTCCAGACCACGCTGCGCCTGAGCGCCCAGCCGCCCGAGGGGACGCCCGCCACCTACCGCGCGGACCGGGGCGTGCTGCTGCTGGATCAGAACAACTCTTCCCTGATTGCCCTGGATTTCGCCGATGCGAAGGACGGTGGGCTGGCCCTGGCGTGCGCCTATATCGGCCCGCTGGAGGGGCAGAGCTTTGAGGGCGTGCTGGCCGCCGCCACCCTGGAAAACCTCTCCTCCTTGCTGGAAGCGGCCCTGGCCGTCTTCAAGGTGGCCCGAACCCCCGCAGACCGCGCCGAGGCCAGCGCCGAGTTGCGGCTGGGGCGCTGCACGTTGACGCTGACAGAGTAAGCGACGCTGACTTTAGGTGGAGAAAGGCCGTCCATCAAAAGTCTGTTTCGCACGGTTCACGCGGGGCGCAGACTGTGGGCATGGAAAAGAAGCTGATTCGCGACATGGACAGAAAGGTTCTCGGCGGCGTGGTGGCCGGCCTGCAACGCCTCTACGCTCCACAGGTGGACCTCTCGCTGTTGCGGGTGGCGGCAGCAGTGTTAGCTGTGTGCATTCCCCCGGTGATCGTGGCCTATGCCGCGCTGTGGGTCATTGCGCCGCATTCGGACCAGCGGCAGCTTCAGCCCGCCGCGTAAGCGGCAGAAGGACGCCACCGGACAGACTTTTCCCGGTGGCGTCCTTCTGCTGTCGCTCGCTTCTTACCCCTCCGCTCCCGCCCAGGCCGCCCGCAACGCCCCGTTCTCAGAGACAAAGGGCAGCCACGCCAGCGCGATCAGTGGAATGCTGACGTCTGCTGCTTTGGCACGGATTTCGACGCGCTCCAGTTCCCCGCCGGAGACCCCGCCCAGCGCGTCCACCTCGGCCTGAACCTGATTTTGCAGATCCTGAAGCTGCTGCGAGACCTGCATCAATTCCGCCTGCGCCGCCTGCACGTCCTGACCCTCGCGCATGGAGCGGCCCACGCCGGAGACCCCGCTGCGGAGGGCCGTGGTCCTGCGCCCGCCGCCGAACAAGGCCCCCAGCACACCCACACCCACGCTCATGGCCGTCTGAAGTTGCGCCTGCTGGGCCTGGGCCTGCTGCTGCCCGACTTTCAGTTGCAAGCGTTCCAGCCGGGTTTGCAGGGTGGAAACTTTAGAGGCATATTTGGCCCGCAGCTTCTGTACCGCCGCGTCCCGCGCCTCGCGTCCGGCGTGGCTGGCCCTTGCGCGGAAGTCGCCCTCGGTTTCGCCGGGAGAACTCATCACGCCGCTGGCCGGGTCCTGCCACAGCGTCAGCGGCTTGCTGGCGGCCACATATTTTGCGGCCTCCTTGCTCCACTTCGGGTAATTTTTGGCGTCCAGCAGCGGCGCGGGCAGTGCAGCAAACGTCACGCCGTCCGCCGGGGTCTGCTCCAGGGTGGAGGGGCCCACCGCCAGTTCTGCCGCATCCGCCCAGTTCACAGCAATCGGGCCGTCACTGATTTCCACGGCCAGGGGTAGCGTGCCGCTCACCTCTACCCGCGCCTTCAGGTTGCTGTAGCGCACATTCGCCACCGCCAGCAGATGCGGATGGTACGTCACCCCAGTTTCAGAGGTGGGGACGTAGACCTCGGTAATTCCGGGGGGGAGAAGCGGCTTGGAGCCTGTCTGAGCGGCACCTGGAGCGGGCGTTGGCGTTGGCGGTGCGGCGCTCACCTCAGCATTGCGCGGGGCATTCCCCTGCGCCAGCTTGCGAATCTGGCTGCCCGTGATCGGCCCGGCCAGATAACTCATGGTCCAGCGCGTCGTGAACAGCGTGGGCCGGGCGTCGTGGATGTTGTGCATCAGGAAGACGCGTTTGCCTAGGCCAGAGAGCAGCTTGTCCAGCTCGGCCTTGCTCATGGCCTCCTGCCCGGCGGACGCGCCTTGCAACGCCTCCAGCACGCGGGCCTTGTCGTTGTCGGTCTGGAGGCGGCCAATCATCCACGTTCCGGTGTTGCTCAGGCCCTTGTAATCCAGATCGACGGGATTTTGCGTCGCCAGCGTCACGCCCAGGCCAAAAGCGCGGGCCTGCTTGAGCAGCGTCAGCATCGGCGGCTTGCTGGGCGGGTTGCCGTTCGGGGGGAAGAATCCGGCAATTTCATCCATGTACAGCAGCGCCCGCAGCGAACTCGTCCCGGACTGCGTCCTCATCCAGCTTAGAGTGGCGTTGAGCAACATACTCACGAAGAACATCCGCTCGGAGTCGTTCAGGTGGGCGATGTTCATGATCGACACGCGCGGCTTGCCTTCCGGCGTGAACAGGAAACGGCCCACGTCCAGCGGTTCGCCCTGTGTCCACACTGCAAAGCCCGGCGAGGCCAGCAGGTTGTTCAGGCTCATGGCAAGGTCAAAACGGTCTTTGGGCGGGTAAAAGGCGTCCACGCCCATCACGCCGATCTGGGTGAACGGCGGTGTCTGGATTCCGCCAATCAGGCCCGCCATATCCAGCGTGCGGCCCTCGGCCCAGGCGTGCGAGAGCAGCGTGGACAGCAGCACATGCTCACGCGAACGCAGCGGATCGGCGTCGATGCCCAGCAGACCCAGTAATCCCGTGACCGTACCGCCCACGCGCTCGCGCAGAGCGTCCGCGTCGTCCATGACCTCGGGGGGCGGCGCGTCGAAGCCCTTCAGCACGCTGATCGGGCGGCCCGCGCTGCTGCCGGGGGTGTAGACCGCGAAATCGGCCTTTTCCCTGAGGGTGCGGATGCGTTCGCCGCTCTGGCCCCAGTCGGCCAGCCCCTTTTGCCACAGCGCCGCCTTCTGCGCGGCCAGTTCGTCGGGCGTGATGCCGCCGCGCGTGGCCTCGGATTCATCCACCCACGGGCGGAAATCGGCGGGGGCAAGGTCCGGGAAGGTCAGCAGCAGGTTGGCCAGATCGCCCTTGGGATCGACGGCCAGCACCGGAATGCCGTCCATCGCCGCCTCCTCGATCAGCCCCAGCCCCAGCCCGGTCTTGCCGCTGCCGGTCATGCCGATGATGACCGCGTGGGTGGTCAGGTCACTGCTGTCATACAGCAGGAGTTCGTCGGTGACTGCCCCCGTACCGCCGTCCACTGCCTTGCCGAGGTAAAACGCGCCGAGCTTCTCGTAATCCTGCATAGCTTCTCCCTGGAGGCCGCGCCGCAGACCCCGGCGTGAATTCTTGAATGACCCGGCGTTCAGCATGGGAGAAAAAGTGTGGTGGGATGGAACTGCTCTACTCTCCAGTGTCTCCAGTGATGTTTCGTGCCCCGGCCACCCGTTCGTCCAGCGCGCTCAGGCGACGGCGCAGGCCCAGAATGTAAATTTCGGGCGGCACTTCCTCGCCGTAGCACCACGCCCGGATTTCCCTGGTCTGGGCGGCGCGCAGCAACTCGTCCAGCACCAGCAGCAGGTGTTCACGGCCCGCACGGGCCTCGGCCAGCAGTTCGGGCAGGGCCATCCCAGCCAGTGGGGCGGTCTTGCGGAGGGGAAGCCTGTCCCAGTCGTCGCCCAGGCCCAGGCGCATCTCCATGCCCATCTTGCGCTCCATGCCGATGCTGGCGCGCAGGGTGTCCTCGGCCCCCGCGCCCCAGTGGACCGAATCCAGCACCTCGTAAAATCCGGCACTCAGATCGTCCAGTTCGCGGCGAACGTCCGGCAGCGTGGCGGTCCGGGCCTCGGCGCGCAGCAGGTCCAGCGGGTGAGGTTCGGCGGTCACGGCCTCAGTCCTCCCATTCGCTCACGGGCACGAATTCCACGCCGTCCCCACTGGTGGACAGCACCCGGTAGCGGTTGTTGAACTGCACCACCAGTTCTCCCCGGTCCAGATGCTGCGGCGAGATCACCGGTTTGCGGAACACGTAATTGCCGTCGTCATCGATGCCGATGTGTGCGCCTTTGGTGAAACGGAATTCGACGATCTCGCCGTGCCGGACCGTGCGGACGCGCACGCGGAAGGTCTGGGCGTCGTCCTGCTTGACGTTTGCATTGGCGGGCGTTTTGCGGAACAGATTGAACATGTGGCCTCCTGGCGGGGGAAAGAGCTTCAGACCTCTTGCAGCAGGCGGGTCAGCAGGCGCACATGATCCGGCCAGCGGTCCAGACGGATGTGTTCGTGGCTGGCGTGCGCGCCGTCGCCGGGTGCGCCCAGGCCGTCCAGGGTGGGCGACAGCGGCGCGGTGAAATTGCCGTCGCTGCCGCCGCCCACCACCTCGTGACCCAGGGTGAAGCCCAGCGTCTGCGCGGCAACCTGCGCCCGTTCAAACAGGGCCATCGTCGCCCCGCTCTGCTCGAAGGGGGGACGGTTCAATCCACCCGTAATAGTCAATTTGACGCGGGGATCGTCCGGGGTCATGGCCTGCACCGCCGCCGTGACGCGCTCGGCCTCGGCCAGCGTGGAAACCCGCAGATCGATGTCCAGCACGCACTCGGCAGGAACCACGTTGACTGCGCTGCCCCCCCGGATCAGCCCGACGCTGAGGGTGGTGCCGGTTTCCGGGCGGGCCAGCGCCTGCACCTCCAGCACGGCCTTTGCAGCGGCGGTGATGGCGCTGGCCCCCTCCTGGGGCTTGTTTCCGGCGTGGCTGGAAATCCCCTGAAAGTGCAGCGAGAAGTGGCCGGTGCCCTTGCGCCCGGTCTTGAGGTTGTGGCTGTCGGCCACCGGGGGTTCTACCACCAGCACGGCGCGGGCGTTGCGGGCGGCGGCCTCGATATACACGCGGCTGCTGGCGCTCCCGGTTTCCTCGTCCGGCGAGAGCAGCACCTGCACGCCGCCCCTGGGCCACGGACTGCCCGGAGACTGATGTTTCAGGGTCCGCAGCGCATGGAACAGGCCCACGATTCCGGCCTTCATGTCGTAGGTGCCGGGGCCATACAGGCGGTCTTCGTCCTCACGCCAGGGCATCGTTTGCAGCGTGCCGTGCGGCCAGACGGTGTCGGCGTGGGTCAGCACCAGAATCGGCTGTTCGTCATAGGCCGCCCCGAAGTTGAACAGCCGGGTGCCGCCGGGCAGCGCGTGCGTCTCCGCGCCCAGATCCAGCGCCCAGCGCTCCACCACGTCCATCACGCGGCAGATGGCGGCCAGATCGGTGGACGGCGACTCGATGTCCACCAGGGTTCGCAGGTCACTGAGCATGGCCTTCAGGTCAGGTTGCAGGTCAGATGGAGCAGATGGGGATGACATGCGCCCATGCTACCCCGGCCCAGGCAGACGCAAAAAAACCTCCAACCCTGGGCTGGAGGTCTGATCCGTTCTCGCTGTCTTGCGCTTGCTGGCCTGAACTTCAGGTCAGCAGGGCGAGTTGCTGGGCCGTCACACTGACCTTCGAGCGGCCTTTGAGGTACAGGTCATGCACCACTTCCTTGCCGAAGATGCGGCCCAGGTGGGTGCTGGTCACTTCCAGGACGCGTTCACGGCCCTGCCCAGCGCTGATCTTGAGCCGGACGATACTTGTGGTGCCGGGAACCCAGGTACACAGCATGTCCTGAAGAGCGGCGGGCATCTGGGCGGGTCTGGGCTGGATGGGCTTAGGCTGGATGAATTTGGGCTGGGGGCGGGCCGATGGTGACGTGGCGTTGGGTGCGGGCTTCTGGGTCCGGTTGGAAAGGGGTTGAGGAGCAGTCATGGTGGGCCTCCGGGAAAACGAGGATCAATGTGGGGTGCCTTGACCTGCTGGCAGCGGCTCCGGCTCCAGGATGGTCAGCCACGGGTTACGGGAAAGAGCGTCATGGACGCCACGTCGCAAAACGGGGCTGTATTTCAACAGGTGGAGCCGGTGGTGCCGGTATGTCTAGTCTAACTGATGGTCTTCTGACTGCCAGGAGCTTTGTCCCAATTGATCTTGACCATTTCGTCATGAACGCTCCCTGAGCGAGAGTAAAAATCGTGTGTCGGAGCTACGGGAAGGGGCTATTCTAAGGCCCATGTCCAATCCAATGCCCGGCCCCGACAGCCTGCTCGCTCTGGCCTTTCCCTCCGATCCGCAGATCAGCCCGGACGGACAGCGCGTCGCTTTCGTGCTGGCCCGTGTGGAGGAAGAAGACCCGCAGAAGTCCGATAAGGAATTCGCGAAACCGCGTTACAAGACCCACCTGTGGCTCAGTGACGGCGGCGCGGCCACGCAGCTCACCCAGGGCGAGGGCCGCGACAGCTCGCCGCGCTGGTCCCCGGACGGGGGAACGCTGGCCTTCGTGCGCGCCAGTGGTGGGCGGGGCGGTCAGCTCCATCTGCTGCCGCTGGCCGGTGGCGAGGCCCGGCGCGTAACCGAATTCAAGGGGGCCGTGCAGGACCTGCAATTCAGCCCCGACGGGCGTTCTCTGGCCTTTCTCAGCACGGGCGACGACGAGGACAAACGCGACGAGCGCGGCGAGGCCCGCGTGATCACCCGCCCGCGCTACCGCTTCAACGGGCGCGACTGGCTGCCCGAACGCCCGGCCCGGCTGTGGCACTACGACGTGCAGGCCGACAAATTGAGCGAGTGGCATACGCCTGAAACCGAGATCAACGGTTACGCCTGGCAGCCGGATTCGGGCGGCGTGCTGTTCATCTCCAGCACCGACGAACTGAAGGCCGTGGAGTGGCGGCAGGAAGTTCACCGCCTGCCGCTGGACGGCCCGCCCGAACAGCTCACGCACTGGAATACGGCTATCGGAACGCTGGTTCCGCACCCGGATGGGGTGCGTTTCGTGCTGGTGGGCCGCCCCGAGGGCAAGGGCAGCCCGGAAAACAGCCACCTGTTCCTGGTGGAGGCCGACGGCTCGTGGCGACGCATGGACGAGCAGCACGATCACGGCGTCGGCAACATGGTGGGCGGCGACTGCCATGTCGGGGCGCTGCCCGAAAAACCCGTCTGGCTGGACGACAGTACTTTGCTGTTTTCCAGCACGGTGCGCGGCAGTTGCGGCCTGTTCCGGGTCACGCTGGACGGCGAGGTCACGGCGCAGGACCACTACGCGCAGAATGTTATTCCCTCCTTCACGGCGTCTGGCAGCGGCGTGGCACTGATCCGCGAGCGGGCAGACCGCTTTCCCGAAGTGGAGTTGAACGGCAAGACGGTCACGGCCCTGCATGACCGCCTGACCTTCCCGGTCCTCACTCCCGAGCGCGTCACCTTCCAGAACGAACTGGGCGAGGGCGAGGGCTGGACACTGCTGCCGGAGGGCCAGGCGAAGGTTCCCGCCATCCTGACCATTCACGGCGGCCCGCACACCGATTACGGCCACGCCTTCATGCACGAGTTTCAGTTGTTCGCAGCACGGGGTTACGGCGTGTGCTACAGCAATCCACGCGGCAGCGCCGGATATGGGCAAGCATGGGTAGACGACATTCACGGGCGCTGGGGCGGCCCTGACATGGACGATCTGATCAACTTCTTTGACCGCTGCCTGGAAGCCTACCCGCGCCTGGACGGAAGCCGCAGCGCCGTGATGGGCGGCAGCTACGGCGGATTCATGACCAACTGGATCACGGGGCACACCACGCGCTTTCAGGCGGCGATCACAGACCGCAGCATCTGCAACCTGCTGTCCTTCGGCGGCACTTCCGACATCGGGCTGCGCTTCTGGGACGACGAACTGGGCCTGAATTTCCACCGCCGCGCCGACGCCCTGAAGCTGTGGGATCTCAGCCCGCTGCAATACGTGGAGGACGTGAAAACGCCCACGCTGATCGTGCATAGCGTGCTGGACCACCGCTGCCCCGTGGAGCAGGCCGAGCAGTGGTACGCCGCCCTGACCCTGCACGGCGTTCCCGTGCGCTTCGTGCGCTTCCCGGAAGAAAACCACGAACTGTCCCGCGCGGGCCGCCCGGACCGCCGCATCAAGCGACTGGAGGAATACCTGGGCTGGCTGGAGCAGTGGCTGAAGGAGTAGAGCGGTTCTCCTGAACATGGGCCTGCATTCGTTCCCCTCTTCATTGAGGGGATTTTTTGGCCACCACATTGCTGTGAAGGCGATCAAACGCTGGTAAAGAGGGGGCAGCGCGAAACAACCGAGCAGGAGATTCTCGTCCTCTGCGCAGATGCACAGAGCTGCTCTAAACTGCCCTCATGACCCAAACCCGCAAGGAATCCGACACGATGGGCACGCTGGAGGTCGCCGCAGACCGCTACTGGGGCGCGCAGACCGAGCGCAGCATTCACAATTTCCCGATTGGCCGCGACACCTTCGTCTGGGGCCGCCCGATCATCCGGGCGCTGGGAATCCTCAAAAAGGGCGCGGCGCAGGCCAATGCCGAGCTGGGTGAACTCCCACAGGACGTGGCCGATCTGATCGTGCAGGCCGCCGATGAGGTGATCGCCGGGAAACTGGACGATCACTTTCCGCTGGTGGTCTTTCAGACTGGATCAGGCACCCAGAGCAACATGAACTCCAACGAGGTGATCAGCAACCGCGCCATACAGATCGCGGGCGGCGAGATGGGCAGCAAGACGCCCGTGCATCCCAACGATCACGTCAACCGGGGCCAGAGCAGCAACGACACCTTTCCCACCGCCATGCACATCGCCGTGGTGCTGGAACTGAACGAGCGACTCTACGGCGACGTGGGCAAGCTGCGCGACACCCTGCATGCCAAGGCCCAGGAGTACACGGGCATCGTCAAAGTGGGCCGCACGCACCTGCAAGATGCCACCCCGATCACGCTGGGCCAGGAAATCGGCGGCTGGGTGGCGCAACTGGATTACGCGCTGGCCGAAGTGCGGCACGCCGGGGAAGGCTTGCTGGACCTCGCCATCGGAGGAACGGCAGTGGGCACGGGCCTGAATGCCCACCCGAAATTCGGTGATCTGGCCGCCAAAAAGTACGAAGCCGAGACGGGCTTTGCCTTCCGCAGCGCCGAGAACAAGTTCGCCGCCCTGAGCGCCCACGACGCCCTGGTGCAGACCTCCGCCGCGCTGCGGACGCTGGCCGGGGCGCTGATGAAGATGGCCAACGACGTGCGCTGGCTGGCGAGTGGCCCGCGCAACGGCATCGGCGAGATCACCATTCCCGAGAACGAGCCGGGCAGCAGCATCATGCCCGGCAAGGTCAATCCCACCCAGAGTGAAGCACTGACGATGGTGGCGACGCGCGTGTTCGGCAATGACGCCACGGTTGCGTTCGCCGGATCGCAGGGCAACTTTCAACTCAACGTGTTCAAGCCCGTGATGGTCCACGCCGTGCTGGAAAGCATCCGCCTGATCAGCGACGCCTCGCTGGCCTTCAACGACAACTGCGCGGTGGGGATCGAGCCGAATCTGGAGAAAATCAAGCACAATCTGGACATCAACCTGATGCAGGTCACGGCCCTGAACAAGCACATCGGCTATGACAGGGCGGCGGCCATTGCCAAGAAAGCCCACAAGGAAGGCAGCAGCCTCAAGGCGGCGGCGGTGGGGCTGGGCTACGTGACAGACGAGGAATTTGACGCCTGGGTGGTTCCGCTGGAGATGACGCGGAACTGAATGTTCTGCACGCTTGATCTCTGTCCCTGCTTCATCTGGAATATCGCTGAGGACGCGCCGCGTGAAGGGTAAGGACAGCCAGAGGGAACGAAACAAAAAAACGAAACAAAAAGGGGACCTGCCGGGCGTGACAGGTCTCCTTTGTAGGTCTCTTCAATCAGAAAGGTGGGTTGCTGGGATGACGGCTCATACGGATTCCGCTTAATTACCGTATAAAGGCCACCAGTGGAACAGGATGTGCTGGGTGAAGAGATCGGGTTGTCGGCGGCACTGTGGCGAAAAATGATGGCTGAATAGAATTTAGCAATGCTCCAGTCTGCGCTTTTTATTCGGAGTCCGTATCAGTTGGGTCCCATGCTCATGCCAGCGGCGCGGAACTTGTTCTGCCACATCTGGAACTCCTGCTTCTCGGTGTCCATCGTCACTGCACCGGACCACGACGCATTGTTGTAGCAGGTGTTAGAGCAGTCGGCGAACCAGGTGTTGTTGAGCCAGGTGCTGTTGTTGGCGTTGATGCGGGTCCAGCCGATCACGTTGTCGTGGACTGTGTTGTTGAACCAGGTGTTGCTGCCCTTGCCATTCATGACGTCCCAGACGTAGATGCCGACGTTCTGGGCCTTGTTGATCTCGCCGGTGGGCAGGCGGCCACTCGACAGCACGCGGTTGTTGAACACGTTGTGGTCATGCCCGCCCGCGATGCCGATCCCCTGGTTGGAGGTGCTGACGATCTGGTTGTTGTAGACGTCGACGTAACCGCCGGCCTCGCCCAGGTTGCCCACCGGACCGTCGCCCAGCATGATGCCGCCGCCGGAGTACCCGCCGTCCGTGGCCGCCTGGATGGCGAACGCCCCCTGGATGTAGTTGTCATGGATCTGCATCCGGCTGCCGGCAGTGCCGCTGGTGGAGTACAGGTTGATGTTCTCTTCCAGCGAGCTTTTGCCCGGCTCGTTGATGACCTCGTTCCAGGCGATTTCCATGCCGGGCACGTTCTGGACCTTGGCGATCTGTGCGAACTGGGCGTAATAACGTCCACCGTTGTACCCGCCGTTGCCGTTACTCAGGCGACCATCGATATTCTTGGCCCTGTTGCGCAGGATCTTGATGGTCTGCCCGTTGCCCTTGCCGTAGAACAGGTTGACGTAGATCCCCGTGGTGCCCTCCATGTAATTATTCTCTACCCGGAGGTTGTAGACCTCTTCCACAGCGGCGAAACGTCCGGCGTAGGCACCGGCGACATTGGGATTCATGCCATACCCGTTGGTGTTGCGGACCGTCAGGTTGACCTTCCAGCCCCGGATGAGGTGACCCCGTCCACGCAGATTGGAGCCTTCGATCACCACAGGTTCTGAGGTCTGGATGAAGACCGCAGGCACGTTCGGATTCATGCTTTCCCAGTTGCCCCGGTAGGTGCCGCCCTTGGTAATGACCAGCGGTCCGCTGTAATTGACGTTGCCGGACGGAGGTGTAGGCGCAGGGGGAGTAGGAGTGGGCGCAGGTGGAGCAACCGAGGGCGGCGCAGGCGACGTGGGCGTACCGGACGAATTGCAATCCACCAGAATGGCCCCGCCCCAGTCGGCGTGATCGTAATCGAGGCCGTCACCCGCGTCGCCCACCACCAACTTCAGTTCACGGCGGCCCGAAACGTCCACGTTGACGGTTTTGGGGGCGTCCGCGCCGGTCATCCTGCCGCTGTCGAATACCTTGACTCCATCGGCAAACACCTGGAACACCACGCTGCCCCGATCCCCCACCTCGTCGTCGATGCCCACGTCACTGATAAACCGGTTACATTTGCCACCCAGATTGAAGGTCATCGACGAATTGGAATGCACCCCGAACCCACTGTCGTACTTCTTCCCGTTCACGACCATCATGCGCCCGTCTCTGGCTCCGTTCTCGCCGACGCTCATGTTGCGCTCAATGGGTCCCCAGCCGTTGGTCGCTGCCGTCCACGCCTCGCCGCTCAGCATGTTGTTGCCGGTGTTGATCGCCAGCGCCTTCATGCGGGCCACCTCGGCTTCCATACCCACCAGACCATTGTCAGAAGACACCCAGGAGTGATCGGTGCCGTCGTAGATGAACTGGCTGCCATTCTGCCCATCTGCCTGCGGCTGGGGGGGGGCGGTCTGCTGCGAACAGGCGGCCAGGGTCAGGGTCAGGGCAAGGGCGGTGAGGGACAGGGCAGAGCGGGGGGAATGAGACATGGTGGGTTTCCTCTGTGAAGACGGTAGGGGGCGGGTGACTTGATCGATTCAGGTTCAGAAACTGGGTTGGGCAGTCCTGAACGAGCTGTCTCTGGAGATCAACGTCGGGCCGGGCGTAGGAGGCGAACTGCCAGAAAGCGGAAGTTGGATCGGCTTACTGGAGGGCCGCCGTGCTTGCACAGTTACCTTAACCAAATCTTATTAGAGGAATCTGCAAACCAGTCTCTTAAACCCATTCTCATTTCGCTCATGCACCCTGGGCTGTCCCTGGAACGCGCCGTTTTGAATGCGAACAGGCAAGTGCAAAATATTCACAAACAGACGTGGTGGCAGGGTGTTTCCAGGCACCGGACCCACTGATTTCATGGGGCAGCATGAGTGCCGGATCAGACCGCGCGTTAGATGAAGCGTTCTCATCTGGGCGTCCGGGAATGGCGATCTCCCCACCGAGCCGCCAGAGGCTGAAACGGGGGCCAGGCTGGCGGCCAGAAAAGACGAGACATTCAACCAGTTCATTCAATCAAAGGAACTGTCCCAGCCGATCTCTGAACCCTGTTGGGTGAGATCGGCTGGGACACCTGGGAATCGGCTGTCGTGTGGTCCGGGTTTCAGGCCACGGACTTGCGGACAATGCCATCTACGGACGCGTCACTCATCCAGGCGTTGACCTGAAGATTGGGGCTGACGCTGGGGGCCACGCTGCCCTCGAACGGCACGGCCCAGCGTTCACCTTTCATACTCCTGATGAGGACCGAGACCGCCAGTGCCACCAGCAGGCACAGCGCAACGGCGGCGGGCAACAGCGCGATCAGCAACAGGGTCATGCGTCACTGTGCGACCCGACGGCTGACCGATTCATGACAGAGGTTTACGAAGCATAAAATAAAGATGAGTTTTTCACGCTGTTCCTTTAAAAGTGTGGGGGATCAGGGCTTCACCCCCCCTGGATGTATGAAATTTTATATTCCTCATGCCGGCTCTGGGCGGTCAGGGCGAGGAATCTCAAGGAGACTGGCGCTGGCCCTCCGTGCCCTGCATACGGACAGGGATGTGGGCAGCCCTCTAGACTCCGGGGTATGACCATTTCACTTTCCGAGCGGCTGAGCGCCGAACTCTCAGGTCTGCGAGACAGCGGACTCCTGATCAAGCCGCGTGTACTGGACGGAGCCAACCGCGCCCGCACGCGCGTGGATGGCCGCGAGGTGGTGAATCTGGCGAGCAACAACTACCTGGGCTTTGCCGATCACCCTCGCCTCAAGGAAAAGGCCGCCGCCTACCTGCGCGAGTGGGGCGTGGGGGCCGGAGCAGTGCGGACCATTGCCGGAACGCTGCGGATTCACGAGGAACTGGAACAGCAACTGGCCGCCTTCAAGCACACCGGCAGCGCTCTGGTGCTGCACAGCGGCTTTACCACCAATCAGGGGGTACTGGGCACCCTGCTCAAAGAGGGCGATCTGGTGATCAGCGACGCACTGAACCACGCCAGCATCATCGACGGGCTGCGGCTGACCAAGGCCACCAAGAAGGTCTACAAGCACGCCGATGCGGACGATCTGGAGCGGCTGTTGCAGGAAAACGAGA
Organism: Deinococcus marmoris DSM 12784; assembly: GCF_000701405.1. GTDB lineage: Bacteria > Deinococcota > Deinococci > Deinococcales > Deinococcaceae > Deinococcus > Deinococcus marmoris. The sequence goes on from NZ_JNIV01000031.1 coordinate 17,093, forward strand.
CGGACGGCCTGAAACTGGTGGTCACCGACGGCGTGTTCAGCATGGACGGCGATCTGGCCCCGCTGGATAAGTTGATCGCGGTGGCCCGCAAGTACGGCGCAGTCACGTATGTGGACGACGCCCACGGCAGCGGTGTGATGGGCAAGGACGGTCGCGGCACGGTGCATCACTTCGGCTTCGAGAACGCCGACGACGTGATTCAGGTGGGCACCCTGTCCAAAGCCTGGGGCGGCGTGGGAGGCTACGCCGCCGGGCACGCGGACCTGCGCGAATTGCTGATCAACCGCGCCCGCCCGTACCTGTTCTCCACCGCGCAGCCCCCGGCGGTGGTGGGCGGTCTGGTGGCCGCCATCGAGGAAGTGCAGCGTGACCCCACGCTGATGCGGCGGCTGTGGGACAACACGCACTACTTCAAGGCCGAGTTGGCCGGGTTGGGCTTCGACACGATGGGCAGCGTCACCCCCATCACCCCAGTCCTGTTCGGTGAGCCGGAAGCGGCGTTCGAGGCCAGCCGCCTGCTGTTCGAGGAAGGCGTTTTCGCCGTGGGTCTGGGCTTTCCCACCGTGCCGCGCGGCAGCGCCCGCATCCGCAACATCGTGACCGCCGAGCATACGCGCGCCGATCTGGATCAGGCGCTGGAGGCGTATGACAAGGTGGGGCGGAAACTCAAGATCGTGGGCTGAACAAACATCTCCAAAGCAGCAAAAGGCCACCCCCGCATCTTGGAGGGTGGCTTTTGCCTTGGGGCTGATCTTGAAACTGAGGTTCTGTTGGCGCTGTTCAGTTGGCGCTGGCGGCGGCTCCCGCATGCTTGTCCAGTAGCTTCTCAAAGGCCCGCCTGGGTTGTGCGCCCACAATACTCTCTACGGGCTGCCCGTCCTTGAACAGCATCAGGGTGGGAATGCTCATCACGCGGAACTGGCCCTGGGTCATGGGGTTCTCGTCCACGTTGACCTTGCCAACTTTGACCCGGCCCTCGTACTGCCCGGCCAGTTCCTCAATCACGGGGGCAATGATGCGGCAGGGGCCACACCACGGTGCCCAGAAATCCACCAGGGTCAGTCCGCTGGCGATCTCGCCCTGAAAGTTACTGTCGGTTAAAGTGATGGGGTTTGTCATGGTCATTTCCTCCGGTTTAGGTCTGAGACTGAATGTACTTGATCAGACCCAGCGTATCAGCGGCGTTCAGGCGGCCAATGGCGCTCGACGAGTACAGCGCCACGGCCACCTTGCCGTCGGGCGACAGAACGAAGCCGGTGGCGTGCGAGTAGGGGGGCTTGCCGTCGCTACCGTCCGACACATAGTTGCCGACGCTGGCCGCCGTGGCCTGTGCATCGATGCCGTAGGCCACCGGGAAGGTCAGGCCATGCTTGCTGACCGTTTCCTGCGCCTCACTCTGGGAATCCACCGAGAGGGCCACCACTTTGGTGTTGATCCCGGCAAACTGCTCCAGAGATTTCTGGAAGTCGCTGAGCTGCGTGCGGCAGAACGGGCACCAGTTGCCCCGGTAAAACAGCACGACGCCCCAGCTTCCGGCCAGATCGGCGGGCAGGTTCAGCGTGCCGCCGCCCACCAGATCGGCGCTCAGGTGCGGAAAGGTGTCACCGTTGTTGAGGCGAAAGACGCTGGCGGTCTGTGTAGCAGTTGCAGTCATGATGATCTCCTTAGTAAGTTGACTGACTCAATTTTGAGTCGCATTACTTGCTGCTTTAAAAAATACACCGAGAGACTGTGGTTGTCAAGCGTCAGCGGCTCACCCTCTGGCCGACTTGCGAATTGAGCCTGTAGAATTTAGACTGAGTTGAACGACTGAAATTCTTTCCAGTCTCGCGTGGAGGCGCGCCCTATGCTGAAAACCAATCCCAAACGCCAGCGGCTGATCGAGGCCGCCAAGACGCTGTTCTACACGCGTGGCGTCGAAACCAGCAGCCTGTCTGAAATTGCCCAGGCCGCCGAGGTGCCGCCGGGCAACGTGTATTACCACTTCAAAACCAAGGACGCGCTGGTGGAGGCCGTGATCGCCTCGCACGGCACGGACATTCTGGACGGGCTGGCGCGGCTGAATGCGGAGGGTGACCCACGCGCACGGCTGCTGGCCTTCGTGCGCGGTGGGCTGGCCCACAAGGCAGAGCTGGCCCGTTACGGCTGCCCGTATGGCACCCTCTGCGCCGAGCTGGAAAAGGCCGGGGGCAGCGCCGCCGAGAGCGCCACCGTCCTGTTTCCGCTGTACCTGCACTGGCTGGAGCGGCAGTTTGCGGCGCTGGGCCGCCCCGACGCCGCCGATCTGGCGCTGGACACGCTGGCCGCCGTGCAGGGCGCGTATGCCGTGACGCAGGCCACCCGCACGCCGCAGGTGCTGGAACGTCAGGTGGCGCGGCTAGAACGCTGGATCACCGATTTGGACGCGGGCGAAAGCATCAGCGCATGACTTCCGAAATCGCCTACCGCGTGCGCCAGTGGCCGGAGCTCTCGGCGCTGGGAGCGTTGCGGGAAGCTGCCTGGGGTGGGAAGGATGACGGCCAGTGGTGGCAACCCGTCCTTGAGCGCAGTCTGACCTGGGTCACGGCTTTCGACGGCGAGACTTTAGTGGGCTTCGTCAATATCGCCTGGGACGGGGGCGTTCACGCCTTCCTGCTGGACACCACCGTTCACCCGGACTGGGGACGGCGCGGCATCGGCACGGAGCTGGTGCGGCGGGCAGAGGCGGCGGCGCGCGAATACGGCGGACTGGAATGGCTGCATGTGGACTACGAGCCGCATCTGACCGGCTTTTACGAGGGTTGTGGTTTCGCTTCCACACCCGCAGGACTCCTGAAACTGAATTGACCCTTCCCCTTTCTCCCGTTCCCGCCCGGCTATCATCCTCGGCATGACCGCTGCGCCGAAAAAACCCTCCGTGGGTGACAGACAGGACAAGGGCGGCGACGTGCAGGCCATGTTCGCCGACATCGCCCCGCGCTATGACCTGCTCAACCGCGTTCTCAGTCTGGGCGTGGACCGGGGCTGGCGGCGCGAGGCCACGCGTGAGGCGCTGGCGTTTGCCCCCGCCCGCGTGCTGGACGTGGCGACGGGCACGGCGGACTTCGCGCTGGAACTCAAACGCCGCGCGCCGGAATCGGAAGTGATCGGCAGCGATTTTGTGCCGCAGATGCTGGAGATCGGGCGGACCAAGGCGGCTTCCAGACACCTCGATATCCGCCTGGAGGAAGGCGACGCCCTGAATCTGCCTTACCCGGACGGCAGTTTCGACAGCGTGACCTGCGCCTTTGGGTTCCGCAATTTTGCCGACTATGCGCGCGGCCTCTCGGAATTCTGGCGGGTGCTGGCTCCGGGCGGACGGGCCGTGATTCTGGAGTTTCCACCGCCCCGCGCCGGGCTGTTCGGCAGTATTTTCCGCTTTTACTTTCAGCATGTGCTGCCGCGCATCGGCGGCCTGATCAGCGGCAACGCGGGCGCGTACACCTACCTGCCCGAGAGCGTGCTGGCCTTTCCGCCGCCCGAACGGCTGGCCGATCTGATGCGCGCTACGGGCTTCCGCACGCGCTACCGCCTGCTGTCCTTTGGCATTGCGGCGATTCATGTGGGCGACAAACTGTAGGCCAGGCGTGGCGGGATCGGTGCCTCCACACCCCCGACGGGCAGGGTTCTTCACACGCCCTTAACCTGGCACGGTCTATGGTGACAGGCAATGATCGAGCAATCGCCAGAATCAGTGTCCAGGCCCTCTCCCCTGCTGCGGCGCTGGCTGCTGGGCGCGGCTCTGCTTGGGCTGGCGGTCACCCCGGCTGGGGCCACTTCGACACAGACCTACACGGTGAAAAGCGGTGACACGTTGTTCGGGGTGGCCCAGAAGGCGGGCACCTCGGTTCCGGCACTGCTGAAACTCAACGGTCTGAGCGGAACGTCGCTGCGGCCAGGGCAGGTACTGAAATTACGTCCGGCCTCAAGTGCGCCCGTGCAGCCGATCCAGAAAGCAGTGGCCCCGAAGCTGCCGCCCCTGCCGCCCGCCACACCGCGCCCCGATCAGGCGAAGGTCAAAGGTCCGTCGAAATGGCAGACGCCGCCCCCGGCCACCATGACCAGTTTTATCGGCTGGGCACTGCCTGGCACGGATTCTCCATTCGGGAACGAGCTGCCGGTCAGGACCTACCTGCCGGGCCTGGGCTTCAGCATGCAGACGCACAACAACTGCGGCCCCAGCGCGCTGTCCTCGGTGCTGGGTTTTTACAAGGTGCAGATCGGTCAGAACGTCATCCAGCGCACCGCGCGCCCGGACGGCGGCTACATGCAGATCAGCGCCATCGCCCCGGAGCTGAGCAAATTCAAGCTCCGCACATTGACGGTACGCGGCGGGCATATCTCACAGATCAAGCGGCTGCTGGCGCTGGGCATTCCGGTGATCGTGCTGCAATGGTACGAACGCCCCGGCGAGGTGCCGCACTTCCGCGTGGTGCGCGGCTACGACGATCAGGCCGGGCTGGTCTGGGTCAGCGACAGCATGGTAGGACCGCTGGCCTACCTGAGCTACCACAGCTTCGACGCCCTGTGGAACACCCAGTCGCGGCAGATGTTCCCCGTCTACCCGGAGGGGTATGACAAGCTGGTGCGGCGGCTGGTGGGCCAGGGCTGAGCAGCCGCAACCACAGTTCTCTACCTCAGATCATCAGCCCGCCAGCTCCTCCTGCCCTGTTCATGGACCTAGAACTTACGCGAAATGCGGAAAAGATTGGGGCTATGTTGGCCGAAAATTGGCCCTGGGATGCCGCTTCGTCTGACCCCCTCCCCAACCCTCCCCCATAAAGAGGGAGGGAGAAAAGATCGTGTTTATCGGTCTGCCGAGTGGTATCGCGTAAGTCCTGGGACCTTCAGAGGGCGAACGGCACCCCGGTCAGTTCCTCGGAAGCCTTCCACAACTGCCGGGCGGTCTCGGCGTCGTGCGAGCGGGCGTTGGACTCCACGCGCTGCGGGTGGCCCGCGATCTCGGCCAGCCCGGACGGCCCGAAGAACTCGCCGCCCTCTACCCCCGGCGCTGTCGCCGCGTACATGCTGGGCAGCGCGCCCATTTCCTGCGTCTGGGCCAGTTTGCCCATCAGGCCGTCGTTGCCGCCCTCACCCTGCAAACCCGTGGCCGCGTAGCCGGGATGGGCTGCCACCGCCACCGTGGATTTCCCCGCCGCCTGCAACCGGCGCTGCAACTCGTAGGTGAACAGCAGATTGGCGAGCTTGCTCTGGCCGTAAGCGGGCATGGGTTTGTAGTCGCGCTCTTTCCAGTTCAGGTCATCAAAATCGATCTTCCCAAAGCGGTGTGCGATGCTACTCAGGTTGACCACCCGCGCGTCAGGGGTAGCGTTCAGCACGTCAATCAACTGCGCGGTCAGGGCAAAGTGGCCCAGGTGGTTGACGCCGAACTGCGTCTCGAAGCCCTGCGTGGTCTCGCCCTGCGGCGGCACCATGATGCCCGCGTTGTTGATCAGCAGATCCAGGCGCTCGAACCTGCCCTTGAAGTCGTCTGCAAAAGCCCGCACCGACTCCAGATCGCCCAGGTCCAGGGACATGGGGATCACCTTGCCACGCGGACCTGTCGCCAGAATACGGGTGGCGGCCTGTTCCGCCTTTGCGGCGTTGCGGCAGGCCATGACCACGGTTGCGCCGTGCTGGGCCAGCGCGCGGGCCGTTTCGTAGCCCAGTCCGCTGTTGGCCCCAGTGACGATGGCAACCTTGCCACTCTGATCGGACATGTCGGTCTCGGACCAGTCACTGTGTTTGCGGCCACGGGCGAAATAGGCCAGTGGTCCGATGAAGTTGAGGAACAGGGCTGCGCGCCAGCCCGCCCGCGTGCCGTTGAGCTGATCCGGCTGACGGCGGCTCAGGTCCAGCCACGCAGCGGCAAATAGCCCTGCCTGCACAGTTCCGGCGGCGACGATGGCGGTTTTCTGGAGCGCGCTGAGGTTGTTCCAGCGGCGAATAGACCTGTGCTGTATTTGCATGTGAATCTCCTGTCTGGAGCGAGCGTAGAGCGCGGCGCGCCGCCCGAAGGTAACGGGCAGGAGGGTTGGGCCTGCCGAAGCTCCAGCTTTGTCCCCGAAGAGAGGTCGAGTTCTGGGCAACTGAGTTCTGGGCAATAGCTACAAGCTCCAAATCTCCCGCCCAGAAGCGTGCCAGCCGCTCTCACCCTTCAGCCTCTCTTAAACTTGAGTGTATAGCACTCAAGTCTATTGACTCTGATCAACTGTAGCGTTATGCTGTTGGAAGTTTCAGAACTGTTGCCCCTGCGGCGGCAGAAACCCACCTTTTACAACTACACATTCAAGGAGTCAAACACATGGCTAAAGCTGTTGGGATCGACCTGGGCACCACCAATTCCGTTATTTCTGTCATGGAGGGCGGACGCCCCGAAGTGATCGTGAACTCTGAGGGCGCGCGCACCACCCCGTCCGTCGTGGCCTACAAGGGCGACGAGCGCCTGGTGGGGCAAATTGCCCGCCGTCAGGCCGCGCTGAACCCAGCCGCCACCCTGTTTGAAGTCAAGCGCTTCATTGGCCGCCGCTGGGACGAGGTCAAGGAAGAGGCCGGACGCAGCCCCTTCAACGTCAAGGAAGGCGAGGGCGGCTCGGTTCGCATCGAGGTGAACGGTAAGGATTACGCCCCCGAGCAGGTCAGCGCGGAAGTGCTGCGTAAGCTGGTGGCCGACGCCAGCGCCAAGCTGGGCCAGAAGATCACCGACGCTGTGATCACGGTTCCCGCGTACTTTGACAACTCGCAGCGTGAAGCCACCAAGCAGGCCGGGGAAATCGCGGGCCTGAACGTGCTGCGCGTGATCAACGAACCCACCGCCGCCGCACTGGCCTACGGCCTGGAGCGCAAGGGCAACGAGACCGTGCTGGTCTTCGACCTGGGGGGCGGCACCTTCGACGTGACCATCCTGGAACTGGGCGACGGCGTGTTTGAAGTGAAATCCACCGCCGGGGACACCCACCTGGGCGGCGCGGACTTCGATCACCGCATCGTGGACTGGCTGGCCGGGGAATTCGAGAAGGAGCATAAGTTCGATCTCCGCAAGGACAAGCAGGCCCTCCAGCGTCTGATCGAGGCTGCCGAGAAGGGCAAGATCGAGCTGTCCAACGCCACCGAAACGGCCATCAGCCTGCCGTTCATCACCTTCGATCCCGAAACGCGCACCCCGATGCACCTGGAGCGCACGCTGACCCGCGCCAAGTTCGAGGAACTGACCGCTGATCTGCTGCGCCGCGTGCGCCAGCCCGTCGAGCAGGCCATGAAGGACGCCAAGCTGGACGCCAGCAAGATCGACGAGGTCATTCTGGTGGGCGGCAGCACCCGCACCCCCGCCGTCAAGCGCATCGTGCAGGAACTGATCGGCAAGACCCCCAACGAATCGGTCAACCCCGATGAAGCTGTGGCGCTGGGCGCTGCCGTGCAGGCGGGCATCATTCAGGGCGACTCCAGTCTGGGCGACATCGTGCTGGTGGACGTGACGCCGTTGACGCTGGGCGTGGAAGTCAAGGGCGGCATGATCGCGCCGATGATCACCCGCAACACCACCGTTCCGGCCAAGAAGACCGAGATCTACACCACCGCCGAGAACAACCAGCCAGGGGTGGAGATCAACGTGTTGCAGGGCGAGCGCCCGATGGCGAACGACAACAAGAGCCTGGGCCGTTTCAAGCTGGAAGGCATTCCCCCGATGCCCGCCGGACGCGCACAGATCGAAGTGACCTTCGACATTGACGCCAACGGCATCCTGCATGTGACCGCCAAGGAAAAGAACAGCGGCAAGGAATCCAGCATCCGCATCGAGAACACCACCACGTTGGACAAGAGCGACGTGGAGAAGATGGTCAGGGAAGCCGAGGAAAATGCCGTGGCCGACAAGGCCCGCCGCGAGAAGGTCGAAAAGCGCAACAACCTCGACAGCCTGCGTGTTCAGGCGCTGGGACAGATTGAGGAGAATGCTTCTGCTCCCCAGGATGCCAAGGACAAGCTCAAGGCCGCCGCCGATGGGGCCGAGGAAGCCGTCCGCAATGACGACGACACCCAGATTGCCGACGCCCAGAAGAAGCTGGAAGAGGAACTGCGCGAGTTCATGACCGCCAACCAGAATGCAGCGCAGTCCCAGCCTGAAGGCGAAGACGGCGGAGTGAACATGGGCAAAGACAAGGCCGAGGATGACGACGTGATCGACGCGGATTTCAAGCCCGCACCTTAAGGCAAAAGAAACCCCTCAGTCTGCTTCGCAGCCAGCTCCCCTCAAAAGGGAGCCAAGAAGCACAGAAGATAGGACGACGCAGGAATCTCCTTGCCTCCCTTCTAAGGGGAGGTCCCCCGGAGGGGGGGAGGGGTTAAACCGCAAACGCCCCCCAACGCCCTTCCGAATGACCACACCAAACAACCCACTGGGAGAGGACGGCTAAGACAGCTCCTCTCCCTTATCCTTAAACCGATGTTCAGAAAACGAGGTTCCAAGATGACAGACGACAAGACCAAAAACGGCGCAGCCCCGGACGCCGAGGCCGAAGCCACCGAGAACCTGAAGTTCACTCCCGCCCGTGACGGCGAGAAGACCATCGACGCGGACGGCGACATCATCGACGCCGAACTGCTGAGCGACGAAGACGGTGAGGAAACCGACTTCGCGGGCTTCCCCGGCATGGACGAGGGCATGATGGCCCAGGTCCAGGAAATGATGGGCAAGCTGGAGCGCGTGGAAGTGCTGGAAAAGGAAAACGCCGATCTGAAATTCAAGCTGGGCCGGCTGGCTGCCGACTTCGACGGCTACCGCACCCGCACCACGCAGGATCTCGACGCTGCCGAGGGCCAGGGCATCGCCAAGGCTGCCGAGCAACTGATGCCCGTCTACGACGATCTGGAACGCGCCGTGACGATGGGATCGGAAGACCCCGCCAAGCTGATTCCGGGCGTCAAGGCCGTGCAGACCAAGGTGCTGACAATCTTCTCCAAGCTAGGTCTGGAAATGACTGGCCAGGAAGGCGAACATTTTGACCCTCAGTGGCACGAAGCGCTCCAGGCCGTCCCCGGCGACGAGGATGACAGGATCGTGCAGGTCTTTCAGGCGGGCTTCCGCATGGGCGACAAGCTGGTGCGCCCGGCGCGCGTCGTCGTGAGCCGCAAGGGTTGAGCGCGTGACCTCCTCCGATCCCCTCCACGGCGTCACCCTCCAACTTATGCTGGAGCGCCTGCACGATGCCTACGGCTGGGAGGAGCTGGCCCACCGCGTACCGATCAACTGCTTTAGTTCCAATCCCAGCATCCAGAGCAGCCTGAAATTCCTGCGCCGCACACCCTGGGCGCGGGCGAAGGTGGAAGGGCTGTATCTGGAGCTGGTGAGTGTTTAAGGGTCTGAGCAATCCTTTTCACCCTCCCTCTAAGCCTTGAATCTTTCAATACGTTCCGCTGTCAAGGAGGCGCAATGGCGTACAAAGACTATTACGACGTGCTGGGCGTCTCCCGTGGGGCGTCCGATGCAGATATCAAGGCGGCCTACCGCAAGGGGGCCAAGCAGTATCACCCCGACAAGAACGCGGGAGACGAGAAATCTGCGGATCGTTTCAAGGAAATCGGTGAAGCGTATGCCGTGCTGAGTGACCCCGAGAAACGCAAGGTCTATGACCAGTTCGGCCACACCGGGCAGGTGCCGCCGGGCTACGGCGAGAGCGGCGGCTTTCCCGGCGGCGGCAATTTTCAGGGCGGCGACTTCGCCGGATTCGATCCGGGACAGTTCAGCGATTTCTTCCAGGGCCTGTTCGGTCAGGCAGCGCGGGGCCGGGGCAATGCCGGGGGCATGGGCGGCGGTATGCCCGGCGGGCAGCAGGTCAATCTTGAAGACCTGCTGGGGGGCCTAGGCGGCGCAGGGCAACAACGGAGATTCGTGCAGAACGTGGAAGGTGAGTTGCAGGTCACCCTGGCAGAGGCTTTCAGTGGCAGCGACGAGGTGATCAACGTGGACGGCAAGCGCCTGAGCCTGCGTGTTCCGGCGGGCACCCGCGACGGCGCACGTCTGCGGTTGGCCGGACAGGGACCGGGTGGGGGCGACGTATTGCTCACGATCCGCGTGCTGGAAGACGCCCGTTTCGAGCTGGAGGGCGATCACCTGACCACGGTTGCCGACGTGCCTGCCCCGGTGGCTGCCCTGGGCGGCGACATCAGCGTGCAGACCCTGGGCGGGCGTGGGGGCTTGAGTGTTCCCCCCGGCAGCAGCGGGGGCCGCCGCATGAGGCTGCGCGGTCAGGGCTGGCCCAGGAAAGACGGCACGCGCGGCGATCTGTACGTGCGCCTGAACGTGACGGTGCCTGCCGCCCCCAGCGACGAGGAAAAAGAGTTGTACCACAAGCTGCGGGAATTGCAGAAATAGCACCAGATGAGCATCCAGGTGCAAACCCCCTTCGCCCAGCCAGGCGAAGGGAATTTTGACTTTTGGCCGCGCCAGAGCAGATGTCCCAGGAACTACGCGAGCTTGCTTTCGGATTGATCCGGTGCGGGTTTACGCCGTGGGCTGGGCCGCAGCAGCTTTCTGAAGGGTTCCTCAATGAGCAGATACAGCGCCGTGGCCACCGCCAGAATGAGCGCTATGTACACGGCGACGATGCCCAGGCGCAGCAGCAAGCCCGACTCGGCAAAGCGTTCGGCAGGCAGCAGCTTGACCAGCACCATCTTGAGCAGCAGGTGGGACATGTACATCGAGTAGGAAATGCGTCCACCGAAATCGGCCAGCGAGGTAGACAGGGCGCGGGCCAGCCAGCCCCGGCTGTAGGCCAGACCCAGAATGAACGGGGTCATGAACAGCAGGGTCCAGTAGGCTCCGGTGCCCATGGCCGTGAGTGCTGTGGCGCTTGCCACCGCCAGCAGGCCCAGCACAGGCGTCAGCAGACCCCAGTTCCACGACGCGCCGAAACGGTTGCGCCACAGCCAGCACATCATGGCCCCAGCCACAAAGCTGCCCGTGACCCGCAGCAGAGAATTGTGGTCGAAAGGACTGACGACGCTCAGACCGCTGGTGAGAATCAAACTGATACTGACGACGATGGCGGCCCCGGCAATGCCCACCGCCGTGCTGGAAGTCCTGACCCGGTGATAGAGCAGGGCCACCAGCGGAAAACACAGGTAGGCGAACCATTCAGCGCTGACGCTCCAGGCCACGAAGTTCCAGGTGGCGTCGGCGCTGTTTCCCCAGGCCTGAACCATCAACAGGCTGGCCACAAAGCCGCCGGGGGTGTATAGCCCCTCCGTGGCCAGATCCATGTTCAGCCGGTTGGCAACGGTCACGATGCCCAGTGCGCCCAGGAGGCAGGCCACGACCACCGGATAGATCCGCGCGATTCTGGCCCGCAGAAAGTGGATGTAGGTGGGGCCGTTCCATTGCCGGAACTGATCGACCCGGAAGTGATCGACATAGTTGAGGGTGATCACGAAACCCGACAGCACCAAAAACAGTTCGACGCCCATGTTGCCTGCCTGGGCGAACGCTCGCAGGGGTTCGAGGACCGGGAAGAGCAGCACGAATTTATCGAAGTAGTGATGGAAGACCACCCACAGGGCGGCAATCGCCCGTAGCCCGGTCAGGGCACGGAGCAGCGGCACGCTTACAGGTTCGGTCACTCTTGAGAGTGTAAACGGCACGTCACAGAACAGGATGAAGAATCAGGACGTCCGTGAACCGTCTCCAGGTGCGTTACGGTACGTCATCATCGTCCAGAATCGGCACGTCGCCCACGGGCAACTGCACATGCGCCGCCGTCCCCTTGCCTGGCTCGCTTTCCAGCCAGATGCGGCCCCCGTGCGCCTCCACGATGCCGCGCGCGATGCTCAGGCCCAGGCCCGCGCCGCCCACGTCGCGGCTGCGGCTGTCCTCCAGACGGTAGAAACGGTCAAACAACCGGTCCAGTTGGTCCCCAGGAATACCGGGGCCGTCGTCGGTCACGCTCAGGCGCACCTCGGTGCCGTCCTCTTCCGGCTGGCTGCTCAGGGTGATGGTCCGCGCCCCGGCCTTGAGCGCGTTGCTGACCAGATTGATGATCACCTGCTTCAGACGGTCCGCGTCGCCCTCGAAGGTCACCTCCTGTCCGGCCACCGGCAGGCGCGAGTTCTGGGCCTGGGCCAGCGGCATCAGTTCGCGGGCGATCTCGGCCAGAAACAGGCCCGACAGGATCGGGTCGCGGGCCATCACCAGCGCGCCGCTGTCGCTGCGGGCCAGTTGCAGCAGGCTGGCGATCAGGTTGGTCAGGCGTTCGGACTCGCTGCGGATGATCTTGAGGCTTTCCTGCTGCTGTCCGCTGGGGCTGGTGCGGCGCAACAGGTAACTGGCGTGGCCGCTGATGGCGGTGACCGGGGTCCGCAGTTCGTGGCTGGCGTCGCTGGTGAACCTGCGCTGGGCCTCGAAGCTGTCTTCCAGGCGGCCCAGCATGCTGTTCAACGCCCCGGCCAGCGCCTGCACCTCGTCCCCCGTTTCGGGTTCGGGCACGCGCTCGGTCAGGTTCTGCCCGCCGATGCCCTCGGCGGCCCGCTGCACCAGCCCCAGGGGCCGCAGCGCCCGCCCGGCCAGCAGATACGCGCCCACGCCCGCCGTGATCAGCCCGGCCAGAAACAGCAGCACGATGACGTTGCGAAGATCTGCCAGCGTGTGCTGAATGTCGTCCAGACTGCGCCCCACGTACGCGATGGTCAGCGTCTCGTTGCTGCCCGGGAGCCCCAGCGGCGAGGGTTGCAGGGACAGCGGGGCCAGCCGCACCAGCACGCGCATGGGCGTGGGCTTGTCACGGTACGCCTCCTGCACGTCCTGATCGATCAACAACTGACCGTCCGGCGAGTTGATCAGCTCGGCCAGTTGTTCGTCGGACAGCGTGATGGGCTTCGTGCGGTCAATCCCGGTGGAATCGCGCGTCTGGACGCGCAGGGAATTGAGGGCATCAAGCAGACTCTGGCGTTGGGCGGACGTGGTTGCCTGGTCAAGCTGGGCACCCAGACCCGGCAGGTCATAGAAGGTCAGCCGCTCGACCTGAAAGGCGTAATTGGGAAACTGGTAGCGCACGCCCAGCAGATCGCCCCCCTCGTCCCGGTTGTCGGTGTTGAAGGGCGACAGATTCTGAGACGGTAAAAACTGCACGAACTGGCCGTACACGGTCACCAGATCGCGGTTGACGCCAGTGAGCAGGTTGTTGCGCATGATCAGCAACGTGGTGGCGGCCACGGTGGTCAGCAGCACAGCCAGCAGCGCCGTGTAGAACTGGGTCAGCCGCCAGCGCAGGGTTTTGCGTCGGTGGATTCCCGGACCTGTGGGCGCGGCTGCCCCCCTGACCACGCGGGCGGACCCGGGCAACGGACGTGGCAACGAAGGAACCCTCACGCCCGGCAGTGTAGCGGTCAGGCGTGAGGGTCTGGAGAATAGGAGGCTGAAAGGTTCTGGTAAAGCGGGATTATTCCTCGCGCAGCACGTAGCCGACACCGCGCACGGTATGGATCAGACGGCGCTCGCCGCCCTCCTCCAGCTTGCGGCGCAGGTAGCCGATGTACACGTCCACCACGTTGCTGCCCCCAGTGTATTCAGGCCAGACCTTTTCCTCGATCTCAAAGCGGGAAAAGACCTTGCCGGGGTTGCGGGCCAGCAGTTCCAGCAGCTCGAACTCCTTGGCCGACAGTTCCACGCGCCGTCCGCCCCGGAAGATCTCGCGGCCATCAAGGTTCATGACCAGATCGGCCACCCGGACCTCGCCGGTCACGGCGGGATTCACCCGGCGCAGGTGGGCGCGCACGCGGGCCAGCAGTTCCTCGATGGAAAAGGGCTTGATCAGGTAGTCGTCCGCGCCGGAATCCAACCCCTCGACCTTGTCCTGAATGCCGTCTTTGGCGGTCAGGATGATGATCGGGGTGTTGCTGGTCTTGCGGATGCGCCGGGCGACTTCCAGACCGTCCAGCACGGGGAGCATCAGGTCCAGAATGACCAGATCGGGGTTGACTTCGCGGAATTTGGACAGGCCGGTCACGCCGTCGAAGGCGACTTCGGTGGCGTAGCCTTCTGCGGCCAGTTCGAGTTCGATAAAGCGGGCGATATCTTTTTCATCCTCAATGACGAGGACGAGAGGCTTGCGTTCCATGCCGCCAGTCTAGGGAGCGTTCTCATGAGAATACGCGAGGGGTGCTTAATCAGCTTTCATCCGGCTGTGGCGATCGACCGGGGGGCAAGTTACAATTCTTCATCGGGTCAGACGCTTTCCCAGACCTCTGGAGACCGTCCAGGCCCACGGTGAAACTGAGTGCCAGCCTCCTCACAGGTTTTTCATGGGGTTACCAAACCCGTCTACATTGTCTAAACGACAAAGCCATGCAGCGGCGCGAGCGTCCTGAAGGTGATCCACTGGCCGGGCAGGACTGGGGGCAGAGGCTCGAAGGCTGCCAGCACCAGCGGCAGCCGCGCCTGCACCACCCACGCCTTTCCCACGGTATGCGTGACCCTGCCGCAGCCTTCCAGCGCCGAGACGCCCTGCACGCTCAGGATTTCGCGGTGTTCACTGCCGGGCAGCAGGTCCACCGAACCCGCTTCCAGAACGCCGTGGACCACCACCCGCGCCTCACCGGGCGGGGCCGAGTAGGGGCCGCTGCGGTCAAACAGATACAGCACCCGGCCCCCGGCCAGGAATTCCAGCAGCGGGCTGCCCTCGGGCTGCGGGTAGATCAGGCCGTGGGCGGCGTGGGACGCGTAACGCGCCGCGAAGTCCCGCTCGGAGCTTTCCAGCGTCAACGGTTCCTCCGGCGCAGTCGGGGGGGAAACGCAGCGGCGGTCATGCCGGGGATTCTAGCGGACAGGCCGTTCCTCCGGGATCCAGCCGTTCAGGGTCCAGGCGTTCGTCCAGCCAGCCCAGGACAGGCCGCCCGGCCTCCATTCCCAGCCTATCCAGCATTCCCAGTGCGTCCAGCAGGGCGTCGGCCCGCTCCAGCGCGAAGGTTCCCTCCACCTCGCGCAGAATGTGGATTAACACCAGACCATGCAGCCGCTCCAGCAGCGCCCAGCCCCGGCTGCCCGGCCCCTGAAGATCACGGGCGCGGGCCAGCAGCGTGAGCGAGAGGCGCTCATTGCCGTCTGCGAACGCCTGCGCGGCCTCCAGCGGAATCAGGCCCAGGTCCGGTCTCATACGGACTCCGATTGAATCATTTGCAAAACGATGGAGATCCAAGCGGACGCGAGTGGGAGGGGTACGGACTCGGGGCGTGGAGTTGGCAAACCGGCGCTTTCCCGATTTGTTGACGAAACAGACGGAATCCGTATCAGGTCAGGGTGCGCCACGTCACGTCCACAATCACCCCGGCCAGCATGGTCAGGGCCAGCCACATATTGGCGTCGAAGAAGGCCACGTTGACCCGCCCCAGGTCATTGGGATTGATGATGCGGTGTTCGTACAGCAAGATCGCGCCCATCGCCAGGGCAGCCAGGTAATACCAGCCGCTGGCCCCGGCCACCACGCCCACCAACAGCAGCAGCGCGAAGGTCAGGGCGTGGCTGGCGGCGGCGATCTTCAGGGCGCGGGGAATGCCGAAACGTGCGGGAATGCTCTTGATCCCGTTCTTCACGTCAAAATCGCGGTCCAGCGTGGCGTAAATCACGTCCAGGCCGATCATCCAGAAGATCACCACGGCCCACAGCACCCAGGCGGTGGGGCCAAACGAACCGGTCACGGCAACGTAGCCGCCCGCTGCCGCCGCACCGTCGGTCACGCCCAGCCAGGCGTGGCACAGCCAGGTGTAACGTTTGGTGTACGGATAGCCGATCAGGAAGACCACCGCCAGCGGCAGCAGCGCCAGACACAGCGGATTGAGCTGCGCCGCCGCGAAGGCCATGACGGCCAGACTGACTCCCACCAGCGCCCACGCCTGGGCCGGGCTGACCTTGCCCACCGGAACCTCGCGCCCCGCCGTGCGCGGATTGCGGGCGTCGATGGCGCGGTCAATCACGCGGTTTGCGCCCATGGCCGCCGTGCGGGCCGACGCCATCGCCACCGTGACCCACAGCAGGACGCCGAATCCGGGCCAGCCGGTGCCGTTTTGCGTCATGCTCGCCAGCAACATCCCCGCGTATGCGAAGGGCAGGGCAAACACGGTGTGTTCAAATTTCACCAGATCCAGATAGGTTTTCAGACGCGGGGCCACGCTCATGCTGGGGGCAGCATACGCCTGCTGGCTTACCTCTGGACATTATGGGCCTGACATTTGCTATAGTGCCGCCTGCGCGTGGAAGTGTCGAGGCGTAGCGCAGCTCGGTAGCGCACTTGGTTTGGGACCAAGGGGTCGCTGGTTCGAATCCAGTCGCCTCGACCATGATTTTCCCGTTCCCAACGGACACGCGCACAGGCGAGATTGGTGTAGTGGTAGCACAGCAGCCTTCCAAGCTTCTGGCCTCGGTTCGAATCCGTGATCTCGCTCCACACCCAACACAAGGCTCCCCCTGCGGGAGCTTTCGTCCTTTCCAGGACGCAGAGGCACCCCTAGCTCAGTTGGATAGAGCAACCGCCTTCTAAGCGGTCGGTCAATGGTTCGAGTCCATTGGGGTGCACCACCAGAAAAACGCCGTCCAACACGGTAAAAGCAAAGGGAGACCCCAGGGCCAAATAGGCCTCCTGGGGTCTCCGACTGTAATAGCGACTGTAGTGGATCAGTCCTGAGGATCTGGCAGCGCAAACAGGTCGATGACATGCGCTTTGTCCTCGCTGTCCAGCACATGGCGGTAGATGTCGTTGGTGATCGACACACTGCCGTGCCCCAGACGTTTGCTGACCACCGCGAGCGGGACCCCGCGGCGCAGCGCCAGCGTGGCGTAGGTGTGCCGCAGGTCATGGGGTGCGATCTTGGGCAGCGCGGTCCCATCTGCGTGCAACACCTGAAGCGCTGCCCCCAGTTCTGGGTAGCAGTCCCACCAGTGTCCTGGAACAGTGCCCGCACCTTTCCGGCTCCAGTCGGTCAGCCGGGTGAGGGCGCGGTTGATGTTGTCGGGGTGCACGACATGGCCTCTCTCCGTTGCAAACACCAGCCCGTTCGTCGCCCACGGCAGGCCCAGAGCGCTGCGCTCGGCACGCTGCTGAGTCTGGTGGTCCTGTAAGAGCGTCACCAGGCTGAGCGGCATGCGGATGTTCCGGCGGGCATTGTCCGTTTTTAGCATCCCGCTGACCTTGGCCCCTCCCGGGATCCTGATCACCTGCTGCCGAATCTGGACGACACCTTTCTTGAAGTTCACATTGGTCCAGGTGAGCCCCAGAACCTCGCCGCGCCGCAGACCCAAGCTGACCGCCGCGAACAGGGCCGGCCATAGGCGGAAGATTCCCGTCTGCCACAGCAGCGTTCCCAGGGCCTGGAAGAGCGCCAGTTGCGGCTCTTCCAGAACCCGGTCCTCCGGACGAATGCCGGGTTTAGGTGCGCGCTCACGCTTGACCCCGTTCATGGGCGACACCTTGATGGTTCCGTCGGACACCGCCTCGTCGAACACGGCGCGCAGCCGGATTACGACTTTGCTGTGCGTGCGCGGCGACATGGCCTTCCCCCTGCCCAACCCTCCAACCATCTCCTGGCGACTCAGGGCAGCCACCAATTCCTTGAGGGTGGCTGTCGAGACCTTCTGGATCCGTTGCTCACCGATTACCGCCAACGCGTAGTCAAGCTCCTGGCGGTAAAGGGTCAGGGTTCGGGGCTTCACCTTCGGGAGGCGATTCAGCCAGAGCTCAGCCTGTTGCGCCACAGTGATGCTTTCGGGTGCCTGCAGTTCACCCTCACCGTGAGCGACGATGGCGGACCGCATGGCCTTCTCAGCACCCGTCTTTGTCCTGGACCGGCCGTTAAGCGTTTTGCGCCGACCTCCGAACAGCGTCTGGAGCGTGATTTGCCACTTGTATTTGCCGCTGCCCTTGTCGAACCAAACCGTCCCGCTGCCGTTGCCGCGCCCCTTTGTTTTGCGCTGTTTCTCGGTGCCGTCCAACACGGCTGCGGCGTCGTTTCTGGCTGGGTGTTTTGCTTTTTTGGTCATGTTTACCCCGGGCCAGCCCAATCAAAGAGAGGCGGCCGATCAAAGAAGAAGTGTTTTTTGCTGTGCTTTTGCTCCTCCTGAGAGGCCGCCCACAGCGGTGGGCCGCTCCTCAGGAGCCATTCAACGGCCGAACGAGGTCAGGGCTAGAACGGCTTGAGCATCATGTCGTTGTCGAGCGTTGTCCCTGTCTGTCCTGATGAAACAGAAGAAGTAGGTACAGGGGTAGAGGCCGTCGGAGTGAGAGAATTCTGCTTGGCCGTCCCTGCTGTCCCGGTGTCAGGGGCGAACACCTCCCAGCGGATGTGCCAGAGGTCAGGCCGTCCGGGGGCCCCGTGGACCGTGCGTCGGTGCAAGGTCTTGCCCGGTTCGCAGGGTCCCAGAATCCCGGCTTCCTTCAGGCGGGAGGCAAGCGGTCCACTCGTCAGCGGCAGGGGAGCACCGCTGTCCGCTGCAAGTTTGCTCACGGCCGCCACCGTGCTGTCGGGCTGAAGGTAAAGGCACAGCTCACCATTCGGCAGGCTTCCCAGCCATCCCAGGCGTGCTGCCGACGGCTCCCGGAGAAACCCAACGTCGGGGTCCGAACGCCATCCCAGCGATTCAGGGTGGTCTCTGGGCGCCTTTCCTTCACGCGCGTCTTCCACGAAAGCGCGCCGGGTACTGAACAGCTCACGCAGCAACTGCAAAAAGCGGAGCACAGGATCCACATCCTTGTGGTGCGCACTTTGCGTGGCCGCCACTTCATGCAGCGCCTTGATGGCCCGCGTGAGCAAAGCGTCCGCTTCAGGCTGTGTCACCGCTTCAACAGACACGGCGAACTCCAGGAACACCTGCCACCCCCGGGCCAGTTCGCCGCACATGCGCGGCGTCCGGTCATGCGCCTGGACGTTGTTGAAATGCGTTGCCAGGTGCCGCACAGCCTGCTGGTGCACTGCGCTCCCAGCGTGCAGGGTGGTCCAGTGTTGTGCGATGTGCCGCACCAACCCCGCCAGCGTGCCAGCGTAGATCCCCGACTCGCCGAGTGCCGCCGCCTCGTAGAACGCAGCCGATTTTTCGCGGTCTGGTCCCAGCAGCGGAGCAGTCACGTTCACGAACAACGCCCGGGCCTGATCGCTGTGGTCCCGGGGCACGGTCTCGGCCGACGTGATCATCAGACCGCGCGGGTGGTAAGTGACCTGCGACGTCTGCCCCCCCTGACTCAGTCTGGACCGCCCGGCACCGTCGGCCTGCGCCCGCAGCATTCTGGACAGAGAACGGTACACGGGATCTTTTGGATCACGTGGTTTGAAATCGTCGACGCCGAAGAGCGTGTCCTTGGCGACGTACGCGTGGCGCTCCAGCGCGTTGGCCGTGCTTTCCCAGCCCTCCGGCATGTGGCTGTACCGCCATTTCGGGCCGAAGTGCGCCATGACCAGCGCTGTGAACGTCGTTTTGTGGCTGCCGGTGCGGCCGACAATGAACACCGTGAAATCGCCCTGCCCAAGCACCGCGCGGAACGCCGCACCAAGCACCGGCACGCCGATGGAGTCCGGCACCAGGTGCAGCAGTTCCAGAGACGCGCGCACACAGGTGATCAGTTCAGGGGGGGCTGGAACAGCAGGGAGCGCGTAGGCGGCCAGGCGGCCTGGCATCTCCACGGCGATCCCTGACACGCTTCCCTGCGCGCCGATGGCTGCGTCCGCAGACAGGTATAGCGGTCCATGCTCTGGATGCTGGGTCCAGCCGAGATGGCGGTAAATGGTGCGGGCCGCGAAGCCCTGGTGGGCACTCAGCGCCTGAATGGCCGAGCGGACGTGGTCGCGGTTGCCGCTGCCAGCGAATACGTTGGCGTGTGCCCCCCACCTCGCCAGCGGCCAGCTCATGGCCTCAAACTCGCTGGCCTTCAGAACGATGGGTGAAAACGGCTGTCCTGACGGATGCTGTCCGGCCAGTTCCAGGTGACGTTCCTGGCCGTCGCCGCCGTCGTCGTAGCGAATCTCTGCCGTGATCCAGGCGGTGAAGGAGGTGAGAGCGAATTCCACTGGCCCCGCTCTGGTGGGCTTCTCCAGCCACAGTTGGCCGTCACGCATGATGTAATTTCCAGCGCGAACAACGTCTGGCGGTTCCAGCTCACCTTTGACGGCGGCGCGCGCTGCGGGCTCGTCCCCATGATGCTCCAGCAGCGTGTATACGCTGAAAGCGTCGTGCGGGTGGCCCGTTGCCAGCGTGTCTGCGGCGTGGTGCGAATACACCTGATCCGGGCCATTTTCAGTGGACGGAAGCAACGTCACGCCCGGCGTACCCGTGGTGCTGTTCGGCGCGGTCCAGCGGCCAGAGTTTTGAGCCGTGTAGCCGTTGCGCCCCAGGACGTCGGCCAGCGGGTTTGCAGCGTTAAACGTCTGTCGAACGCGGTCGGTTTTGGGAACCTGGCGCAACCGCTTGGCAGCCTTGGACCGGGGCAGGGCTTTGGCCTGAGGCTGGGGTGCGTTTGGGCACGCCGCCACCATCCTGGCTTTCAAGCTGTCCCAGTTCTGCCAGAGAAAGAGCAGGTTCTCGGGCAGCTCGGGGATGTCCTCGCGGCTGGGCGGCATCCCCTCAAGCCAGGCGTACAGCTGGCCGCTGGGGTGCTTGCCCGGGGGGAGTTGGTCCTGTACGTTTCCCGCCCGCAGCTCGAATACCGTGTACGGCTTGCCCTCCTCATTTCGACAGATCAGCTGACGCGTCTTGAGTTCCAGACCCTCAGGCACGCGGTACAGCGGTTTTTTCCCGTTGCGTCCGCAGATGCAGCACTTCGAAGCCAGGAACTCGTCCAGGTCGAGGCCGACGCTCGCAAACGCAATGCGGGCATGCTCCAGATGATCGATATCGAGGATGGCCGTGCCGCTGGTGGCGTGGTGAAACCCGATATTCAGCGGACGCTTGGTCTGGTCGTCACGCTCCCAGTGGAACTCGGCCTGCTCGGTCGTGGCAACGAGTTGTTCAGGCTGATTCCAGGCCTTGGTGGTGGGTGCCTTCGAGCCGTGGCGCGTCGGCACCAGATTCAACCCGAGCGTGATGTAGTGCTGGGCAGCCTCGTAGTGTTTCAGGGACGTGGTGGGTGTCGGGGCGAGCGCCTGGCCACTGTTGTGGCCGGGGGCGCTCATCCCCGGGCCCCGCTCAGGAACTCGTCAAGGGCCGCTGTGGGGATCAGCCACTTGGTACCAGCACGCACTCCGCGCAGCTGACCGGAACCGATGAGCTTGTAGATCAGGTTGCGTCCGATACCCAGGTGAACTGCGGCCTCACTGGGGGTGTAAATGGTCTTCTGCTGTTGCGGCGATTCCTTTGTTTCTTGTACCTTCATGGAGCATGCCTCTCGAGGCGTGCGTGCGTGTTTTGGTGGTTATCCTGGCAGAAACACACCAACACGCAGCCTCTGGAAAGTGCGCTTCGTTGAACGGGGGCGCACTTTCCGTCTGTGGAGTGAACCACGAGAGCCATCATTACACATTATGTTGGGAGCGTAATAGAAACTCCCTCCAAAATATGTTTTTTGGCCAGCCAGTGCCTTTAGACTCTTCCAGGCGCTCTGTAATGAGCGTAGTCCACCGCGTGCACGAATCGGAAAATATAAGGCCTAGCGCTGCATTTAACACTGAGCGTAATTTTCCGCGAGAACAGAGTCGATCTTAATGAATGCGATCTACCAGGTCTCGCCGAAATCCAACTCCACCGTCCAGGCCCAGCGCCCGTCCACCCACTCGCGTTCAACGTAGCCCCAGCCCGAATACAGAATTTCGATCTGTTCGGACGTGGATTCTTCGTGTGCAGGTTCTGATCCGCGCTCCAGCGCCTCGAGCGCCCAGGGCGGCAGTTGCTCCAGATCGGCACGCATCCTCCCGACGCCGTCAACGTTGAGTGCGCCGGGTCCCGCCAGAGTGACCACGTCTTGCCCAGCAACGATGCGAGATGCGCTGACCTGAGGCAGGTCGCCGAAGTTCTGCACTGTGCACCTGCGCAGTCGGGACCGGTACGAGGAAATCGCGTATTCCAACGTGCTGGCCGGACATCCCGAGAAAAGTGGCGTCGCCGCGAGAGCAGCCGCCTCGCCGGCGTTGGAGCGGTCTGGATGGTCCGGCCCGCCAACGAGGGCGCTTAGCGCCACATCGTTGCTGCTCAGGGCCAGAAATGCCTGATCCATGGCGAGCAGTTCGGCGGACCGGTGTGCCGCGCTGAGCCGCAAGAGGGTGAGTTCCTGTTCGGGGGTTGGGCGTAGAGGAAGTTCGATCAGATGCGAGAGCATGGGGTTCAACATGATTTTCCTTTGCGGCGGAGGATATACGCGACGGTGACGTCGCCGTAAGTCCGGCCATCGTGGGTGGCGCGGGCGCGCCAGCGGGCGGGGCGGAAGAGGGCGCTCTGCGAGAACAGGCGCGCGATTTGCTGTGGATCGGACGTGTGGCAACTCAACTGGCCGAGCAGGGCCGCGTCGGCGCGGCTGTGGTCCCCACCGTGGAGGTCCAGATCCCCGTGGTCAAAAAGCCTGGAAAACTTTGCGGCACCTGGTCCAGCGCGCAGGCGCCGCAACACCTCGGTGTCTGCCGGACTGGTGCTGGTCTGGGGCGGACCAGGGCGGGTTGGCTGGGGCGTCGTCATGCCCGCGATCAGGGCGTCCAGCTCTGCCTGGCGCGGCCTGATGCCGGGCGGCGTCCCCGGGAGGCGGCAGCCGGTCAGGGCCAAAAATCCGCTGGCGATCACCTCCACGTTCCCGGCACGGCGGTTGCCCGATAGCCGGGCACCAACGACAACGTGCAGTCCGGACCCCGAGCGTGAGACCTCGGTGTATGAAGACAGCCGGTCCACAAGTTGCCGGGCAGGCGGCAGCAACGCATGACCTGGCTGGAGCACATGATCGAGATCGACGGCCACCAGAGACAGGCCATCAAGGACGGCCACCTGGGGGTCCAGCGCGACGCCCACGCCATCCACGTCGCCGGCCTCCAGATGCACCAGCGCCCCGCCCAGGGTCAGCCGGAACCGGGGATCACGGGCATCGGCCGGGTACCAGCGCCGCCCCGCCCAGCGCACCGGGACCTTCCCCTGCCGCCCCGACGCCCTCATGCGCAGTTGATAAGGCAGGTACAGGCGCCCGGCATGCAGGTCCTCCGGCCAGCCTGCGCGCAGGACGTCGGGTGGACTGCCGGTCACGGTGCCCGCCATGAACCACTGAGGGCGCGCATCCGGTGAATCTGCGCGGCGGCGACGTCGCCGATGGTCTCGGTGTGGCCACAGGTGTGGCAGGCAAACGGTCTGCCGGACCAGGGGCGACGGCCCACCTTCAGGCACGCTGGACACGTGCGAGAACTGTTGTAGGGGGGAGTCAACCGCACCTGAACGCCGTGATGGGGCGCAAGGTCCATGAGCCAGCGCAGCGCCGCTCTCAGCCCCACGGCTTCAGCGTAGGCGGGAAACTTCGAGCCCCGGTGCCGCAACACATGCCACGAGGTGTCCTCAAGGGCGACAACCCGGAACTGCAACGCCAGCGCCAGAAACGCGTCGTAGGTGGGCAACATCTTCAGAAACAACGCCCGCCGGTGGTAAATCCGTGCGCGCGTCTCATCCAACGGCACCTCCAGCAGGCCGCGTGGCGCGGGCAGCGCCGGGAGCTGCCAGGCCCCCCGCAGCGGCCGCTGGATCACGCCGCAGCCCGTATGGGCCGCGTAGGCCACGACATGGCGCCCCCCAGGGTCTAAACCCAGGCAGTCATCCGTGGTCCAGGGTGTGGCGGCGATCTGAAACGCCCAGCTGATCTCCCAGCCCGGCTGGCCGTTCAGTCCCGTGGTCTGCCGGATGACGGCGCGGTCCAGGCTGCGCGGCTCCCCTGGTCCCAGGGCGAGCGGTGGACGCTGGTCCTCCAGCACGACGCCGGCGGCGAGGTGACGCGCCCGCAGGCGGTAAGCCTGTCCTGCGGCGTTCAGGTCATCGCCGGCCAGCCACGCCTGCTCGAACTGTTGCAGGCGCTGGGCCTCGTGCGCCAGGCGCCGCTGCTGCCGGTGGTGCAGGGCGCGTCGGTACGGCCCGGGCAGCAGGTAAAGATCGCCTAGGATCAGGGCGTCCTTGCCCAGCGAGGCCACTTCCACGGTGATCTGGTCCAGCGGCTGGGCTGCGCCATTGAGATGAAGCTCCAGCGGCCGTTCAGGGCCCCAGGCGGGGGGCAGCTCCGAGACACGGACTGCACGGCCGGCAAAGGCGCGCCAGTCGCGCGCCGTATCGGCGACGACCTGGTGGTAGACGGAAGCGGGGACGTCACGTGCCCAGCCCAGGGCGTCCCGGGCCTGCCGGAACTCGGCCTGCAACTCGGCCACTGGGAACGGCGGCACAACAACGGTGGTTTCTGGAGACGGCAGACTGGGCAACGATCCCGGATTTGTTGCAGCGTCAACCAGACGTGTGCTGTGCCCAGCGGCGCGCAGGCTGAGGTAGGTGGACAACATGTGTTGTGCACTCAGGGCACGTGCCCAGTGGCGCCGTAAGGCCTGTTGCTGCGCGCTGTTTGGATACAGTGGCTGGCTCAGCCAGACTGTTCGGGGTTTTTTCATGGGGTCCTCCCTGGATGAAGCGGCGGCGTACTCGCGCCCGGCCCACTGCTGGCGCACCGACAACTTTTCCGTTGCCTTTTCCCCTCCGTTTTGACGTCCTGGGCTTGCTTTTCCCTCCCCCACTCCCCGTGTTTTCGTCCTCAGCCTCCCTGGTCTGCCGCCGCCTCTCGGTCCCGTTTTTTCCAGCAACTCTGGCCATCAGCCCCAGGGCATCCCTTCTTCTCTGTCTGTTCTCAGGCCCCATCGACGGTCCCATGTGTTCAGTGGCGTGGCATTCCTCCCGGGCAACGGCGCCCATGCACATTCAGGTTCCGGGGCCAGCTCCAGTCAAAACGGCACCGGCCCCGCTGGTGTCGGGGCCGGTGGATCATCTGGCGTTTGTCGTTTTGCTCCTGGTTGGGGTGCGCGGCTCAGTCGAACGCGTGGGGGTCAGCCAGCCAGAAATCGGGGTCGAGTTGCAGTGAAAGCTGAGCCAGGCCCCGGGCCACACGGGCCGTGGAAATGGCCTCGGTTTCGGCACCGTGGTACCGGTACGTGGCGGCCAGCTCGCTGGCCAACTCGGCGGCGTCCATCAGGAAGCAGGCCACCTGACCGTCGTCGACCAGGTTGTTGACGACGATGTTCCAGCACGCGGCCGAGTCGATGACCAGCTGCTCGCAGCGTCTGTGGAGCTGTGGGTTTCCGGTGCCGACGGCCTGCGCCATGCAGGCCGAGAGCACCTGTTGCGCCTGGGCCAGGGCGTGGTTGAGTTCGGTTTCTGACGGATAGAGGTGGGCATCGGGCTGGGGTGGCGGGGTGGTCACGGCATCGGCACGGTGTGCTTCGTGGCCGCAGTGGGGACAGCGATTCAGGTCTTGAGGGGGCTGGTTGGAGGCCATACCTTGAACTTAGCAGGCCCCCTTTTGAACAGTTTCTCTAGGTTTGTCGCCTTTCTCGCCGGGTTGGGTCTGGCCTCCAGACGTGTCCAGGACGGACTCTGGTCCAGAGACTGCGAGAAAGGGTGATCAGTGACGAGACCTGCCTATCGACAAGTGGGTGGACGCATGTCGAGAAGTTGGCTTAATGCGCTCCGGCAGCCAGCCGGGGCGTTGTTGGTGAACGGCGGCCGAGATGTCCGGTGTTCTCTAGGTTTCTGGCGCTGTATGGGTTCGGCATGGTTGTGTCATTTGGCCCTCATGGCGGTGAGCCTGGGCGGTTTTGAACGACAGTCTGCCCTGGCCGACCAAGAGCCAGGCCGAGGTTGACCGCACCCTGGGCAACCCGGGCAAATGACCACTGTGCCAAAGCACCGGCCGTGTGTGGCTGCTGTTCGTTGGGTGGTGCGGATGCCCGGTGGGCCGGACCTGAGGGTGTTGCTGAAGCTGGGTGTCTGCGGCGCTTGCCGGGGCCATTCAGTGTGATGCTCTACCGGAGGTTCGGTGATCACCAGGATCATCTGATCTGTGACGGCGTTGAAGGGGTTTTTGGCTGTGGTGGTGGACTTCCTGGCCCCGGAGAGGCACCGTCACAGATCACAACCGTGAAAGTCGCAGCCTACGTTGGGAGCAGTTCCGCTAAGTTTGTCGGCTTTCTGCGCCAAGAGGCGTAAGCCCCCAGATGTATCCAGCACGGCTTGGATGCAGCGACTTCAGGGGGTTGATGCCCAGCAGCAAGTCCTCCCTGTCGCTAAGTTGGGGGGCCATGTCGAGCATTCTGCGGCGTCCTGTCGAGAAGTCGGGCAACAGGCTGGCCGCAAAAAGCCAGCCTTGACTCTTGGAGCTGACGGGGAAGGGAACGTTTAGAGGTACTCGTTCCAGTGGTCTTGCTCGGTCACAGCCCTCAGATCGCTCAACAGCCTCTCAAGACGGTCATCTTCGTCCGCCACGCTAAAGGAGCGCTTGCGGGCGATTTCCACCGCGAACAAGTTTACTTTTACGTCCGGGGCGGCGAGGTGCCTGATGATGTGCGGCGGCTTGGACCACACTGAAGGGCACAGTTCACGGAAGGCCAGAGCCAGACCCTGGGCAAAATGGCGGTATTCAGCCGCCTTATGACCAGGGCGTGGCCAGACATCCTGAAAACCCAAGCGGCGCACCGCAACCGCAACGATGCTGAAATTAAGATGACCACTAAAGCAAAAAAGAAGAAAAAGACAACGGGTGTTGGCCGGGCAAAGTCATTTTCAAAGGGCCAGGCCGGTGATGCCAGCCACGCGCAGGCGCTCACCGATTTGGGTTATCCGGCGCGGCCACGGCCCCAGGCGGCGGGCCTTGGGCGGGTGCGCGAGGCCGAGGCGCAGCGGCTGATGGCCGCCTACAACATCACACATGACGCGGCACTGGAGCTGATGCGTGTGTCTGGAACGCTGCCGCAGGTGCCAACGGATATTGAGTCGACGCTGCTCGCCCCCGTCGCGCATCTGGAATCCAAATTTTACCGGGAGTGCCAGGTCTCCCGCGCCGCCGTCATGGCGCAGTGGCGTAACCAGGTCCACGCCGACGCCAAGGCCCATCAGATCCCGGTGATCCTGCATTCCTGGGACTACAGCCGCGAACCCTGGGTGTTGACCTTTCCCCGGGACCCCCGGCAGGGCTGGTTCATGCAACTCCTCAGCGAGTGGGTTCATGGCCTGGAGCGGACCGGCTACGTCATGCGAAACTCAGATGGTTCCCCCGTGATCGACGCCGCCACAGGCAAGGCGAAAAGGGCTTACCTGCGTCCAGCCGCCGGCGCCGGCACCCCTCTCAAAGCTAGGGCGATGCTGTCGGTGTCGCCGGCTGCCCGGCTGGATGCGGCGCGGTGGGCGCGGACATCCGGGGGCGACTATGCTGCTGGCGCGCGTCGCGCGGCCCAGGACCGGGTCGCCTGGACAGAGTGGGTGCACGCCCCAAAAGGCCAGCGGGCCTGGCTGGATTTTTGCCGTGCCCATACACCTTTTGACACCGTGCTTGATCCCCTGTCCGAGCTGACCGTGGACGGCGTGCTCTATACGTTGCAGTCGTTGCGCCCCGTCATCGTGCAGGAGGGTGGCGGGCTGAATTTGCAGATGATCGTGTCCAGAGACGCGTCCAGAGCCAGAAACGGGCCTGGAAGCACACGCGACTACCGTCTGGCACGGCCAGTTCGCATCGTGGGCGACGGCCTGTATGATCTGGAGGATCTGGTGCTTGACCGTGACGACCAGGGCCAGCCGCTGCGCGACCCTGACGGCGAGCTGGTCTGGCAGTTGCGCGCTGACGCTGTCCCCGTCGCGCTGGCCGAAGACTGGTTTGACAGCTGATCAGTTCTCGGCGCGCGCTTCTTTGCGGTGCCGGGTTCGCACCGCCCGGTCCCAGTCGTTCAGGCAGTTCAGCAGTGGCTTGCCTCCGCGGGCGCAGTCCTCGGCGCGCTTCATGAATGCATCGAACTCGTCGGCATAGTTTTTCTTGTCGGGTTCGGTGTAGACCGTGCCGTGGGCGATCCGGTTGCGGCGTTCTCGCCAGTCATCCAGCCGGGCGGGCAAATCCAAATGGCGCTCGTTCTCGAAGTGGTCAAAATCCAGGTGAAAGACCTTGATCAGGTACCCGAGGCTGCTGTGCCCCGTGAAAGCCAGCTTCCCCCGGACTTTTGGGAGCCGCTGGCTGACCTCCTCCGGCGTCAGGGTTCCGGCCACCGTAACCCGCCAGTGCAGGTGCGAGTGCAACCGGTCCGTGATGATGCTTTCGCAGATCATGGCGGCCTCGATAAAAAAGCCCTGTTCCAGCGCCAGATTCAGCCGCTCGTGCGCCCGGATGTAGCGCGCCTGCTTGATGTAGTTGGGGCCTGCTGTGGGTGTTACGCTCATTCCTCGTCCTCCTGTTCCACAAATTTGATTTGCCGAAGAGCGGCTTCTTTTTGCCTGTCTGAGGCCCCCGGGTGTTCGCTGATCAGGTGCGCACACGGCAGGCCGTAATCGGTGTCCTGTTCCTGGAACACGTCATCATCGATCAGCACCCCGAAGACCTCGGCGTTGGCGTTGGGGTGGGCGCAGATCTCCTCGCTGATCTCGTGCAAGTAGTCCCAGCCCGCCTGACGGAACATCTCCTGTCGCTGCTCCCAGGCCATCCACACCAGGAAGGCCTGGGGTGTTTCGGGGCAAGTCATTAACGCGCGCGACCACTCCGGATCTTCCATGATCCTGGCCCAGACCTACTGGTGCCCGCCCCAGGGGAAGCGGCGCAAAAGCTTGCCGGCCAGTTCCGGGCTGTCCACCCGACCGTAGCAGCGGAAATAGTCTTCAAGCACTGACCAGTCGGCGTTGGGGTGCAGGATGGCTTCTTCCATGCCATCGCCGCTGACGCGTTCCATGACCATAATCAGATCGTCCGACGTCAACTCTGGACGCGTCAGCAGGCGGTCAAACCACGCCTTGTCCTCAGGCAAGAACTCCTCTGCGTCTGGGTGGCGGAACAGTTGCAGGGAGAGGTCTGGAGGCAGGGCAGGGTTCTCACTGAGCGCGCTTAGCACCTCCGGCTCGGTGTCCTGCGCCAGGGCCAGGAACCCTTGAAGGGGCAGTTCTGCGCTCAGGGCGATCAGGCGGCGCACCGGGATGTTCTCGGGGCCGCTGAGGCGAAAGCACAGCGCCGACCACCAGGCGGGTTCGGTGGGGTAGAGGTAGCTCACGCATTCTCTTGAGGTGGCCGGGGCGGTGCCGCCTGCCAGTCAAGGTCTGAACAGTTAATGCACCGCGCCCTTCTCAACTACAATGCCCCTGCAAACGCCTGCGCGAGGATGGAGGCGGGAAGGGCTTTGAGCTCATTTGTCACGGCACTCTGATCATGTAAGAGGATTCCAAGCTTCGCTTGTAGAAAGTTTAGCCTCTTTGCCCGCTCCTTCTGCTGAGGGAGAGTTGGAAGAAGAACACGAGTACCTCGAATAACCCCTAATCTTCAGTACCGGACAACTTGAGTTCAGGCGGTGCTGAGCGCAGGAAAAGGGTGACTCAGGAGGCCAAAGTAGGCTTCGGCCTGTGGGCGATCCCATCTCAGCGCTCTCGCCAGATATTGCCAGCCATACTGGTACACGCTTGTTGCGCGGCGACCATGAGCCTTGATCAGAATCGGTTTGCACGCGTTCATCCAGACGCCCACCCTCAAACAGCACACCCAGGCCAGCGTGACCAGTCCAAATAACCGCTCCAGTCGGTCAGCGTGGGTCACCGCTGACCGTTCCAGG
>NZ_JNIV01000032.1 GCF_000701405.1 Deinococcus marmoris DSM 12784
GGCGTGGCCAGGAGTTCGTTCCAGCGCACCTGGCCGTCCATCTCCGCTGCCGAGAACGCGTTGTCCGCCGCCTGCCATCCCGAGAACGCCACGACGGTGGTCTGGCGCTGCGGGTGGTACCACACCCCAGTCATGACGGCGTCCGCGCCCAGGTGCGAACGCCTGGAGACGTACCCTGCCTGGCTCAGCATGGTCCCCAGGGCCTGCATGCGCTGCTCGCACTCGGCGAGCTTCAGCCCCGTTGCGGACATGGCGGTCAACTGGTTACCGAGGGTCTCAGCGGGGGCAGCCTGTCTCCCCAGCGCCCCGGGTGCGCCCAGCAGCCCCAGGGTGAGTAGCGCGACGGACAGGCGGCGGGCCAACGGGTGGACTGTAGGCATGATGCGTTCTCCTGTGCAGGGCAGACCTGCCGCCGCGCCTCTCGTTCCAGACGGAACCAGGGACGGCGTGAAGAGAGACGGGTGAACGATGCCGCAGACCTGGGGAGCCGGGTGCCCGGCTCCTGCCTGATCTCAGCGCTGGGCTGATGTCCCCAGGGTGCGCGTTTCCAGTTCAAAACACATCGGGAGAAGTAAGTACGGCGCGGGCAGGTGACCCTGGCAGAATGATGTAGACCCCCCCCCATTCGGAAGCGGGATGTCGCAAGGAAAAAGCCAGCAGACATCTGGCTGGAGCAGCTCTCTCTGTGCTTTGGCGCTGGCATGTTCAGCCCTGAGGTCAGCCCGTGCTCCTCACAAGGTGGGTGGCGTGGATTCATCGCCTTCGGCCAGTCCATGCTCCATGGCCCAGCGGGTCAGTTCCACGCGGTTGTGCAGGCCCAGCTTGCCCAGCAGGTTCGCCACATGTTTGCTGGCGGTGCCGGAGCTGATGTTCAGCAGCCGCGCAACTTTCCGGTCCGGGTGGCCCTGCGCCACCAGGGCCAGCACCTCCAGTTCGCGGGGCGTTAGGTCTGGACGCGGCGCTGGTGTCAGGGCCAGCCCCCCGGCCAGTTTCACCACGTCTTCTATCTGCAGGTGAAGGCCCGTCGTCCAGGCCTGGCCGTAGGCAGCCTCGCCCAGCGCCTTGCGGGCAAGGGCCAGGTCCTGGTGCAGTCGGCGGTCCAGCACGCCCTGAGAACGCTCCCCGACAGGATCATTGACGAAGGCGGTGAACTGCACCAGCGTTGTCCACTCGTGCTGCTCGGCCGCCACGAAGACGAGGCCCCAGCGCAGGACATGCTTGACCATGCCCCGGAGGCCGTCGCCCACGGCTTCGTCCAGGCACGCCAGCAACAGCGTGCGGGCTTCAGGCAACTGGTGCACGGACACCAGCACGAGCCCCACCGTCGTCCTGGCGGTCCGGTATTCCACCCTGCCGCCCATGTCCTGGAAGTACCCGCAGGCCAGCCGGGCATACTTCAGGGCCTGCGTGTGTTGGCCCAGCTCCAGCAGATCCGTGGACGCACAGAGGTGGGCAAATCCCTGCAACCTCTGCTGCTCACGGGTCGCAGGCCGGTCACCCAGCCATTCGTGCACCTCGCGGATCAGCTGCTGTCTGACCGTCCATGCCTGCTCAGGCCGCCCCGTTTCCCTCATCACGTCTGCCAGGTTGAGGGTCTGCCCGGCCGCTCCTTCCACGTCGCCCAGTTCGCGGCACAGCGCCACGATTTCAAGCAACTGTGCTTCACGGGCCTGAAGTCGCCCCATATAGTTCAGGGTGTTCGCGCTGATTTTCAACGCCTGAAGCAGTGTGCGGCGGTCCTTGGGCGGGGGTAGGGCCAGGACCCCGTCCACCAGGGGCGCCTCCTGCAGATCGATGCCCAGGGCCGACCACATGACACCTATGGCACCGAGATAACGGTAGGCCAGATCCGAGTGGCGCTGTTCTACAGTCCAGATCATCCCGGCCCGGATGTTGGGGTAGTGCGCCAGGTCCGCTTTCAAGCTGTTCAGTCCGTCCAACTCCACGCGGTGCCGATGTCCCTCTACCATCTCCAGGAAGTGCCAGGCGTGTCGCTCTCGCCAGATGGCCTCTTGCGGGTGGCCGTTCAGGCGTTCAACGGCCAGTTCCCGCAAAGGTTGGAGCATCTTCCACAGGGTGCTCGGCGTGTCCAGCCGCTGGAGCAGGCTCTGCTCCAGCAGCGCTTCGGCCCGCTCCAGCACCGTGTCGTCCCCCCACACCGCAGCCAGCGCCTGCGGGGTAAATGGGCCGCTGAACACAGCGCAGCATTCGAACACTGCCCGGTCCATCTCGTCCAGCAGCTCGTAGCTCCATTCCACCGTCGCCCGCAGGGACCGCAGGCGTTCGGGCCGATCCCGGAAGTCCGCCTTGAGCACCTCCAGCGGATGTTCCAGCCGGGTCAGCAGGTCCCCCAGCGCGTAGCTGCGGGTCCGCATGGCCGCCAGTTCCAGCGCAAGGGGGACTCCCTCGAGCAGCCCGCACAGCCGCGTGATCTGGGCGGCATTGGCTTCGTTCAGCGTGAATGAAGGGGTCAGGGCGTGGACGCGGGCGACAAACAACTGCACCGCCGCGCTCGAAGCGGCGTCGCGGACGCGCTGGGGCAGCCCCAGTGGCTCGACTGGGTACTCCACCTCGTCATGCAGTCGCAGCGCCGCCCGGCTGGTCACCACCAGCTGCAGCGTGTCCGTGCGGGCCAGGAGGTCAGCCAGGTCTGGGGCAGCAGGGAGAAGTTGCTCGAAGTTGTCCAGGATCAGCAGGGTGCGGCGGCGGGCCGCGAAGTCCTGAATTTGCCGTTCTGGTGCGCCTCGGAGTCCATGCTCCGGCAAGGCGGCGGCGATCAAGCCCAGCACCCCTTTCGGTTCGCGCACGGCGCTGAGGTCAATGAACTGGACGTGGTCAAGCTGAGGCGACTCGCCTGCTCGCTCGATTGCATGGGCCAGATGCAGGACCAGAGCGGTCTTGCCCATCCCACCGGGGCCGCGCAGCGTGAGCAGGCGTACCCCATCCTGGAGCAATTTGAGCAATTGGCGCAGGTCATGCTCGCGGCCATACAGCGGGGCGAGCGCACCCGGCGGTGACCCCGGCCGGTGGTTCATAGATCAGTGTAGACCCCGGTGGCGGGCTGTTGTGGCTGGACTGGACCGGGCGACTGGGAAGCCGGTGCCGACGTCGAGAACTGCTGCAGCGGGCGCGGCCGTGCTCCCACGGGCTGACTCCGGGGCCGCTCCCGCACATCAGTGGTCATGCTCCGGGCATGGGGCGGCGGAACTCGCCGCCACACGCTTGTCTCTGACCGTGCTTCCACGAGCGCATCATGTGGCACGGGCACGGCTGGGCTGCGGCATGATGCGTGGACGTGACGCAACAATATGTCATCTCTGATAGTGGTCAGAAACCATAGGGCAAGCAGTACCGCCAGCCCGGCCGCGGTCGTCAGGTTCACCTCACGGCGACCTGGCGCCTCCCCACAGAAGCGCTGAAAGGCATTCAGGTAAAGCGCCGCTCCAGCCATCACCAGACCGTTGCCGAGCAGGACTGACACCTGCAGGGACCCTTCGGTGCGGGCGGCCGAGACCATGAAGCCCAGAACCAGACTGCTGTGGCCGACGGTCCAGGTACGCCAGCCGGGATACGATGGTCGCCACAGCGCGACCAGCAGGGTGATGACGGCGACCAGGGCCGTGACCAGCCAGACCATCGCCGTAAAGACAGTCAGGGGGGCCCATGCGACGAAATCGGTCATCAAGGCCAAAGCTCCCCATGAGCTTGGGGGGTAGATGAACGGGCGTCAAGCCCCCGGACGGAGGCAGTCT
Source organism: Deinococcus marmoris DSM 12784 (assembly GCF_000701405.1). GTDB lineage: Bacteria > Deinococcota > Deinococci > Deinococcales > Deinococcaceae > Deinococcus > Deinococcus marmoris. The sequence continues at coordinate 3,753 of NZ_JNIV01000032.1, forward strand.
CGCCGGGTCACACTGCCCTTCTGCTCTACCCGGAGTTCTCGCCCAACACTTCGAAGTCGTTCTTGGCAGCCTCTGGCAGTCAAAATCGGAGCCTGCCCCGCCTCGGACCGTGCACCACCTTTCGTGGCCCTCTGGAAGGCCTCAACGCCCACCTGGGGCGGGCACGCCTGTTCGTCCAGGTGGCGTGGGGCATGTTGCACGACCTCACGCACTTGGTGCTGTGTGAGCTCTGCGCCCGGTGGGCAGAAGGAATCGACTTCAATCTGGAGCACTACCGGTGGTCAGCGTTCGCGCAGTTCCTCTGGACAAACAGCATCCTGACCTCAACGCAATTTGACTGCCTGTGGGATCTGGGCACTTCGGATCCTGATCAGGCCATGGGGCGCGCCATGCTGTTCGAGCTGATTTCACAGCCCGACTGCCCAGGAACGCTGCTGGAGCGCGCCGCGTCGTCCCAGCACACCGCCTTGGCCCGGAAAAGCCAGCATCTGCTGGCCCGACGATTCGCGAACACGCCAGCAAGGTGAGGTAGAAATGCCAGACCAACCCGTATGGTGGGAAATTAAAGAGCCGGAGGACTCGCAGGTGTGGAGCGACTTCAGGTTGACGTTCGACTTCAATCCCAGCACGTCATCCCGGGACTGGCCCAGCTTTCGTGAACCCGTGCCCTCCGTCACCTGCGCCCTCTCCACCGAATGGGACGCCGCCGCCAGTGAAGAGTTTCTCGCGTTGATGAAGGGGCATATCCGTGCCTGTGCGCGGCCGGATGAGTGGGTGTATGGGCTGGACCCGCACCACACCTGCTGCCGGTATAACCCCCATCTGCTGGAAGAGCCTGCGCCAGATGCCCTGGGATACCGAGATCCATGGGACGGGTTCGTGCTGCCGAATGGGGACTATGGCATCACGCTGGCCGACGATTGGCGGTGGGGGACGCTGGGCCATCCCTGGGAATGGAGCCTTTGTGTGTTCGGCTAGTCCTTGATGGATGCTGTGGCATGCGCCAGGCCGCGCCTCTTGGGGCGTGTGATTCGGGTCAACGGACGGCGCCCGCCGGAGCCGTAGACGGCCCCTGATCGGGGAGGACCGAGAACTTTCGCTCCACCAGGGCGTGTCTTTGTGCAACCTCAGCTGCTGCGCTGCATGGCCCGCTCCTCCAGCCACGCCAGCGTCGTCGGCGGGTCGCTCAGCCGCTTTACGATGCGCTGCTGTTAGCCGCCTTCGTCCACCTGCGCCAGCACGCGCGGTTCCGGTGACACAGGACTCAACAACCGTTGTCTGGGACGCAGCCTCGACCACCTGCTGCGCGAGGAAAGCCGGGGCACCGCGAAAGCACCCGTCACCCTGACGACCCTCATCAGCGCCGCGCCTGACCAGTGTCATGGTGGCGGGCCTGCACGCCCACGTGGCCAGCCGGTTCATGCCCGACAACACGCGTTCGTTCCGCTCGCGCGGCAAGGCGACCACGCGCGCTGGGCGACACCCGCATGACGCTGCACCCGGAGCTAATTGGGCAGGTGCAAAACCTCCTGGAAGACGAGCTGCTGCGCCGCGGCGCGGCGGCGCCCGAACTGGGCTTGCTGGAACTGGACCCGCAGGTGGTGGGCGTGCGTGTCGCGGCCTCGGCGCGGGCGGCGTCCGGAGGCCTGGAAGGGCTGGCCCCCGGCAGCATGCTGCCCCTGACGCCCCAGGGCACGGAGGCCACAACCACCGCCCGCCTGTTCATGCACTGGGCCCAGAAGGACCGCGCCGGCTCCATCGGACCTGGACCTGTCGGCCGTCTCGTACAACGCTGCAGGCGAGCAGATCGGCCAGTGCACCTTCAGTAGCCTGCGGGCCCCCGGCATGGTGCATTCCGGCGACCTGCGCAGCGCGCCGCTGCCGGTCGGTGCCACCGAGTACATCGATCTGGACCTTGAGCAGCTGCGGAAGAGCGGCGCCACGCTGATCATAGCCTCGGTGTACTCGTTCACCTCGGTGCCGTTCTTGGGGATGGAACGCGCGTCGTGCGGGCTGATGAGCCGCGCGGACACCGCCAAAGGGGCGCGCGAGATGGACCTGTCAACCGTGCGCCTCAAGTTCGACCTGCGCGGCGAGCAGACCTCGTGTACGCTGCTGGCCATCGACCTGCGCGAGCCGGGCCAGGAACAGGTCATCTTCCTGGAACTGGCCGGCGACCGCGGCGGCTACCAGGTCATCGAGCGCGACGCGATGCAGAGCCTGGCCCTGAGCATCGCCCAGGCCGGCAGCGGCATGCCGCTGACTCTGCTGACCGCGCCTCACCTGGCCCGCGCCGAGACTGTACGCTGCGGCGCGCAGAGCTGGAAACGTCAGGCCGCCGAGGGCCGCGAGGACTTTGCCCGCCGCGTGCAGCTGGGCCTGATCGACGCCGCCGAGGGGCGCATGATGGAGATGGACGAGGTGGCCGACGTGCCCGCAGGCCCCACACTGCTGATTACCGACCAGCCGCAGCGTGCGCTCAGCCCAGGCGACACCGTCATCTGCTTCCAGCCCGGCGTCACCCAGCCAGCCGGAGTGGCGGTCCACGGCCTGCGCGGGTTGCTCGACGCCCTCTAAAGACGCGCCGCTCAGACCCGGACCGGGAGAGCCATCTTCTGGTCCTTTGATTCAAGATCCACCGCCCCACAAAGGAGCCCCACCATGGACCTGACCACCCTGAAAGCCCGCCACCTCGAAGCCCGCAAGGCCGCGCGCACCGACCCGCAGGCCGCCGCAACAGCAGCCGTGCTCAGCCGGGTGCTGGGCGACGCCGAGACCCAGGCCAAGAACAAGCCTGGAATGGCTCACCTTGACCTGATCGCTGGCGTCACAGGCGCGCAGCGCACATCCCTCGAAAAAGAGGTGCAGGACCTCACCAAGCTGGGCCGCAACACCGAGATGGCCACCCGGGAACTGGGCATCCTCCAGGCGCTGCACGGCGAGGTGACGGCCATCAAGGCGCAGCAGGACGCCGAGAAATCGGCGGCGCTGATGAGCGAGCCTGACCTGGCAGGCGTCATTCGCGGGGCCATCGACGCCGGGGCCACGAACATCGGGGCGGTCATGAACGTGCTCAAGACCAACCACGCCGGCCAGTACGACGGCGCCGTGGCCAGCCGCCTGGCCAGAGAAGCGCTCGCGGCCACCTGAGTCCACACCGCCTTCAGGCCGCGTCTCCCCGATAGAGACGCGGCCTTTCGTTTGTTTCGTGCTGAATCGCTGGTCGGCGCCAGTCCCCTCCGGATCCAGCGGACCACCTCAGGATGCGGACCACCATCCATGCTGCCTCGGCGTCCTGAGAGTGGCCCGCGAGCCTCAGAGCAGCGTAAGAGTGCTGCGGCCCTGCAGCAGCATGCCAGCGGCGGTTGGAAAGTAAGGAGATGCGGCTCAGACCAGGCCGTGTTCGCGCTCGTAGGTCTCCCGTAGATGTGGGTAACCGGCCGTCAGGAACACGTCCAGTTGCAACTGGCGATCCAGCTGAGTCACCCGGGCAGACACCGGTTCGTGCTGAATGTCGTACCACAGGCCCCACAGGGCCCAGGACAACGGCTCGTCCAACCCCATCTGTGTTGCCAGTTCAGAGGGGCCGTCGCTGATGTGGGCCAGCAGGCGGGGCTGCAAATCGGGGGCCGCCTGGAGGGTGCGGGCCGTCAGGTGCATGGTGCAGGGCTGGGTGACGTGCCCGGCCAAGACCAGGGCCACAATCTCTACAGGCATCGCCTCAATCAGGCGCGAAATCTCGGGGGGAGGGGAATTCATGGCCAGACGTTACTGCCCACAGGCGAACCCTTACCCCCCATCAGAACGTGCGCGACTCATGAACCAGGGGAGGGCCCCGACAGACATCACCCTCCAGAACAGGCGAACCCCGCTCTGCACGTTCTGCCTGGGCGAAGCCCACCCCTGTGCAGGGCCTCACGTCAAAGCAGCCCAGCGAGGCGGCGAGCGATGGAACTGTCGACATCCCCGCCCGCCCGCCAATCACCTTGCACGAGAGACCGATGACCATTTCCGGCGCGCCTGCGCCCACGGGCTGCCCGCCTTCATGCCCGGATCGTGCCAGGAGTGTGAGCAGGAACTGCGGCGGCGTCTCCGGTCAAGGGTGGGCGGCGGGCAGCACGAGTTCATACGCGGTCCCGCGCCCGCCGGTGCCGTCCATGACCCGCAGCAACTTCTTCTCCACAAGATCGCCCAGATCACGAACAGCGGTGGGCTGAGAGCACCCCGTGAACGCCGCATATTTGCTCGAGCGCAGCTTGCTGTCAAAGCCGTCGAGCAGTGCATTCAGCATCTTGCGCTGCCGTGCGTTGAGGTCTTGCCCCCCGTGGGCATGCCAGTACGCCCGCTTGAAGCGCACCTGAGCGATCAGATGTTCAGTGGTGTCGAGTGCGGCGTGAAGGCACTCCAGAAACCAGCTGATCCACCCGGTCACGTCCATGCCGCCTTTCTGCGTCTCCTCCAGGACCCGGTAATAGCTCTGGCGCTCCAGCCGGATGCGCGCCGACATGGAGTAATAGCGCTGCCTGCTCCCGTCTGCGCGGGCAAGCGCCAGATCCGCGATGGCGCGGGCCATGCGGCCGTTGCCGTCGTCGAACGGGTGAATGGTCAGGAACCATAGATGTGCGGTGGCCGCCTTCAGAACGGGATCGAGGTCCGCACTTTCGAACCAGGCCAGGAAGCGCGCCATCTCGGCGGGCACCCGGTCAGCGGCTGGTGCCACAAAATGGACCACCTGCCGATCAGGGCGGTCCGGAGCGCCGCTGAGGACCATCATGGGCCCCTGCCGGTCATCACGCCACGCCCCAACGATGATGCGGTGCAGGCCGCTGCGGCCCGTGGGGAACAGGGCCGCGTGCCAGCCGAAAAGCCGATCGGCGGTCAGCGGCGCCTCGAAGCGCTGGGTGGCGTCCAGGATCATGTCGACAACGCCTTCCACGTGCCGGTCCGGCACCGGGAGCCCCGCCGTGTCCAGGCCGAGCCGCGTGGCGATCGATGACCGCACCTGTTGCGCGTCCAGATGCTTCCCTTCGATCTCACTGCTCTGCGTCACGTCCTGCACGAGCGCCTCCAGCACAGTCTCCTGCTGGGTGGCGAAGCCGAGATCGCCCATGGCGGTGACGAGTGCGCCGCGGCGGAAGTGCACGTCGGCGAGGGCCTTCCCAAATGCCGTGTGGTCCCAGTGGAACTCCGGCCACGCCGGCGTCTCGTGCGCGTACTGGGGCGAGGCGAACGTCATGATTCGATTCTAGCCGATTTGCGAATCAACCCTGAGTCGCAAAGTGCGGGAAATCGCCTCATGTCTCAGGATTTCGCCCGCCCGTGCGGCTGCGAGAAGCGCCGCGTGGCCTGGAAAGCCATCTGACCGGCCTTGGGCATCTGGCCGATCTCGCACATGTCCCGGGCGACCGCCTCAGCGAACCGGTGGCCCGCGCTCAGACCCCCCTGCTGCGGGCTGGGCACCACCCTTGCAAAACAAATCCTCCCTTTGGCCTGAAGACCTGAAAGCGGCCGCGCGCAAGCGCCGACGCCTGACCGGTTCGGGCATCGCCCAGCCTGCAGACCATGGGGCCTGTCCGCTGTCACAGGCCCCGCTGCCCCTCCAGAACCGCCCGCAGGTCCTGCACTGCGCGTGACCCCTTCACCACGTAGGCGCGCACGCCCAGCTCTACGGCCTGCGCGGCCACCGCCGCGTCATCACGCCCGCTCAGCACGACCACCGGGACCGCTGCTGCGGCCAGCGCCAGCCCGCGTCTCATCAGGTCCAGTCCAGAGCCGTCGGGAAGCGACAGGTCCAGCAGCAGGACACCGAATCCGCCGCCCTCCCAGCATGAGGCGGCGGCCGCAAAGGTCTGCACGTGGACCACCTCCCACGCCAGGCCCTCGACCTCCAGCAACTCTGAGAACAACAGGGCGTCCACCACATGATCCTCGACCAGCAGCACGCGCATCACCCAGGGATCTTCCGGGGGCACCAGATGACGGTCAGGCCCCGTGGCCCGGTCGCCGCTCATGCGCCCCGCACCGCCGGGAGGGTGCAAGAGAAGGTGGTGCCGGTGCCCGGCGTGCTCTCCAGCCACAGCTGGCCCCCATGCCGCTCCACGATCTTGCGCGCAATCGACAGACCAATGCCGCTTCCCTGGTACTGCTCGCGGGTGTGCAGCCGCTGGAAGATCGTGAAGATACGCTCGTAGTATTCCGGCTCGACCCCGATGCCGTTGTCCTGCACGCTGAAGCGCACCCAGTTCCCGTCGCGCGTGGCGTCGACGCGCACTTCAGGCGGCCGGTCGGCGTGGGCGAACTTGAGGGCGTTGCCAATCAGGTTCTGGAACAGCTGACGCAGCTGTGAGGCGTTGCCCCGCACGTCGGGCAACTTGCCCACGACCACCTGTCCACCGGCCTGCCCCACCTGCGCGTCCAGGTCCTGCTGGACGTGGGCCAGGACCGCGCCCATGTTCACCCGCTCCGGCACCACCTCGCCGCTGGCCACCCGCGAGAACGCGAGCAGGTCGTGCAGCAACTGACCCATCCGGGCCGTGCCCTCGCCCATCAGCCGGATGTACAACTGACCCTTGTCGTCGAGCTGCCCGGCATACCGGCTGGCCAGCAGCTGCGAGAAGCTCGTCACCGTCCGCAGGGGTTCTTGCAGGTCGTGGCTGGCGACGTACGCGAACTGCTCGAGTTCGGCATTGGAGCGGCGAAGTTCCTCGTTGGCCCGTTTGAGGGTCTCCTCGGCCCGCTGGCGTTCGGTGACGTCCCGGAACACCAGCACCGAGCCTCCGGTCTCCCCTGCCCCGTTCAGGATGGGCGTGCTGGTGTACTCCACCGGGAAAGAGCTGCCGTCAGCGCGCCAGAACACCTCATCGTTGGCGTGGTGTACCTCTCCTCTGGTAAACGCCGCAGAGATCCCGCAGGCGTCAATCGGCAGCGGCGAACCGTCCGGGTACGAGTGGTGAATCAGGGCGTGCTGCCGGCGGCCCAGAAATTCTTCAGGCGCGTAGCCCAGCATCTTCAGCGCCGCGGGATTCGCCAGCACGCTGCGGCCCTCACGGTCCACGGTGGTCAGCCCCTCGCCGATGCTGCTGAGCACCAGTTCGTTGAAGCGCGACACCCGGGTCAGTTCCGCCACACCACGTGCACGCTCCAGGGCCAGACCCAGACTGCGCACCACCGTGACCATCACGGCCTTATCCGTCCCGGTCCAGGTGCGCGAATCAAACAGCACGAAGCAGATGATGCCCACGGTCTCCCCGTTGACGAAGACCGGCAGGGTGGCCACGGTGTTCACGTGCTGCACGATGGCCGCGTCGGTGTCGCTGCCCCGCACGTAGGTGTCCTGGTAAAAGGGCTGCCGGGTTGCCCAGGGCACGACCAGGCTCTGCGGCCCGTCGTACGGAAAGCCCGCGTCGATCACCGCCTGCAAAGCGTCGCCTTCACCGGGCTTGCGGCCCAGCGCCCCGGTCTGCACAATGTTGCGCCACAACCCGCCATGACGTTCGTAGTACAGCGCGTAACCCGGGGTCAGCAGCGACATCACCACCTCCTGGGCGCGCCCCACCAGCACCGGTTCGTCCACCTCCACGCTCAGGTCGCGGGTGAGGTCCGCAAAGCCCTCCAGCGCCCGGGTGCGCGCGTCGAGTTCCGCGTTCTGTTCCTGGAGGCGCCGGGTGATCTCCGTGCGGTCCAGCGTCAGCTCAAGGCCGCGCACCACCGCCCCAATCAGCGCCTTCTCACGCTCCTGCCACGCATGGGCGTCGCGTGTACCCACGGCGAGGAGACTGCGCGTCTGGCCGTTCACGACCAGCGGCAACAGAGCGACCGCGCCGTACGCCACCGTGCTGGGCAGACCGTTGACTTCCGCCTCCCACCCGTCGACAAACACCGCTGCGCGCGTGTGTGCCGCCTCCTTGAAATCGGGGGCGCCTCTGGGCACGCCCGCCTGAATTTCTGCAGCCACCTCGGGCAGCACATCGTCAGACCACACCCGCGCCTTCCACAACTCACCGTCGAGTTCGTAGTACGCGGCGCTCACGTTCGGAAGGCTGGCCCGCACCACCTGCACCGCCTGGCGCGCCAGGGCCAGCACGTCGCTCTCGCTGCCCACCGCGGTCTTGTACGCGACGAAGGCGTCGAGCGCCGCGCGCTGCTCCTCGATCTGCTGGGTGTAGGCCTGGAGTTGCGCGGCATGCTGGACGCGCTCCAGGGCCTGACCGAGGGTGCCCGCCGCGCGGCGCAGCAGGTCGCGGTCGCCTTCTCGCCAGGGCGCATCTGCTGAGGAGCGCCAGACACACAGGAATCCGGCCACGCTGTCTCCCGGCGTGTGAATGGGCTCCACGGCAAACGCCCGCATGGGCAGACGGGTGGGGGTGGGCGCGCCCCAGGTCTCACGGTCATCCGCGTGGTACTCGCCCTTATCCGTGCGGGCAACCCTGGCCAGCACGGGCACCTGCACCAGCGGGACGCCCCCGGCCTGCAAATCCGCCGCCGCGAAGACTTCTCCCCACATGGCCGCCGCCTCCAGGCTCCCGCGCGCCAGTTGCGCAACCATGGCGCCGCTCAAGCCCAGCCCCTGTGCCAGGGGCTCAAGGGCCAGGGCCGCCACATCCTCCAGCGAGCGAGCGCCCTGCAACGCGTCACCCAGAGTGGCCAGGACTTCAGCGCGCGCGCGGGCCTGCTCGAGCTCCAGGGTGTGCGCGGCCACCTGACCTTGCAGGGCGGCCGCGTGGCGCCCACGGCCCAGGGCCAGGGCGCACTGCGTGCTCAGGATGCTCAGGAAGCGCTTCTCTTCCGCGGCGAAGTGATGCGGCTCAAGGAAGTCCAGCACGATGACGCCCAGGGCCTGCCCCGCCAGCACCATCGGCAGCACGGCGCTCGCCACCGGAGCGGCGGCACCGAGCCGCCCATCGAGCCCGGGATAGGCCGCCGTCAGGCTGCCCTCGTCCTCGAAGAACAGCGCGGCCTGCTGTTTCAGGGCGTCCCCAGCCGGCACGCGGTTGTCCAGCGGGCCACCTTGCCAGATGGTCTGCGCGCCGCCTGCGTGCCCATGCGTGGCCGCGATCTCAAGGCGGTCGCCCGCAGCGCCTACCAGCAGGACTGCGCCGGCAACCGCGTCCACCGCCTCCAGGGCAGGCCGGAGGACGACGTCGAAGACCTGCGCGGAGGTGGCCGCTGCAGCGAGGGCTTCAGTGACGTCCTGGAGGCGCTCGGCCAGGGAGGAAGGCGCGGCGGGCGCCCCGATGTGATCGGGCATCCGCGCAGCATAGCGCCCGCCAGGAATGACCGTCCAGCACGACGTAGAATGCAAAATAGCTCACATCCTGACCTGAATTCACTGGACCCGTTCGTCAAGGCAGGGGCCTGCTTAAGCCTGAGATGTGGCTTGCAAGCCGCCTGGCGGCTGAGGCCCCAACGTCAGACCGCCGTGGACCTGCCGACGCCAGCGTGTTGGGGCCTGCAAGCGCAGAGAGAAGGCCGAAGTGTGGGACACAACTGCCCCATGCTTCGGCCTGAGTGGTGCCGTTGCCATCAGTGTCACTCCAACTCCAGCCTGTCAGCACAGCCCGTGTCCAGCGCGGGCTCCAGCCCTTGAATGAGGAAGTGCGCGGTGCCCACCTCTCCCCACATCAGCTCCAGGTCGTCGTCGCTGGACAGATGCAGCAACTGGACGTGCGTACCCTCGACCTCACGGGGGTCCACCTGCGTGAAGTTCGGAGAGCCACCCAGCCTGTGCCCGCACTCTGAACTTTGAACGTGTGGTGGAGTCAGATGACAGCTTCAGATTGCCCTGATTTTACAGGGTTCACCAGAGTGGCGGCTCAGCGGCTTTTCGTTTCCACACCTCAGCTTCCTGCGGCCTGGCACAACCACCCATGCGGTGATCACCCGCAGTACAGTGAATTCCCTGATGCCCAGCCCTGTTCAACTGCTCGCTCGCCTCGATGCGCTGGCCGCTGCACTGCGGGAGCGTGGGGACGCTCTTGCGCTGCTGGCGCTCGGTTCTGTTGGCCTGGACACCCACCGCCTTGACCAGCACTCCGATCTGGACTTTTTCGTCATTGTCGCGCCGGGAGCCAAGCTCAGGTATCTCGGCGCCCTGGACTGGCTCGAACAGGTGCATCCCGTGGCCTTCAGCTTCCGCAACACGCCGGATGGGTGCAAACTCCTGTTCGAGGACGGAATCTTCGCCGAGTACGCCGTCTTCGAACTCGGTGAGCTGCCGCACATTTCCTACACCACTGGACGGGTGGTCTGGAAAAGAGAGGATGTTCCCGACCTGGCGGCGGCCTCCAGTGTTCAGGCCACGCGCCCAGCGCCCTCACGGGACTGGCACACCAACGAGGCGCTGACCCATCTCCTGGTGGGCCTGCACCGGGAAGCGCGGGGAGAACGGCTGACGGCCACCCGCTTCATTCAAGGCTACGCCGTTGACCAGATATTGGCGCTGGCCGCGCTGCGAGGTGCCGAACAGGACGGTGCCGAACAGAGCGGTGCCGATCTCTTCATGCCAGAGCGGCGCTTTGAGTTGCGCTTTCCTGGCGTGGCCCCCCTTTTGCCAGGGATGATGCAGGGCTACGGGAGCAATCAGGCTTCGGCACGGTGCATCCTGGCGTGGTTGGAGGCCCATTCGAACGTGCATCCACATTTGGCCGCCGCCATCCGTCAATTGTGTCATCAGCAGGACGCCTGAAGCGTTGCTGCAGTGTGATGGGTTCAGCGGGAAGAGAACAGTGGGGCGGCGTGTTGCCGAAGAACAGCGGCAGTGTGGAGTTCCGGCTGACCGGAGCAGCGCTGATCGCGGCAGAGAGCCTATCGCCCCGGTCTCCAGTCACCCGGGCGGAGCTTTACCCCGCTGCGGGAACGTCTGCAGCCCATGAATCAGGGGCCGTCCCCTGCGAACACCACCTTCCAGAACAGGCGAACCTCGCCCCGCGCAGGTCCCGGGTTGTCGCAGTTCCGCGAAATGGCTGGCGATGGAGCGGCTGATCTCTTCTCCAACCTCAACAGGCATCGCCTTGATCAGACGCCGAAGTTCGGAAGGGGAATTCTCCCGGAACCGGACTCACACCATGCTGGGCAAGCCCACTGGGCAGGGCGGGGCCTGGCACCCCACGGCCACGGGAGGCCGTTTTCCGCAAAAGGCCGTCCCTGAGGCAGCGCAAGGCATGTCCAAACTAGAAGAAGAGGCTGCTGCCGAAGGCACAAAGGTGTACCTGGAGAAGTCTGGACAGTCTGCGGACCGCGTCTGTCACGCCTCTGGTCAGCCCTCGCGCCCCACACCGGCGCGTGCATGAGAGCGCTTGGCAACCAGGGCGTTCTGATGGGGATGTGGGCCGGAGCCCAGGGGGCCAGAATGTCCGTCATGCCGCTCTCTCCTCCCTCTCGTTCTGCCCGGAAAGCGTCCACGTCACCGAACGTCCGCACCATCGCCCGGGCCGCCGTGGCCCGTGGTGTGGACCGCAACCGGCCGTTCCAGCAGCAGTCCCCGCTGCTGAACCAGGTGGCGGTGTCACTCCTGAACGCCATCGGCCACGCCCGTCAGCGCGCCCAGGCGGCGGAGCGGCAGGCCCTCGGGTGGACCCCCAACCTGGCGTACGACGAGCTGAGTGGCGGGTGGCACGAGGTCGGTGGCCCGCCTGAGGATCCTGCGGGGCCCGCGACTCTGCGCGGGCTGGCCGATCTGGTCACCCAGGCGCGCTCGTGGGCCGCTCAGCAGGGTGAGCTGCCGGCGACGTCCCGTGAGCTGCTGACTGCCGTGGCCCTGGTGGGGGCGCTGATCACTGGCCGCGCGCCCGGTCAGGCCCCCAGCGCGTTCATGATCACCCGCGGCGTGCTCGCCCAGATGGGCGGCTGCAGCGAGAAAACGGTCGACCGCTGCGTGCGTGACGCGCGCGTGAACGCGGCCGGGCTGCTGCTGCGGGGACACGCGCAGATCACGCGCTGCGGCGCCGCGAGCGGCCAGGCGCGCTACGACGGGAGCCTGGTGCAGTTGACCCCCGGCGGCACGGCAGAGCACAGTCGGGGCCACACGGCACTGGCCTGGCGGCTGGCCGCGCAGTGGCGCCCAGCGTTCGGCCTGGACATTGATGAGCACCAGGGGGCTGCCGGCGCGCTGCGCGAGGCGGTGAGCGACCTGCGCCTGCGCGCCTGTCTGCGCGACACCGCCGCGGCGTGGCTGGGCCTGCAGGCGGCCATGGCGGCGCTCCTCGCGCTCGACCCGGAAGCCTATTTCGAGTGGATGCAGGAGACCGGGAACTGGCTTGACCTTGCGGAAATGCACGAGGCGGAGCGCAGCGGCAAAGTCGGCGCGCGCCGCCCTGCCGGTCAGCCCCAACAGGTGCCGGTGGCCGTGGACGCCCTGGATCTGCCGCAGCCCCGACCTGGAGCCCCAGTCGAGGACGATTGGGGCGGCATCGAGTACTTTGAGGAGGGCCTGCCGGACCTGCATGGCTGGCGCCGGCGCACCAGGGCGCACTTCGAGGAGAAGCTGACAGCTGAAGAGGCCGGAGACCTGGCGGTCCCCTGGGCCCACTGACGCTGACCCTGCCCACACCTCCCCCCCCGTGCCCAAAGGCCGGCGGGAGAGAACCTGAGCGATCAGAAGCGCCCCATCGTCTGGCCCCCGTCGCGCGGCGCAGATCAGCACAGTCCACTCAGGGTGCTGTCCGCAGCGCGCTCAAAGGCGGCGAAGTTCGCCACCTTTACACAGAGCGGGTAGACGGAATACGCAACAATCGGGAGAGCACCGCAAGGCGGCTCCCCACCACAAAATCTGCACCTTCTCCTGCTCGCTTCGCCCGGATTTCAGGTTCACGCGTCAACCTTTCAATCGGAGTCCGTCATTACTGGGGCCCAGCACCGGGCGTGAGCCGGAAGCCAAAGCTGCGGTACTCCCCGTCCAGCGACACCAGCAACTGGCCCTCCTGCATCGCCCGCCCCGGTCCAGTGCGGTTGGGGTCCTGATCGAAGCCGAAGAACCGGCCCACCTGCTGCCCCCCCTGGAGCAGATTCGCCTCCCACGCCGTGCTGGGGCAGGTTCCGGCGAACGGAGGGATGCCGCAGATCGCCTGGGTGAACACGATGCTCCCCGCCCCCCCTGAGTTGCGGCCGGTGCCCTGCACCGCGTAGGTCAGGCCCAGGGTGTTTGCTGTGCCCCGGATGGCGTATTTCGTCTCGCCGTCGTAGCTCGCCGTCACCTGGGCCGTCACCGGGAAGCGCGGCGGCGCATATGCCTGCTCCCAGCGCCCGCCCAGCCGCACCCCCTCGGCAGGACTTGCGATCAATTGCAGGTAAGCCTCGGGCGTGCCCAGGGCGAAAGTACCGCGAAAGGGCAGCCCGCTGGTCTTGGTGGTCCGCGCGATGACCGCGGCTCCCTGCCGGGGACCCAGCGCCCGATGGCCACCTCGCCTGGCGTGCTGGTGGCCCACTGGTAGCCCACCTGTGTGCCCTGCAGGGTGAGCACCCAGTTGGGCGCGCTGAGCGAGTCGCACGACTGCCCAGCCAGCGCGCGGCCCGCAGGCTGCCGTCCAGGTTGCGCCATTCCAGGGTGTGGTCTTCACGCCCCAGTACGAACCCGTCAGCGGAGGCGGCCAGGGCGACCACCCCCAGGCTTGAAGTGGATGGCGTCGGGCATGGGCCCAGGTGGCCGGAGGACGTGTCGATCCGTGCCCCGGTCGAGAGGTTGATCACGGCGTTCCCGTTCTCGATGGCGGCCCATTCCAGGTCGCGACTCACGTTCTCCACTCCCGGCTCAAAGGGCGACGTCAGCGCGATCGTCGGAATCGTGCTGACGTCGCGGGTGCGGACCCGGCTTACACCGCGTACCAACTCCAGCGAGAGCAGCCGCCCGCCATCTGCGCTGACGCGCTCGGCGCAGGGCAGGCGGGTCAGGACGTCGAAGGTGCCGGGGTCCAGCGTGGCGCTCCCTTTCCACCCAGCCAGGATCAGCGCCCCGTCTGCCCGCACTGCGAGATCCCGGGGCTCGCCTACGGGCACGTTCACGCGGCGCAGCTCGCGTCCGGTGGCCGGGTCCAGGTCCAGCAGGGTGGTGTGCTCGGAGGTGCGGGCGGCGGCGTAGAGGTGCTGGCCGTCCAGGCTGGGGGCGGCGGCGATGATCTCGAGGGCTTCGGTGAGGGTGCCGATGTAGGTGCCGTGAAAGACGGTGGGGCCGCTGGGAACGGGGACCTGGGTGACGTCGGGAATTGATCGGCAGCCGGCAAGCAGCACCTCCTCTACGACGCCAGCACTGCGGCGGACTGGTTCAAGCGGCCGAACGCCCGCCCCCCGTTCAGCAGCCAGACACCGCTGGACTACATGCGCCGGAGCGGCATTCCGGCAATGGACGAGGCGCGCCGGCTGCTGTGCGGCGACCGCAGCGGACTGTTCTCAGTCACTCCGGAGGCGCGCAAGGCCGCCACGAACGTCGAGACGGTGATCGAGCTCTGAAGGTTCCCGCACCGCAGGCCCTCAGCCGTGGGAAAGGGTTCCCCGTGGCCTCTCACGTCGTGCTCTCACAAAAGCCCAGGCCCCCGCCTGCGGCGGGCGCCGCTTTCCTATTCCATCTCGGCCACCAACGCGGTCACGATGACAGCCGTCGAAACAGCGTCCAAGTCGAAGTACAGCCCGTCAGAGGAAGCATCAGGTCCAGGCCCGTCAAAGCCTGCATGGCGCTGCGTCCCGGGACCGCGCTGCCGGATGGAAAAGCGCTCACCCGCACAGCGCCCGGTCCATTCAGCCGCAAGCGCGAGTGCGCCGGCCAGTTGCTCGTCCGTCAGTCGCAAGCCCAGTCTGACCGCGTCCGGGTGCAGCGGCGCTCCAGCGAGCACCATGCCCAGAAAAGCGCCCCGGGCACCCTCAGGCGTAACGATCATTCACCCCACCCCCGTCACAGGTCTGCCCCACCCCACCGCCTCGCCATCAACGCCTCGGAAAATGTGCACCGGGATACAACACGTCGGTGCGGGGGTTCAAAGTCAGGCCAATTGCTTTAAAACATGACCCTGGGGAAGACAGCCCCCATTGGAGGAATTTGATTTTGACCAACCTGCCCCTCACCCCTCAGCCCAGCCCTTTAAATGACCAGCTGAACGCGCTGATCATCTCTGGAAATCCTGGCGCCGTGGCGTTAAGACGCATCACCTGGGGCCGTCCCGTCCCCCCCCATGAGCAGTTGCTGGCCATCCATGCGCTGCTCGATTTGCTTCCGCAGACGGTGATAGAGGACATCGACACCGAGGGGCGGCAGGTCCGGGTCAAAGACAAGCCCTTTGATCCCACCAATCTGCCGAGCATGAGTCAGGCCCTTGGTGCCCTGATGCCCGGATCACCGCACCTGCCCTGGGCCTGCCAGGTGCTTAACCCCTGGATCCGCCTTTTCCGCCCCCCGGCCGAGATCGTCCAGCTTCTGGAAAATGACCGGGTGTGGGATCTGGCCCCCGCAGCGCTGGCCCGTGCCCGGCGACACAACCTGGAGGGGGACCTGGATCGCCCTTTCCGCCAGGTAGACCGCAGAGGCTGGATCATCGCGCTGACCGGGTGGACCCAAGGACCCCGGGCGCTGCGGTATCTCCACTCGTTTTTGAACTGCGATGGTCGGCCTGGTGCCCTGCACTGGCTGGCCAGCGAGGGCGCACGCCGTGAGCGGTTCGAATCCTGACGCCCACCAGCCTGAATGACAACCCAATCAAGGGCCGAGCCCTTTCAAATGGAGCGTGACACAGTGGAAACAGATTCGATGGACGAAAATCTCCGAATTAACCTGCCAGTCCAGGGGGACCCCCGGATCGAGAGGCTGATGCGCTTGGTCGCTGCCCCGGTGGACGTCCACATCAACGAGATCGCCCGTGACTCGCTCGCCATGTTCGTGGTGCACGCGGAGCGGGCGGTTCAGCAACTCACCCTGACGGAGCCCGAGGTGGGTGCCCTGCTGTCCATGATGAACGGCACTGGCATTGAGCCGGGATCGGCCCATCACCTCGCGTTGTGGCTGGAGGACGCGCTGGAATACGGTCTGGCCGAGGAGTGGGACATCGATGGGACCAACCTGCAGTGGCGAATCGAGGCCATGCACCCCTTCGATGTGGCCGTGCTGGCCATGACCCTCAGGGCCGCCTGGAACGTCAGCGGGCGGTTCGATGGCAACCCAATGGCAGCGGCACGGGCCCTGGGACTGCTGCCCGCCACGACACCTTCAGCCCCCTGATCCTCTCCGGTCTCTCACACGCGCTGAAGCGCCGCCCTCTGAGGCGGCGCCTTTTGCTGCTGCTCTCTGAGCGCTCATTTCTGCTGGCCTGTGAGTTCCCTCTCCCTGTGTCCAAAATCATCGGTGTGACAGGTACAGTCAGCCCGCCGGAACGCACCACACGGGTCCACCGAGATTGAGCGCGTGCCGGATGGTGCGTGCCAGGTAATCGCCCTGCCCCCATTTTGCTCGGCACAGCGCGGTGCCCTGCATCAGGCGGGCCAGCTGCTCTGGATCGGTGCAATAGAAACGCAGCATGCGCACTGCGGCCAGGTCGGCCTCGCTGGGCGAACAGTACCCCAGACCGGCCCAGTCCCCCCTCTCGAACAGCGCCCGCGCGCGCGCGCCGTTGGCGGCCGCGAACAGCCGCAGCAGCACCTCGCGGTCCGCCAGGGTGGGGGCCAGCGCTCTGGGCGAGTCTGGGGGCGCGCTGCCCAGCTGCTCCGGCACGGATCCCAGGGTGCCCAGGGCGCGGCCCCGTCCACTCAGCGCCGCGCCGGTCACGGTCACGAACCCGTGGCCGAGCATCTCGATCCCCAGATGCCGTCGGTTGCGTGGCACACTGCCGCCCAGCCACACATGGACGCCACCGCCCGGCGAGCGCTCTGCGTAGCCGGCAACATCCCGCAGCAGCGCCTGAGCAGCCAGGGTCAGCGGCGCGTCCAGGTCCAGCACAGTCAGTCCCATGTCGGGGGCCAGGACGATCCCGATCCCTCCTGCCTGGTGGCGGCGAGCCAAGTCGTGGGCCGCCTCCAATGTCACCCCGGCCCCACGGCAGTCAATCGGGCGCAGCGTGCCGGCCTTGGGCAGCGCCGGCACTTTGCCTGTCCTGCCATTGCCCCGGGGCAGGGCCAGCCACGGCAACCAAGTTTCCAGTTCCAGCAGTTCCGCTGGCAGCGCGGCCTGCAAGTGACCAAGTCGGTGCAAAGTGGGAGGGCAAAGCATTTTGCCCCCCTGGTTCGTGACGGTCAAGCCACGCGCCGGCGCCGGGCGCGGGCCTGCAGCCCCCAGTAGCGGCGCACCAAATTCCGTGCCGCGTTGATGTGGGTGTTCAGAACATGCCCCTGGGGACATGTGAACGTGGCCCCCTGCCGGGTGCCCAGGGTGTAGACCCGGCACTGGCTGCACGTCTGACTGGTGAACGCTGCAGGGACCCGCACCACCCGAATGCCCCGGGCGTACGCGCGCTGCGGCCCCCAGGACTGGTGCCAATCTGCCACCGCGCGCCGGCGGGCTGACGCAGTGAAATCGCCCCGAAACTGCGCGTAGCCGATGGTCTCCAGCACCAGCGTGCCCGCCTGGGGCAGCACCTGCACCATCAGGTCCTCCAGCGCCGCGCGCGCCGCGGCGTAGGTCAGGGTTTCGGCGAGCAAGCGCACCTCAGCCGACTCGCCGGCGGGCACAGCCGGCTCAGCCAGGCGCCACGTCACCGCATGCTGCTGGCCCCACGCCGCCGTCGCCAACGGATTCAGACCGATGTCGACACCGATCACGTCGTGTCCCTCTGGCACAGCGCGGCGCGGGGGCTGGGCAACGTACAGCACGATGAACCAGTCGCCGCCCAGCTCAATCAGGCGAGTGCGGTCACGCAGCCACGCAGTGGGTGTCCAGATGTCGTCAACCATGTCCGTGCCGCTCGCCAGCTGCCGGCCCTGGGCGACAGTGAAGCGCACGTCCTGCAACCACGTCGTCTCGTCCGCCGGCGTCATCGGCGACAGCAGCGCGGTCAGCAGCGGGTAGACGTCCGGGTACTGGCGGTAGGCACCCAGCGACGCGGTGATGATGGACGTGTATTCCTGTTCTGGGACGCGGTAAAACTCGCCAGTGATCGTCAGAGAACCAAGCTGGAGTTCGCGGTCATGTATCAGCATCTGGGCGTTCAACATCTGGACGTTCGGGCGGTAGATCTGCCCATGGGTCATCACGTCCAGGTGCTCGGCGTTGGGCTGCAATTGCCCAGAGGCGACGGCCTGTTGAAGGTGCCGGTAGGTGCTGCGGTCCACGCGAATCACGTGGGAGGTGTGGTGTGTCTGGTCGTTCATTCCTGCTCCTGGCTGAGGGGATTGGTCTATTCTGTCCCGTTCAGCACAGGCTTTTTTCACTTTCCCCAGGTGACCCTCCTGCTCTTTTCTCCGCCGCCGGCGCTGCGGGTGGGCCCACGGTGGGTGACGGCCCGGCCCGTGGCCGCTCACGGTGGGTTGGCGATGGGTTTACGTGCGTGGTGACCCCCACGGTGGGTCCAGCCATGCGGCGGCGAAACGTGGCTCCAGGGCGCGCTGGTGCTGGCCATGATGCGTGCGGGGGGAGCCGGGAGCGGGGCTTCAGAAGGCCGACTGGTGCGCCGCCGACGGGAAGACAGACCCTTTGGGAAGGTGCCAGTCAACGCGGCCCCGCTTCCGGCCACCCTGGTACAACTGGGGCGAAGTTCTAGGTCATTCAAAGTTTTGCGCCCTCCCGTGGTTACCTGAGCTGACTGTGCAGCAGGGCATTCAGGCCATCCAGCACGCTGGCAGATGAGAACCTGCCGCGACATGCTGACGGAGCACCCATCGCCGGAATCCCCAGTACTCCCCACCCAGGTCTGCGGCGCAATGACAACGCACCGCTGGCGGCGTGAAGGGGATTACGCCGCCAGCCCTTGGTGGCTTCACTCACCGCCGATGCTGCTGGTGATGGGTTGACAGAGCCAGCGGTGGGTGGAGCCTGCACAATCCGCCGGCGGTGTTCGGTGCCGCGTTGCCACTCGCCGGCGGTAGGTCACCCACGCGACATGACGCACGGTGAATTGCAGCGTGGGACGTAGTGCGTGGTGGGTCCGAGCGCGTCACGCAACGCCCGGTGGGTTACGGCGTGGGATGTCGCGCGCGATGGGTGCAGCGTGGGATCTAGCGCATGGTGGGTTACAGCGTGAGATGCAGCGCGCAGTAGGTCTAGGTGCGTCATGCAACGCACGGTGAATTGCAGCGTGGGATGTCGCGCGCGGTGGGTTGCACCGTGGCTGCGGCCCGTGCAAACGCTGCCGACGATGCTGGCGAGCGGGGATGGGAATCCGTGGGGAAATGTGGCTGAGCCGCGCATTTACACGGTAGATCGCGCCCGTTGAAGGGGAGGACAGCTCGGCTTAGAAGTTCTAGGTCATTCAAAGTTTTGCTGAGTCCTGTGCAGAACCGCCCGATCCGTCCACGCGGGCGTTGCTGGGGCTTGCGCTGCAAAAAGATGAGAGCTGCTCTGACGGCACAGTGGCGTGCCGCCAGGCACACGCCCAGCCAGGCCCACGACGCGTAGTCAGGTTAAGCCCCCCAGTAATGGAGCGCCGGCGCCAAGGGCAACGTGGATGCTGCGTACGCACACTGCTCAGGCTGGGCCGCCGCCCACAACTGACAACCCATGGTGGGTACAGGCACACGCGACAGTGCGCACGGTGGTCTGGGTGCGATCAACCAGTGCCGGCGATGAATATGGATACTCACAGGCCAGCAGCTCCTGAGCGATCTCTCCTTATGGCAGCCATGCCGCTGGCGCCAGCATCGTCAGATCCACCAAGCTCCTGGTGCCCCCAGCCCGGGCCCCCGACAGGGGCCCGGAGTGTCCAGCCGGCGGGTTTGCACAACGCGGCCAGCCTGGAGCAGGACGCGGCCAGGTGGACCACAGACCCTCCAGTTACGGTCAGGGAATGATCCGATCAGAACTGGCCGACGAACTCAAGACAACGCCCTCGACCGTCCATAAATGGCTCGCCATCCACGCCCAGCTCACGGGCCGGACCACCGAGACGCGGCTCGACAGCCAGACCGTGGACGACATGCAGCGCGCCCGGAGGCTCACCCTGGGACAATCCAACATGACGTTCCGTGCAGCGCTGGAGCGCGTGCTGGGCCAGTAGAGCATTTGTCAAAAGAGCTGTTCGCTTTTGACCGAACGAAGTGAGTGGATTTTACTGAGAATTTGGGACTGGTACAGCTCCGAAGGAGAGAATGGAAGCATCAGAAGTCTTTTTTCTGATGCTTCCATTCGGACAAATGCTTTACATCGAGCCGATCCCGCCGGCCAGCGTGGTTGAGCTGATGGATCGCCTCGACGCACTGGACACGGCCCTCGCCAGGGTGGAGGACCGCCAGGACGAGTTGCAGGCCAGTCAGGGGACGATGGCTGAGCAGCTGGAACGGATGGCTGAGCAGGTGGAGACGGTGACCGAGCAGCTGGAAACAATTGCGGACTATCTCCGCAAAATTTTCACCTGCCGCACTGGCACTGGTGGCACCGCTGAGTCGGCCCTCGCCGGCAACGAGCTCGTCTGGCCGCCTGAGCAGGATCCAGATCGCTGAGCAGATCGTCCGCCCGCTCCGCCCAGACAGCGAGGAAGAAGCGGGCGGACTGGGCACCTTCTCAGGCTATCTGTCCCCTTGTGGTCACGCTGACTTCTGGGAGTGAGACCCCAGAGCTAACTTCGGTTGTCCCCGGGGCAAGTCTTCTTGGTAACGCCACTTACCGGAAAGGGGGACGCTTTGGACTGAAATCCTGAGCTGTCCCCCTTTCATGTCACTCCACACCGTCTGGCTGCCATTGAAACTCAGACAGCAGGCTCCCCTGAGCCTGGACCATCGCCGCCACCGCCTCATCTGCGGGCTGGGGCCGCGCAAAGTAGAAGCCCTGCCCCAGATCACAGCCCAGCTGACGAAGCCGGGCCACCGTACACGCGTCCTCAATCCCCTCGGCCACCACCATCAGATCCAGGCTATGCCCCAGAGCCACCATCGCCTCGATAAAGGCCCCATCCGTCTGACTGTCCTGGATAAAGACCCGGTCGATCTTGAGCACGTCCACTGGCAGCGAGCGCAGTTGTCCCAGGCTGGAATAGCCCGTCCCGAAGTCATCCAGTGCCACGCGCACCCCCAGCGCCCGCAGCTCCATCAGTTGATGCCGTGCCTGCTTGACGTCTGCCAACACGGCACTCTCGGTGACCTCCAGCGTCAGGAGCTGGGGCAGCGCGCCGTGATCTGCCAGCGCGGCGCAGACGTCCGCCACGAAATCTGGATGGGCGAAGCGCATGGCCGACACATTGACCGCCACGCTCACGCCGGGGAGTTCGGTCTGCCACGCGCACATCTGCCGAATGGACTCCCGCAAAGCCCACTGCCCCAGACTGCCCATCATCTCGCGGGCCTCCGCCACCGGGATGAAGTCGGCGGGTGAAACTGACCCCAGCAACGGGGAGACCCAGCGCATCAGGGCCTCAAAGCTGCGAACCCGGCCACTGCCCAGATCCAGCAACGGTTGAAAGTGCATCGACAGTTCGCCGCGTTCCAGCGCGCCGCGCAGGAGCACTTCCATCTGGGCCTGTGGCATGTGCAGACCGTTGAGCTGCTCACTGGCAAAGCGCCAGGTCCCCTTGCCCGCCTGCTTGGCCCGGTACATGGCCGCGTCCGCGTGCCCAATGGCCTCGGCGGCGTCGCTGGCATCATCAGGGGCCAGCGCCACCCCAATGCTGGCCGTGAGATTCAGCATCTCAGGACCGATCTGGAACGGCTGCCCCACCGCGTCCAGCAGGGCCTGGGCCACCTGGGCTGCCTGGGGCGCAGCAGCGTTGGGCAGAACCGCCACGAACTCGTCACCGCCAAAACGCGAGATCACGGCGTTCGGTGGCAACTGGGCGGCCAACCGCTCAGCCACCGCCCGCAGGATCTGGTCCCCCACCGGATGACCAAAGGTGTCGTTGATCAGTTTCATGCGGTCCAGATCCACGAACAGCACCGCGACCGTACCGTTCCAGGTGCGGGCCTCGTCGATCTGGCGTTGCAGTCCACCCTCCAGGTCGTGGCGGTTGCGCACCCCCGTGAGTGGGTCGTGTTCGGCGCGGTGGGTGAGCCGCACTTGCAGGTGCTGGTTGTCGGTCAGGACCAGAAACTGGCGCAGGACGAACAGGGCCACGACCAGCCACAGGACCACTTGCTGCGGGACGTCCAGGGGCGCGCGCAGGTGGGTGCCGAGGTACGCCACGAACACGGTCAGCACCGCGTAGTGCGGGAGCAGCCGCTTCCAGCGTTCACCGGACGGGTGGTGCAGGAGGGAATGGGCCTGGGCCTGACTGCTGAGATATGCAGCCCAGGCGATCAGGAACGCGCCAAGCGGCCAGCCAAAATCAATCAGCGCCCCAGGGGCATAGGTTTCGCGGGCCAGCATGTCGTAGTACACGACGTCAGTTCCCAGGTAAGACAGCATCCCGGCGGCCAGCAGGGCAACCACACGCCGCTGAATGCCCAGGGGCCGCCACAACGCGAGCGTGACGGTGGCGGCGCACAGCAGCAGGTCCATCACCGGATATGCCAGTGAAGCCCACAGGGCCAGAGAAGGCTGGGCATATTCGTTCAGCGTGTCCCGAATGGAGATTTGCCACAGCAGATCACCGAGGACCAGCGTGACCAGCGCGGCGTCGGTGAGGAAGCTGAGCGTATGCAGGAGGCCCAGCCGCTCACGCTTTAAGGCGAACAGGCCCACGGAGAAGCAGAGCAAGGCCGCCAGGTAGGCCAGGTCTGCGAGCGACGGAAAGGGCGACTGACCCAGCGCGTTATAGATGGTGTAGACCACCAATCCCAGTCCATAAAACAGCAGGCCGTAACTGAACCAGCGCCAGGTCCGGAAGGGAGACATCTTTGACCGCCGGGCCACCTGCCAGACCACCAATGCCCCCAGCAGGGAGGGAGGGACGATCAACAGATTGGCCAGCAACGGTGCGTAGGTCCCGGAGGGCGCGCCCAGCAGGAGCCAGGCTGCGTAGCACACCAGATAGACGGCCAGGAAAGGTGGCGTCCAGGTGAGGCCACGCAAAGACATGGGCGCAGTTTCCAATATGCTCCCTCACAGCGCAGTCACATGAGTCAAAGCCAAGCGGATGAGGCAGGAGCTGAGAACAGGGCACGCCTGCTGGCCAGCAAAGCCCAACTTGTCATCCGAATTCAACAGGACTCCTGCTGGTGTCAGCTCAAGCCCCTCAAGTCAGGATGGACATCGTTGGGGATCGGCTTAGTGGCGCACCTAATGTCAGATTGGGTGTACCCCAAACTGACATCCTGCCCGAGAGACGACTTCGGCTCACCGTGGGGCGTTTTGTGTCACGCTGTTGACCAGAAGTCAGCGTCCAGAGAACACCCATTGTTGTGGTTATTCGCCATTGGAGCCGCTGTTCACCCCGCTTCTGATCCCGGCCCCCAGAACGCAGGATGAGCCTTCCCCAAGAGTTCAGGTGGCCATTGACAGACTGCGCCAAATCATGCAACATTTGATGTGTCATGAATTTAGACAGCCGACTTTCCAGCGTGCTTCACCTGCTCCTGCACCTGATGGAGGCCGAGAATGCCATTCCCTCTGAACAGCTCGCCACCGCCATGAACTCCAATCCTGTCGTGGTGCGCCGTACGATGGCCGGACTGCGTGACGCCGGACTGGTCCGCTCCGAGAAGGGCCACGGCGGCGGCTGGCGGCTGAGCTGTGACCCGGCAAAAACCACCGTGTTGGACGTGTATCAGGCGCTTGGCTCTCCCCGATTGTTTGCGGTGGGCAACCGCCACGACGCGCCCACCTGCCTGATTGAGCAGGCTGTCAACGTGGCCCTGAACGACGCTTTTCGGGAAGCCGAGAATCTGATTACCACGCAG
This sequence comes from Deinococcus marmoris DSM 12784, assembly GCF_000701405.1. GTDB lineage: Bacteria > Deinococcota > Deinococci > Deinococcales > Deinococcaceae > Deinococcus > Deinococcus marmoris. The sequence continues at coordinate 27,639 of NZ_JNIV01000032.1, forward strand.
CTCGGCACCCTGACCCTGTCCGCCCTCTCGACCGACTTCAGTGAACGCATCAAGATCTACGCCCACACCCACAAGGAGAATCCCCATGCCATCCCAGACCAGCGCTGAGTCACACTCTTTTGCAGCCCCCTATGACGCTATCGTGATCGGCGGCAGTTATGCGGGCCTGTCCGGTGCGATGCAGATTGCCCGCAGTGGCCGTCCCGTCTGCATCATCGACAGCAGCCAACCACGCAACCGCTTCGCCGCTCACTCACACGGCTTCTTTGGGCAGGACGGCCAGGGTCCAGCGCAGATGATCGCGCAGGCCCGCGCTGATCTGGGCCGCTACCCGAATGTCACCTTCCTGGACGCACGGGCCACTGCCGCCGCACAGGAGGACAGCGGCTTCAGTGTGACCACTGAAGCCGGCGAGACGTTCCATGCCAAAAAACTGCTGCTGGCTTACGGTGTGGTGGACATCCTGCCTGACCTTCCTGGCCTCAAGGAGCGCTGGGGCATCACGGCGTTGCACTGCCCGTACTGTCACGGCTATGAGGTCAAGGGCGCGCGGCTGGGCGTGCTGAGTGTTGGCCCCTTCTCACCCCATCAGGCCCTGCTGATCTCCGACTGGGGGCCAGTCACCTACTTCTTGAATGGACAGCCGCATCCAGACGAACTGACATTGGCGAAATTGAAGGGGCGCGGCATCAAGATAGAAAAGAGCGTGGTGACGGCACTGGAAGGTGAGTCTCCGGCCCTGAGTGGTGTCCGGTTGGAGGATGGACGCCTGATCCCACTGGACGCCCTGTTTCTGGGTTCACGGATCCGCTTTGCCAGCGACATTGCCGGGCAACTGGGCTGTGCCACCGAGGAGGGGATGCAGGGGCCGCTGCTTCAGACTGACGCGTTCAAGCAGACCACCGTACCGGGGGTCTATGCGGCGGGCGATCTGACGCCGCGCGTCGCCAACGCCAGCATGGCCGCCGCTGACGGTGTCTTCGCAGGCGTGTGTCTGCACCAGTCGCTGATCTTTGGGCCGCTGGACGCGCTGGAAAAGGTGGCGTCGGACTGAGCTGTCCCGGACGGGTCTCTCCACTGGGTTCTCAGGACCAATCGCCTTTTTTCTGCCGTCCACAACTTCTGGGAACCCATGCGTTGTCCGGGTTCCCGTTGTCGTCCTTCCGTCAAGCACTTCCGACGGACTGGCCCGAAGAGCCTTCATCTGGACCGGCGTCCTGAAGCAGGCCCGAGTCCCAGTGGTGCGTCAGATCCTGGGTGGGTACGCAGATCAGGGGGCTCCGGGGCGTGTCGCGCCTGGCCGACTGAGCGCCCAGAGTCTTCACTGCTCCGGTCGGCAGAATCATCACGCCTCGCCCACCGCCCGTCTTCCAGTTGTTCAGCGCGAGCTGTTGACACTACAAGCGCGAACATTCCAACAGCCGGACGATCACGGTTCTCAGGCCGACGCTTCCAGGGCCCCCGTGAACCGTAGGGGGGTCCTGGAAGCCTGTTGGGATGTCCACTCTCCCAGGGTTACAGGGCTGGCCTGATGCCGAGTGTGTGGGTGCTCTCCTCAGCCTTCTGGGTCCAGGTCACCAGCTCGCGAACAATGACGGCCCACTGGGCCTCGTCCGGCTCGTGGGCCATGTTCGCGTCCTCCATCTGCCGGACTTCAGCGGCTTCGGCGTACTGCCGGCCGATCTCCGGCGCACAGATGCGGTCGCGCGCGCCGATCACCACCAGGGTCGGCACTTTCAGCCCGGCGGCGTGGGTCACCGGCGAGCCTTCGCACCACTGTTCCGGGGTCAGAATCGCGTCGTAGCAGCGCCTCAGGAAGCGGATGCTGGACGCGTCATACACCGCACGCAGATCCGTGGGCGCACTCACCGCCACCACGTGCGTGGCTCGGGAGGCCTGTCCCCCGGGCACGGAGACGCTCAGCAGCGCGCTCAGTCCACCCATGCTCAAGCCCAGCACAACCAGCGGTTCCCGGACTCCAGGTTGTCCGGTCAGCCACGCCAGCGCCGCGCCCAGATCGGCTGGCCCGCTCAGGCCGTAGTCGTCACAGCCCGCCGAGCCCCGCCAACCGCGTTGGGACAGGCTCAGGGCGTGCCAGCCGGCGGCGTGCACCTGCCGGGCCGGATGAACCATCGCGCCCGCATCCTGCCCCCAGCCGTGCAGCAGCAGCGCCGCAGGAGCTTCACCCGGGTGCCGCCAGAAGTATCCGCCCAGCTCGCCGGCAGGCCCCGGGAGGCTCACCAACGTTGCATCTGGAAGTGGGGGCAGGGTCAGGCCGGGAATGAACATGCCCTCCATTCTGTACGCCCGCCAAGGGGCCAGGCCGTCTTTATCGTTGCTCCATGTCTGACCTGAGCCCTTGACCCTGACACAGGTGTCAGGGTCTACCCTGACGGTGTGGAGACGATGCGGATCGGACAACTCGCCAGCGCAACCGGCGTCAGTGCCCGCGCCATTCGCCACTACGACGGCCTCGGCCTGCTGACCCCCACCCGGGGGGACAACCAGTACCGGGCATTCCAGATGGAGGACGTCGAACGGGTCAAGCTCATTCAGCTGTTCCTCGGCGCCGGGTTCAGGCTCGACGAAATTCGCGAACGGGTGCCCTGCTTTCGCTCCGGGCACACCACGCTGGACGCCCCCGTGGAGGAGGTGCGCGCCTTGTACGTCCGCAAGATCGCGGACGTGGACGCACGGATCGCTGCCCTCCAGCGCCTGCGCGAGAAGCTCGAAGCGGACGCCCGGCACCTGGAAGCCCAGGCGGTCGGCGGACAGGTCAGCCCCACCGACTGAAGCTCCGCGCTCTTCCCCGCACCCGACCTGTCCGGTTGTGCGTTCCCTCCTCATACCCAGCCACCCACCGCACAAGGAGTTCCACCATGCAGATTCAGCAGATTCGCAACGCCACCCTGAAGCTCACTTACGCCGGCAAGACCTTCCTGATTGACCCCATGCTCGCCGAGCAGGGCGCCTATCCTGGCCTGGAGGGCACCGTGAACAGTGACCGCCGCAACCCCACGGTGGCGCTGCCCGTTCAGCTCAGCGAGCTGTTTGCCGTGGACGCCGTGATCGTCACCCACACCCACCAGGACCACTGGGACGACGTCGCCCAGCAGCAGGTGCCCAGGACCCTGCCCATCTTCGTGCAGCACGACGCGGACGCGCAGCTGGTGCGGTCCGCCGGGTTCACGGACGTCCGCCTGCTGAGCGAGACCAGCGAATTTGGAGGCGTCACCCTGACCAAAACCTCCGGGCAGCACGGCTCGGACGCGGCCATCGCCGCCATCGGCGAGATTCTCGGGGAGGTCAGCGGCGTGGTGTTCCGACACCCGGACGAGAAGACGTTGTACTTGGCCGGCGACACCCTCTACAACGATCACGTCCAGCAGGCGCTGGGTGCGTATCACCCGGAAGTGATCATCCTCAACTGCGGCGACGCGCAGGTGGTCGGGCTGGGATCGATCATCATGAACAAGGAGGACGTGCTGGCCGTCCACCGCGCCGCGCCGGACGCAATCCTGGTGGCCTCGCACATGGAAGCGGTCAACCACTCGGTGCTGTCGCGGGACGAACTGCGCACGTTCGCAGCGGAGCAGGGCTGTGCAGCGCAGCTGCTGGTCCCGGACGACGGCCAGGCCGTGACGCTGTAAGCCACAGCCCACACTGAACGGCGCAACGCTGGTGACCCCGTCTGGGTCAGAAGGCTGAGCCTGTCCCATAGGACAGGCTCAGCCTTCATCCGCAACACTTCTGTCAATTTTGGGTCTACCCGCCAGATGCATGGATGGTCAGGCGAACAGGTCAAAAATCTGCTAACACCCCAGTTCAACGCCTGCTGGGTCACTCCATTGACTCGAAGTCAGAGCCTAGGGATGTCTTCAGTTGTCCCTGGGGCAGGTGAGGCTGGTCACCCCACTCACCAGAAACTAGAGGCCAGAATTTCCGACTGAGTCTGCTTAACGACATGCTTGGTCTGGCCAGGATTGAGGTGGCGTGTCCCTTAGATCTGGCTGTCTCCCCATGAACTGAACGGATATTTTCGGGTGCTTGAGGCGACCGCGCGAATGTGCGCCCCAGTCAGCCTGCCATCATCCTGACCCGGTAGATCAGGGGTACAGACGGCGGTTCCCGTCATCTCCTTCCTGCCATCTTCTGGCATCCCGCCGTATCTCAGGAGTCCTATGTCCCAGACCACATTCTCCACCGCTGCCCTGCTGGGCGCTCTCGCTCTCGCTACCCTCGCCCTTCCTGCCGCCGCGCAGACCGTCAAGGGCCAGAGCATCTCAGTCAACCCCACTGCTCCGCCCACCGTCACAGGTCTGACCCTGATCAATGCCGATACCGATCAACCTGTTCCTGGTTTCGATCCGATTCGGCCCGGGGCCACGCTGGACAAGGCCAAGCTGCCCGCACGGCTGAATGTGCGCGCCAACGTCTCAGGCGCAGTCAGGAGCGTGTGGTTCGGTCTGGACGGCAACGGCAATTACCGATTGCAGGGCGGCGCGCCGTACTCGCTATGCAACGACAGTGGCGGCAACTATGAACCCTGCCCGGCGGCAGTCTTCGCGCCCGGCAAGCACAGTTTGCTGGTCACGCCCTTTGACGCGGCCAATGGCGGCGGAACAGCGGGGCTGGCAGCTTCACTGACCTACACGGTGGTGGCAGGTCCCCAGCCTTCGGTCCAGAAACCCGTCCCTGCCCTGGCCGTGGCCAGCTTCACCCTGATCAACGCTGACACCAATCAGCCTGTTCCTGGTTTCGATCCCCTGCGCCCCGGCGCACGCCTGCGGCTGTCGGCACTGCCACCGCGCCTGAACATGCGGGCCAACGTGGGCGGCGGCGTGAACAGTGTCCGCTTCGCTCAGAAGGGCGTCAACGATTATGTGGAGAACGAGGCCCCCTTCGCCTTGTGCGGCGACACCAAGGACCAGAAGGGCAACAAGGGTGATTACCTCCCTTGCGGTTCCGGCCAGTTCGCGCCTGGTCAGCACCGCTTGACCGCCACGCCCTTCGACAAGATGTTCGCAGCCGGAACAAAAGGGCAGGCGCTGAGTCTGGACTACACCGTCGAGCGCTAACCCTGATTTGAAAAGGCACCCTCCAAAAGATCGGTTGACTGTGTAATGGTGGGGAAAGGTGTTGAGGGCGTGAAGGGAGCGAAGGAGGGGACCATGAAATCAGCGAATCTGAGACCAAGGGTGTTCAGGGAACTGGCCACAATCCTGCTGGGGATGGGCCTGCTGATCGGCTGTTCGTCCCCTCCTTCCCCCGAACCTGGAGGACTGCCCGATCCCTATGCGGGCGGCCAGACCTATCCCTGGAGCGAGGCGGGCGGTCTCGATGGCAGGCCGATCAAGACGGGTCCAAACTTCCTGTCCGATCTGAGCTACACCTCAGCCAGCAATGCCTGGGGTCCCACCGAGTTGGATAGGAGCAACGGTGATCAAGAACAGGGGGACGGCCAGACCCTCAAGATTGGCACCCAGAGCTTTGAAAAAGGTCTGGGAGTTCACGCGGACAGCACGCTGGTCTATGCCCTGAACGGTCAGTGTTCCACCTTCAGCGCCACTGTAGGCATCGACGAGGAGGTGGCCGACCGTGGCAGCGTGGTGTTTCAGGTGTTCGGGGACGGCAAACTACTCGGCGGCGGCGACAGCGGCAAAATGACGGGGGCGAATGCGGCCAAGATGTTTTCAGTGGCTATCACTGGAATCAAGGAACTGAAGCTGGTGGTGACAGACGGCGGGGACGGTATCGCGTATGACCATGCCGACTGGGCCGAGGCTCAGGTGAACTGCGAACCCACCGAGGTCACGCCGCCAGACCCAACGCCACCCGATCCCACTCCACCAGCTCCGCCCGCGCCCACCAACACGTTCACGTACGCAACAATCGCACCCCAGCCTCAGCCCGTCGGTGAGGCGCAGGGCGAGATGGTAGGCGGCCAACTGTACGTATTCGGCGGCTTCGATAGCCTCAAAGCCTGCTGTACCCCCACGAACCGCGCACACAAGTATGATCCGGCCAATAACCGCTGGACAGCGCTGGCCCCCATGCCTGAGCGGGGCGTGACGCATGCAGGCATGACCACTGACGGCACCGACATCTATTACGCTGGCGGGTACACCACCGACGAAGGCTGGACCGCGCAGATCTTCGGGACGCGCGCCGTCTGGAAATACAACGTTGTCAAGAATAGCTATATCCCTCTCCCCGATCTGCCAGTGGCCAGCGCTGCCGGGCAACTGGAATATCTGGCAGGCAAGCTGCATTACTTCGGCGGCACCAATCCTGAACGAAACCAGGACCTGAATACGCACTGGGTGCTGGACTTGGCTGCCGGTGACACCCAATGGAGGAGTGCCGCCCCGCTCCAGGTGGGGCGCAACCACCTGGGTTCGACGGTACTGAACAATCTGATCTACGCCATCGGCGGTCAGACGGGTCACGACGACCGCCTGACCACCCTCAGTTCAGCGGAAGCCTACGATCCGGCCACCAACCGCTGGACCACGCTGCCACCGATGCCGCAGGCGTTGAGCCATACCACCAATTCCACGTTCGTCCTGAGTGGGCGGATCGTGGTGGCGGGCGGCGAGACGTCACATGACGTGCCGACCGATCAGGTCACGGCTTATGACCCGCAAGCCAGGACCTGGACGGCCCTGAGTTCCTTGCCTGAACTCCGGGTGTCGGGCGTCGCAGCAGCCCTGGGCGACGGATTCATCTTTACAGGTGACAACCAGCCACGTGATGGAGGAACGAAGGCCAATAGCTGGCAGGCCAGCCCAGTGCCTGGTCCTTGAGTGGTCAGTCCAATGTCTGCACGGGCATCCAGCCGCAGCTAGATTGGCATTTGTCAGATTGATGGCTAAAAAGCGTCAGATCAGGGTTGGTTTTTGGATTGTCTGACAGCTTGGGCCGAGGGTCTAAGACCCTGACCTGACACTTCCCTGTCTCAGCACTGGCCATTGCAGGTTCACCATCAGTTTCAGTCTTGTCGTGGCCCCTTCACGCCTTGACCCTGGTCCGTGGCCTGCACTGGGCACTCCGCTGGTCTGGCGGCTGGTCCTGATCTGGCGCAGATGCCGACCCGTCTCCAGAGAAACAGGTGCAGCTCCCATCTGTGCTGATGGCTGGGCCACGGCCTGAGCGGCGACCACTGGAACGGTTCTAACTTCCTCACCTGCTCCTGGACCTGTCGCCAGGCCAGGAAGACCTCTGGAAGAATACGGAACTGCGCCGCCAGCGTCCGCACCGCTTTCAATGACAGCGCCGTCTGGCCGCCCAGCAGGCGACTGGCATTGACCTGCGAGATGCCCAGCACCCTGGCCAGTTCTGTCTGGGTCATGGCCCGCTCCTGCCTCAGAAAGGCGAGCAGGCGGTGTGGCGGTGCGGGCGGCAGGAGGAAGACAAGATCCTCGTAAGCCTCCAGGCGCTCCCGCAACAGCCCGGCCAGACTGTCCAGGGGATGAGTGGTCTGTTTCTCTCCCTCGTTCAGGACGGCCTCATAGGTGGCCACGGTCTTGTCGTACTGTTGCTCGGTGTCAATGGGCGTGGCCAGGGCACGGACTTCCGGTGGCAGGTTGGCCCAGGCGCTCAGCAGGGTGCGGGCATCGGTCATGGTGGTCTCCTTTGCTGGGATCAGCCGCGCAGGTCCGTTCGTCACCCACCCCCTGGGCGTGGCTCACGCCACGCCCCCCCGTGCGAGGTCTGACCTGCTGTTTGACAGGGTGACCAGAGTCGGGTCCTCAAGTCACGTCCAGTCCCACGTCTTTCCTGTCTCCGACAGGAAAGATCTCACTGGCCACCCGGGGACGCGCGAACAGGTACCCCTGTCCCAGAGAACACCCGAGTTGCTCGAGCGTGACGCACTCCTCCTGGGTTTCGACGCCTTCCGCAATCACCCCCAGGTTCAGGCTCCGGGCCAGATCGACAATCGCCTTGACCACCGGAAAGCTCGTTGACGTCTTGCTCAAACCAGTGACGAAGGACCGATCGATTTTCAACAGATTGATCGGGAGCCGCACCAGATAACTCAGACTCGAAAATCCGGTCCCAAAGTCATCGATGGATATGGACACGCCCAGTCCCCGGAGTTCCCGCATTTGCCGCACTGAGGTTTCCGTGTCACGCATCACCAGCCGTTCTGTGAGTTCCAACTCCAGTTGCTCGCTGGGCAACCCCGTTTCATGCAGGCAGGCGGCCACCATCTCGACGAAGCCAGCATGCTGAAACTGCACCGACGACACGTTCACCGCGATCCGGATGGCCGGATGCCCCGCTTTGCGCCAGCGCATTCCCTGGCGACAGGCTTCCATCAACACCCACGCCCCGATCGGGATGATCAGGCCCGTTTCTTCGGCCAGGGGAATAAAATCCACCGGGGAGATGACGCCCAGGTGCGGGTGCTTCCAGCGCAGCAAGGCTTCGACCCCGATCATGGTTCGTTCCGCCAACTGAACCTGCGGCTGGTAGAGCACCTCGAGTTCATTCATCTCAATGGCCCGGCGCAAATGGCTGATCAGCTCAAAGCGGTCATAGGCGCGCCGACTCATGGCGGTCTCGTACACCGCCATGTCCAGCCTGTTGCTCTTGGCGTGGTACATCGCCAGATCGGCGTTGCGCTGGAGGGCCTCGGCGGTCCGTCCACCTTCCGGTGTCAGACTGATCCCGATCGATACGCTCAGATAGATTTCTCGCTCTGCAACCACGAAGGGAAGGGCAAAGCAGTCCAGGCAGCGCTGCGCTGCCTGGACTGCGTGCGCCTGATCCGTGACGGGCACAATCACCGTGAATTCATCGCCGCCTATTCGCGCCAGAAGTTCACCTGGGCGCAGGCATGTCTGGAGGCGCTGGGCGATACTCTTGAGCACCTGATCCCCCGCCAGATGACCCAGCGAGTCATTCACGCCTTTGAAGTCGTTCACATCAAGAAACAGCAGGGCCATCGGGCTTTCCGTCGTGAGCGCCGTTTGGACGACGTTTTGAAGTTGCTCCCCGAACAGCACCCGATTGGCCAGACCGCTCAGGGCGTCATGGCTGGCCTGGTGCCTCAGGTGCTGGGCCAGCAGGGAGTGTTCGACGGCCACCGCAGCGAGATGACTGGCCCTTTTGAGATCGCGCAGCAACGGCTCTGGAAAAGACCCCGGCTCCCGGCTGTACAGCGCGATCGTTCCCAGGACGATGCCCGGGCCGTCAATGATGGGAAGGCACGCGCAGGCCCGTAAATCGTTGGCGATCAGGATGTTGAGGGAGTCGGCGTATCGGGGGTCATTGACCGTGTCCTCGACGACCACCAGTTCGCCACGTGAAGCGGCTGTTGCAGAGATGCCTGCGCTCTCACTGATGTTCAGTCCGTCAATGGCATGACCAAATTCAGGTGGAAGGCTGGGAGCTGCGTAGGTGTAGAGCCGCCCTTTCTGCTTGAGCAGAACGGTGCAGACGTACGCAGGCCACTGCCGTTCGAGCATCATGGCGACCTGCTGCAAGATCAGGGTCAGGTCTTTTCCCTGGACCGTCATCTCCAGAATGGTGTTGCGGTCGATCTGGGCCTGTTCTTCTATTTTTTTATCGTTGATATTGTAGGAATAGACGGTCAGTCCAGCAGGATAAGGATAGAGGCGGACCTCGAACCAGAGCTGCAAAATTTCGTCCAAGACCTCGATCTGCGTGGCCTGCTGTTTATGAACGGCCTCATGGAACCGAGCGGACAGCAGGACCTGCAATGGCTCAGGAAGGATCTCCCAGAAGTTCTGGCCCTGCAGTTCCTGAATGGTTCCGCCCAGGAAATCGGCCATCCGCGAATTCAAGTACAGCAGACGCCAGTCATTGTCGACAGACAGACAGGCTTCCTGAACGCTCTCCAGAATGTCACCGATCAGCTGGGCGTCTTTGAGCGTCTGTTGCTGTGACTTATGCAGAGCGGTCACGTTTTCATGGATCACCATCACGAAAGGCGCATCGACAAAAGGCGTGACGCGCAGTTGAAACCAGCGTTGTTCAAGCGGAGAGTGACAGGGATACATTTGAAAATACTGGGGGACTTCGCCAGCCATCACCTGACGGATTCCCTGGACGGCGGCCTGGCCATCCGCCGAGACGGCCGCTTCACAAGCATCGAAGTAGTTGCGGCCCACGGAAGAGTGAGCGGGCAACAGACCATTGTCGTGCCCAAATTGGAGCCAGGCCAGATTGACTTCCACGATCAGGCCGTCATGATCCAGGACGGCCAGGGAAGAAGCAACGGCGTCGAGCGCCGCCTGGTGGAACTGAAAAGCCAGGAGATCGCTCATGCGTTCCTTTGGGTGCGCCAAGGAACGGGGACGCGGATCTGATCTTTCCTAACCTCCAGTGTAGTCGTATTGGTCTCTTGACGCCTGTCCGCTTCTCACAAAGGATGAGACAGTGTCCCTGGCAGGCGACGCTTTCTATCTGTGACAGCCGAAAATGCCACCGGGGATGCGCCTTGACTCGCTCACCGGACCCGCACCTCTCCGCCAACTCGCCGGAAGGACTAGGATGGGAAGATGACCGCGTTGACTCTCTCTGGCGTCGTTTCAAGCCGACGCCCATCGACACCGTAGCGCTGGCCCGAACACGCGCCCACACCCTCCAGCAACTGGCCCTGGACCTCGCCCCCTTGCAATCTGTGGGACAGACCGCAGAAGCCCTGCTCCGCACCCTGACGACGCTCGACGGCCGTCCCCACGGCGTCATCGCGACGCTGAACTGGAAGGACCGGGTGGTGGATCAGGTGTGGTCCTCCGCGCCTGCCGATTCAGCGCCCACTCCCGCTCAAGCTGCCCCCCTGCCTTCAGAGCCTCCGTCCCCAGAAGTTCAGCCCCTGGCCCTGGTGTCCGGGGCCTCGCTGGACACGGAGACCCCCTGGGGTCAGGCCGCCTGGTCCGGCGTGGCCTCGTTCGGCACCCCCGAGACGGTGCTGCCCCTGCCCGGACGCCAGCAGGCTCCCGGCGTCGCCGTGCTGGTCTTCGGGCCGTTCCACACGCCTGGAGACGAGGACGAGCAAGCCTTCCTGCTCTCGGTGGCCGGGCTGGGCGGCCAGGCGCTGGACCGCGCCGTGATCCTGGACGCGCAGCAGGCGGCCCAGGCCGTGCTGGCCAAGCGCACCCAGCAACTCGAGGAGCGCAACCTGGAGCTGCACGGCTTCACCCGCGCGCTGGCCGAGAACCTGGGCGATCCGCTGGAGCGCATTCACGGCTTCCTGAAACTGGCTGAAGCCGATCTGGGCGAGGGCACCCCCGAGCGTGTCCGCCGCCTGTTCACTTTCGCGCGTCTGGAAGCCGAGATGCTGGCCGAGCGCACCGAAGAGCTGCGGACGCTGGCCCGGGTGGACCAGCAACCCCTGCACCTGGAGACCGTCAGCCTGGGCCGCCTGCTGACCCAGGTCCGCCATGACCTGGAACCGCTGACCCGGGGGCGGGCGGTGAGCTGGGAGACCGTGGAGCTGTGCGACGTGCGCGGCGACGCGCTGCTGCTGTACCAGGCGTTCCTGGAGCTGCTGGCTTTCGCTTTAGAGAACACCTGGAACCATCCGGAGCCGTGTATCGGCGTCAGCGCGCAGATGCCGGACGGGCATGTGGTGGTGACCATCTGGAACAACGGGGAGGGGGTCCCCGAGGACGCCCAGGATCGGCTGTTCGAGGTGCTGGACCGCACGGTGGTGCGCCGGACCGCCCTGGGGCGGCTGGGGATGTCGAATGTGCGGCGGGTGATCGCGCGGCATGGCGGCTGGGTCAGGGTGTCCAGTCCACCGGAAGGGGGCCTGGCCTTCGTGCTGACCCTGCCCCGTCCAGCAGCGGAACGCGACATGCCGCCGGTCTGAAAGCAATGGGGCGGCCGCGCGCTGCAGGCGGGCCGGCAGGTCGACCGTAGGCCCCACAGTTTGCTAGGCGAAGGCCTGGCCTTCGCAGGCGCTGTCCAGAGCGGCACGGGAACCGTTGTCCAGCAGGTCGCACAGCGCGGCGGCCGGCTCTCCGTCACCACGGATGGCGGTGGCCGTGGCCTACTGGGCACCTGCCCACCCGCTGGCGCTGCCCTGCCTGGAACAGGCTGAGCTGAGCGACGTGCGCGACTCTCTGCTTACGCGCCTCCAGTGGCAGGGCAGCACTGAAGCGTGCCGAGGCCTCACCATCTGCGGTGGGGCACTTCTTTTGCAGCGCTCAGGTCGCCGTCACTGCGGGGCGGTCAAACCGCAGTCGGTTCAGCGATAGGGCGTTGAGCGTGACGATCACGGTGCTGGCGCTCATCAGCAGCGCGGCCCACTCCGGGCGCAGCAGGATGCCGTAGCCCGGGTACAGCACGCCCGCCGCGAAAGGGATCGCCAGCAGGTTGTAAATGGCAGCCCAGAAGAGGTTCTGCTTGATCTTGCCCCGGACGTGCCGGGCCAGGGCGATGCCGACCGCCACGCTCGCCGGATCACTCTTGACCAGGACCACGTCCGCAGTCTCGACGGCCACATCGGTTCCGGCCCCGATGGCCATGCCTATCTCGGCCTGAGCCAGGGCAGGCGCGTCGTTGACCCCATCGCCCACCATCGCGACCTTGCGGCCCTGGCCCTGTAATTCCTGAACCTTGGCGGCCTTCTCTCCCGGCAGCACGTCCGCGATCACCGTGTCGATCCCCAGTTGCCGGGCCACCGCGTCCGCCGTGCGGCGGTTGTCCCCGGTGAGCATCACCGTCTGCACGCCCAGGCGACGCAGCTCCGTGACCGCCACGCTCGCCGACGCCCGTATCTGGTCGGCCACCGCCACCACGCCCAGCAGTTGCCCGTCTGCGGCCACGTACATGGCCGTCTTGCCGTCCGCCGCAAGCCGGTCCATCTCACCCGACAGGGAGCCGACCTCTACTCCCTCCCGGTCCATCAGCTTGCGGTTGCCGATCAGCACCCGCTGGCCCTGGACGGTCGCCACCACGCCGTGGCCGGGGACGCTGTCAAAGGCTTCAGGACGCCGGACGGTCATGCCCCGGGCCTCAGCCCCCTTGACGATGGCCTCAGCCAGCGGGTGCTGCGAGGGCTGATCGGCAGAAGCCGCCAGGTGCAGAAGGTCACGTTCATTCACGCCGGCTGTGGGCACCAGGTCGGTCAGGGCGGGTCTGCCCTCCGTCAGCGTCCCGGTCTTGTCGAAGATCACGGTGTCCACCCCGGCCGTCCCCTCCAGCGCGGTGGCGTTCTTGAACAGCACGCCTTCCCGCGCCCCCTTGCCGACGCCCACGGTGATGGCGGTCGGCGTGGCGAGCGCCAGCGCGTCCGGGCAGGCGATCACGATGGTGGAGACAGCGGCCGTGAGGGCGAACACGGCGCCCGCTCCCAGGAGAGTCCAGACCAGAAAGGCGATCAACCCGCTGCCCAGGGCCACGAACACCAGGTACTTCCCGGCGGTGTCGGCCAAGCGCTGCGCCGGAGCCTTGCTCGCCTGGGCGTTCTGCACCATCTGGACGATGCGCGAGAGGGCGGTGTCTGCCCCCACCGCCGTCGCCCGGAAGGTGAAGGCTCCATTCTGGTTGACGGTGCCGCCCGTCACCGGCTCGCCCGCCGTCTTCTGAACGGGGATGGGCTCGCCCGTGATCATGCTCTCGTCCACGTAGGAGTCGCCGGAAACCACCTCGCCGTCCACCGGCACCCGGTCGCCGGGGCGCACCACGATCTCATCGCCCACGACAACGTGCTCCAGCGGCACCTCGGTTTCCTGCCCGCCCCGCACCACGCGGGCGGTGCCTGGCGCCAGCTTCAACAGGGCCTCCACCGCCCGCCCCGTGGCGAAGCGCGAGCGCATCTCCAGCCAGTGCCCGGCCAGCGAGAAGGTCGTGAGCATCGCGGCAGCCTCGAAGAACACCTCATCCGTCCGCAGGAAGAGGGTGGCCCACACCGAGTAGACGTACGAGACCAGGATGCCCGTGGCGATCAGGGTCATCATGTTCGCCTCGCGCCGCTTGAGGGCACGCCAGGCGGCAGAAATGAACGGCCAGCCCCCCCACCACACGACCGGCGTGGCGAGGATCAGCCCAAACCAGGCCATCGACAGGCCAAAGGGCGGCGGCGCCATGAAGCCCAGCAGCTCGCCAATCGGGGAGTACAGCACGATCGGGACGGTGAGGATCAGCGACACCACGAAGCGGCGCAGCATGTCGTTGACCATCTCCGCGCCGTGCCCCGCGTGTTCGTCGTGGTCCATCCCGGCGTGCGCGTCATGTCCGGCATCGGTCCTACCGTCGTGGGGGCCGTGACGGGCCGCAGCCTGCGGATCCTGCTCACCGGCCGCCCCCGGGTGGTCCGCTGCGGCGTGATCATGCACCATTGCGCTGCTGTCGGGCGTCCTGTGCCTCTGGCCGACCCTCGGGTGACCGGACTGAGCCGAGGACGGCAGGCAGTCCTGGCAGGCGCAGTTGTAGCCGGCCTCACGCAGGTGCCGCCGAAGCCCAGCATCTGTGGCCCTTCCCGGGTCATACCCCAGGTGCGCCACCGCGCGTGTGCGGTCGATGTGGACGGAGGTCACGCCAGGGACCCGCGCGAGGCTCCGTTCCAGATCGGCGAACTCCGAAGCGTCATGGCAGTTCTTGAACGCCACTTCAAGGACGGCGGCCGGTGCAGGCTGATGGCCCTGGTGCCCGCTGTGATCGTGCATCGTCATGCGTCTCTCCTGCCCATCCGTTCAGCGTAGGTTGGGGCTGTTCAGCTCCTGTAAAGGGTCAGGCCAGAAGCGCTTCGAGCTTTGGGCGCTGCTGGTCGAAGGTGCCGTAAAAGAACTGCTCGCCGATCACGGTCATGGGCGCGACGCGCACGCCGTACCGCGCCTTTGCCTCGTCCGCCACGGCAGGATCCGTCAGGTCACGCTCTTCATAGCGAACCCCGTGCCGGGCGAACCACAGGCGCAGGGCATGGCAGTCGGGGCAGGTGGGCGTCGCGTACAGGACGACGTTTGGCATGGAGAACCTCACAACAAGAAGGGGCGGACCTGCGTCCGCCCCGGGAAGGCAGGCTCAGCGCGTACCTCAGGCGTACTTAAAGACTTCCATCAACTCGTCGACGATTTCCTTCTCGTCACCCCGAGTCGCGGCAGTCGCCACGTGCGCTTCAAGGTGGCCGCGCAGGATCACGCCTGCCGCGCCGTCCAGTGCGCCCTGCACCGCCTTGATCTGCCGCAGGACGTCCACGCAGTACACGTCCGGGTCTTCCAGAGAGCGGCGGATGCTCTCGAGGTGACCGCGGGCGATGGCGAGACGACGCGCGGCGCGCTTGCGGCTGTCCTCTGGCATGCAGAGGGTGTGGCCCGTATGGCCGTGTTCCCCCTCCGGGGGGGTCACGTCCAGCAGCCGAGCAGCGGTCGTCTCCCCTGCCATTATGGGTTCGCCACCTGGGCGCCGTAGCCTTCCTCGGTGACGGCCGCGATGAGCTGTTGCGGTTCAGCGTCGCCCTGCACCACAGCCTTGCCGGTGCTCAGGTCCACCTGTGCCCCGGTGACCCCGGGGACGTTCTCAAGGGCCTTGGTCACGCCTGTCTGGCAGTGCCCGCAGGTCATGCCGGTGATGTCCAGTTCAATCTTGGTCATGGTCTTCCTCCTGAATTCAGGCTACACCCTCCCCCCCTGGGTGTCAACACTGTCTTAGAAATCTACCGTCTGGCAGGAAAGTTCTTCCGAGCCCTCTTGCCAATCCCCCATCCCAGGGTCTATGATTGCAGCATTCATATCCTCCCTGGGGGGATCGGAGGAACAGAGAAATGACGAAGACCATCGAGATGGGCGTGCAGGGCATGACCTGCGCGAGCTGCGTCGGGAGAGTGGAGCGCGGGCTGAAGAAGGTGGAGGGGGTCGAGGGTGCCAACGTCAATCTGGCCACAGAGCGCGCCACGGTCACCTACGACCCGGCCCTCACCACGCCCCAGGCTTTGCTGGACAAAGTGAAGGACGTGGGCTACGAACCCATCGTCAGCCACACTGAGCTGGGCGTGCAGGGCATGACCTGCGCGAGTTGCGTGGGCCGGGTCGAACGTGCCCTGAAGAAGGTGGACGGCGTGCTGGCTGCCAGCGTCAATCTGGCCACCGAGCGGGCCACCGTGCAGTACCTCCCCTCCAGCGTGAGCCCCGGGCAACTCAAGGCGGCCATTCGGGCATCCGGATACGAGGTCCTGGAGGAGCAAGCTGGCCTCAGCCGCGAGGACCAGGAACGCGAAGCGCGGGCGCGGGAAGTCACCCACCTGCGCGGGCAGGTGATGTTCAGCGCGGCGTTTGCCCTTCCCCTGATGTTGATCGCCATGGTGCCGATGCTTGTTCCCGCCGTGAACGACTGGCTGATGAACTCCTTTGGGCACGGCGTGATGGGCACCCTGAACTGGGTGATGCTGGCGCTCGCCGTGCCGATCCAGTTCGGGCCGGGGCGGCGCTTCTACCGCTTGGGTTGGAAAAGCCTGAAGATGAAATCCCCGGACATGAACGCCCTGGTGATGATCGGCACCTCGGCCGCGTTCCTGTACTCGCTGGTTGCCACGGTCGCGCCCGGCATCTTCCCGGAAGGCACCGCCCACGTGTACTACGAGGCTTCGGGCGTGGTCATCACCCTGATCCTGCTGGGCAAGTACTTCGAGGCCATCGCCAAGGGCCGTTCCAGCGAGGCCATGAAAAAGCTCCTCTCCCTGCAGGCCAGGACGGCCCGTGTGGTGCGGGGCGGGCAGGAACTCGACCTGCCCACCGATGAAGTGCTGGTGGGTGACCTGATCTCCGTCCGGCCTGGCGAGAAGATCCCGGTCGACGGCGAAGTCGTCAGCGGCAACTCCTTCGTGGACGAGAGCATGATCACGGGCGAACCCGTCCCGGTGAGCAAGCAGGTAGGCGCGGGCGTCGTGGGGGGCACCATCAACCAGAACGGCGCCCTGACCTTCCGTGCCACCCGCATCGGCGCGGACACGGCCCTCGCGCAGATCATCAAGCTCGTCGAGACGGCCCAGGGCAGCAAGCCGCCCATCCAGGGTCTCGCCGACAGGGTTGTCGCCGTCTTCGTCCCGGTCGTGCTGGGCATCGCCGCGCTGACCTTTGTGCTGTGGCTGCTCCTCGGGGGGCAGACGGCCCTCTCCTTCGCGCTGATCACGACGGTGGCCGTGCTGATCATCGCCTGCCCCTGCGCGATGGGTCTGGCGACCCCCACCAGCATCATGGTAGGCACCGGTAAGGCGGCCGAACTGGGCGTGCTGTTCAAGGGCGGGGGCGCGCTGGAGGGTCTTCAGGACGTGCAGGTGGTGGCCATGGACAAGACCGGCACGCTGACCAGGGGGCGGCCTGAACTGACCGATCTGGTCACAGCCCAGGGCTTTGACCGCGAGGGCGTCCTGAGGCTGGTCGCTGCTGCCGAGGACCAGAGCGAGCACCCCATCGCCCGGGCCATCGTGGACGCCGCGAAACGCGAGGGCATCACCATCCTGAAGCCGGGGGCCTTTGAAGCCGTGCCCGGCTATGGCCTGGAAGCGACTGTGGACGGGCACCTGGTGCAGGTGGGTGCCGACCGGTACATGACCCGGCTGGGGCTGGACGTGAGCGTCTTCGCGCAGCAGGCGCAGCAGCTCGGTGACGAGGGCAAGAGCCCGCTGTACGCCGCCATCGACGGTCAGCTCGCGGCCATCATCGCCGTCGCCGACCCGATTAAGGCCGGCAGTCTGGAGGCGGTCAATGCCCTGCACCGCATGGGCCTGAAGGTGGCGATGATCACCGGGGACAACAAGCGCACCGCGAATGCGATCGCCCGGCAGTTGGGGATTGACGAGGTCCTGGCCGAAGTCCTGCCCAGCGGCAAGAGTGACGCGGTCAAGGAACTCCAGGCGAAAGGACAGAAAGTGGCTTTTGTGGGCGACGGCATCAATGACGCCCCGGCCCTGGCCCAGGCGGACGTCGGTCTGGCGATTGGCACCGGCACCGATGTGGCGGTGGAAACCGCCGACGTGATCCTGATGTCGGGCGACCTGCGCGGCGTGCCCAACGCCTTTGCCCTGTCGCGGGCTACCCTGCGCAACATCAAGCTCAACCTGTTCTGGGCGTTCGCTTACAACATCGTCCTGATTCCCGTCGCGGCGGGCGTGCTCTACCCGGCTTTCGGCCTCCTGCTCAGCCCGGTGCTCGCGGCGGCGGCGATGGGCTTTTCCAGCGTCTTCGTCCTCTCCAACGCGCTGAGGCTGCGCGGCTTCCGCCCCCCCGTGAGTCCGGACGCGGTCACCGTCGCTGCCCCACCTTCCCTGCCTGCGCACGCCTGAAGCCCATCTGCGCGGAAAGTTCCTGACTTTCCGCGCTCCCCTGAGGAGAACACCCATGACCAGGCTCACTGTTGGCCCCTACGTTGCTTCCCTGAAGACTGGCCCCGCCCTCGTGCGTGACCGCCAGGCTTTTCTGGTCCGTGCCCAACTGCGCGACGAGGTGCCCACCGCCGCCGGCCTGCCCCTGGTAGGCCTGGGCGGCTCATGCGGCAAGCCCGCGTTCCTGTTGCCGTTTCTGGTGCGCTGGACCGAACAGAGCACCCTCACCCTGGAGGAGGTGGCCACCGAATTCGAGTGCTTCGTGGAGTACGGCGCATATCCACACCTGAAGCTGAACGAAGGTGGCCAGGAGGTTGCGGCCGTGCAGGACTGGAGCAACATGGCCATGGTCTTCGTGCGCCCCGGCTACGAGCGCGGCGAGGAACTGCTGATGCGTCTCCGTAACAGGCTGGATCCCAGGGCCACAGCCAACTGAGCCAGACGACATCAACAGGCCCCCTCTTGCAAGGGGGCCTGTTTGTGGCTGCCCGCCTCACCCTGTCGGCCGTGGCCTTGCTCCGTCTTAAGCCAGCCTTGAGGAAAGGTGCCGCTTTATACGGACTCCGATTAAATCTTGTAGACTGTCCAGATCAAAAAATTCTTCTCTTCCATCCAACTCCAGCACTCCGCTGACGATTTCTGGGCCATTTATCGGGCCAGTACCTGCGCTGTGGAGCGGCGCAGAGCGCAGTTCTTTGCCTTCCTTGCGGAAGGCAGAACAGAAACTGAGCTTTTGGAACTGACCAAATACTCCGTCTCTGGGGCGCGTCACATTTTGCAGCGGTATCACACCCTGGGGCTGGACGGTTTAGGGGATGGCCGGGCGCACAACCAGGGCGCACCCACGGTGCTGAGTCCAGACGAACAACAGCAGCTTGCTGTCCACCTGCGACACGATTTTGATCAGGGCA
>NZ_JNIV01000033.1 GCF_000701405.1 Deinococcus marmoris DSM 12784
TTCGCAAGCAGGGCATACATGTCTGGCAGGGCCTCGTGAGTGTATTTCGCGGTGACATCCTCATGCCCGACTTCTCGCGCTGAGTAGTTACGATCTTTTGACCCTTTACCACGGGGAGAGGGTGCTGCGAAGCAGCAGGTGATACGGATTCCGTTTGTTTCGTGTAGAGATCGGGAAAGCTCCGATCTCTACACTCCACGCCCGGAACCCGTTTTTCTCCTTCTCGCTCCGCTCGAATTACAGGTGTTTTCAACACCCTTTAATCGGAGTCCGTATGAGGGGTCTCTACGCACAGAGGCCGGAAGCGATATGCATTCCGGCCTCTTTCCGTAGTGCCGCCCTACTTCAGCGTCTTGCTGATAAACCCGTTGCTGTAATAGTCCGTCGCCTTCGCCCCGGCAGGCAGTTTGCCCTGCTTGACCAGTGCGGCCACCGCCTTGGTCCAGGCGTCTGGGCTGCTTGCGCCGATGCCGCTGGCCTGTGTGTAGGCGCTGGTCATCAGCGGCGTGCTGGCCTTGAGGATCTCCAGCGTTCCGGCCTTGCCGAACACCGGCTGGGCCAGCTTGAAGGCGCGGGCCGGGTCCGCCACCGTGAATTTCAGGCCGCGCTGGCTGGCGCGCACCACTTTCGCGGCCAGATCACCCGTCAGCGACTTACCGGAGGCGATCAGGCCCACGCCCACCATCGGGTACGCGGCAGAAATGTCGAGGGTATAGACCTTCTTGCCCAGCGACTGGCCCAGCAGCACCACGTCGTTGTTGATGTACCCCACGGCGGCGTCCACCCGCCCGGCCCGCACCGCGTCCTGCTGCGTGAAGCCGATGGTGGCGAGTTTGATATCCTTGCCCTCAGTCAGTTTAGCGCTGTCCAGCAGGGCCTGAATGGCGTGGTAGCTGCTGCCGTAGGGACCGGGGATGCCCACCGTCTTGCCTTTCAGACTGGCCATGCCGTCCAGCGGCGTCAGGCTGAACACCGTCACCGGGTTCTTCTGGTACATGGTCATGATGTATCTGACGTCCGCGCCCTGATTTTTAGCGAAAATGGCGTCCTCGGGATCGCCCACCACGAAATCCAGTTTGCCCTGAAGAAGCAGGGGCAACAGTTGATTCACATAGCCGTGCTGGTAGTTGACCTTCAGCCCCTCGGCGGTGAAATAGCCCAGTTTGTCGGCTACGTAAAATGGCGTGAACTGTACGTCCGGGTTGTAGCCCAGGCCGATGTTGACGGTTCGGGCGGGCGTCTGCGTGGATGAGGTCTGGGCGGCGGCGTTCTGAACGTCAGTTCCCAGCAACAGCGCCAGGGAAAGGAGGGCAAAGTGCTTCATGAAACCGAGTATAGGAGTGTGGGGTGACGCGTCTGTGATGGGTCACGCTAAGCCACTGTCCCGCCCATTGCCCCGCCATTGTGCGGATGCCGCCGCGTCCGGCTATGCGGCACAGTGAGGGGAGCAAAGGGAGAGGTGGACATGCCAGCAGACCGAAATTCGGATCAGGACATAGATCGGCGCGGTCCCACTGACCCCGATCAAGCACACCTCGGGAGGCGCAAGAGCCTCTGACACAAAGGGAAGGACCATGAACGGAAAGCACATCACCAAACTGGGATTTGAGAGAAAGGCCATTGGGCTGGCCCTGGCCGCTGCCAACGCACGCGAGGGCGTGGGCGTGGAGCGCGGCGCAATCTTGTACGAGCTGAAGTCCGTTCAGGCGGACCCTGCCGCGTATCTGGCGGGCGGCATCTATGCGGAACTGGCGGCGGAATTAGGCGCGCAGAATGCCGTGAACGAGAGTAGGAAGGGTGCGGCCCTGCGGCCTGCGCCGCTGCCCTACGCCGTGTGGGGCGCGGACCTGATCGAGCCGGGCGCACGCGCGCAGATGGACGTGGCGATGCGCCTGCCGATCACCCGCGTCGGGGCACTGATGCCTGACGCTCATGTGGGCTACGGCCTGCCCATTGGCGGCGTGCTGGCGACGGAGAACGCGGTGATTCCGTATGGTGTTGGTGTAGATATTGGGTGTTCGATGCGCCTGAGCGTTTTCCCAATCCAGCCCGATGCCCTCAAGCTGGAAGAAGCCAAAACGTTGCTGATGAAACACACCCGCTTCGGTGCAGGCGTGGCCTTCGAGAAGCGTGAACGCGGTGACCATGAGGTGCTGCATGAGTCCACCTGGGCTGATCAGCCCCTGCTGGGCCACCTGTTCGAGAAGGCGGCGGCGCAGATTGGCAGTTCGGGCAGCGGCAACCACTTCGCGGAATTTGGCACGCTGACGCTGGGCGCTGCTGACCTGGGGCTGGAGGCCGGAGAGTATCTGGCCCTGCTGTCCCATAGCGGCTCGCGCGGGTTCGGGGCGCAGGTGGCCGGGCACTTCACCAATCTGGCCGAGCGGCTGCACCCCAACATTGACCCCGCCGCCAAAAAACTGGCGTGGCTATCTCTGGACAGCGAGGAAGGGCAGGCGTACTGGCAGGCCATGAATCTGGCGGGACGTTACGCGCTGGCCAACCACGAACTGATCCATGCCCGGCTGGCCCGTGCGCTGGGCGTGGACGTGCTGGCGTCTGTCCACAACAGCCACAACCTGGCCTGGAAGCAGCAGGTTGGCGGCCAGGAACTGATCGTCCACCGCAAGGGCGCGACGCCCGCCGCTGCCGGGCAACTGGGTCTGATTCCTGGCAGCATGGCCGATCCCGGCTTCGTGGTGCGCGGACGGGGCCACGCGGACGCCCTGGCCAGCGCCAGCCACGGCGCGGGCCGCCAGCTCGGGCGCAAGGCCGCCATCGGCAAGCTAGTAAAAAAGGAAGTGACGGCCTACCTCAAGGAGCGCGGCGTCACCTTGATGGGCGGCGGTATCGACGAGGCCCCGCAGGCGTACAAGCGCATCGAGGACGTGATCGCCCGCCAGAGCGATCTGGTGGACGTGGTGGCCCAGTTCACGCCTAAGGTGGTCCGCATGGACAGCGGCAGCGAGGATATCTAGCGCGTCCCCGGCCCGGCCCTCTCCCACACGGAGGGGGCTTTTTAGTGTCCCTGTTTCTTAATGTTCTTGTTTCATTCTTCCGGGCAGGTGGGGCGTCAGTCGCTCGCCACCCTCAGACTGGGGTCCGTGTCGTGCAGGCGGGCGTGTAGCGGTTTGGCATACCAGGTCATCACCGGGCGGGCGTCCACCGTAAATTCGAAACCCAGGCGCTCCCAGAAGCGTGCGCCGCGCGGATTGTCGCCCAGCACGCTGGCCAGCACGCGCCCGATGCGGTGGGGCAGGCGCTCCTCCAGATCGCGGACGGCCTGTTCGCCCAGACGCTGGGACTGGCGGTCCTCGCGGATCAGCAGCAGATTGATGGTCAGGTCGCCGGGTTGCGGGTAATCGAGTTTGTAGTCGAGGCTGCCCACCAGCTCGCCCTGCGCGTCATGCAGCAGCTCCAGGCGGCGGCGGGGGTCGAGCAGGGCGATTTCCACGTCCCGTTCGGTCTCGCTCAGTGACGGGATGCGGCTGCCCAGCAGGGCGAAATAACCTGGAGCGGCGGTGTAGAGCATATGCAGCAGCGGCGCGTGATGCAGCGCCAGCGGAGTGGAATTCAAGGCGGAGCCTCCTGTCCAGTGCGGCAGGAATGAAGGGGGAGAGGAAGGGACTGGACTGAGGAAAAGCATACACCCGCCGCTCTGACAGAGGTATGAATGGCGCGTTGCTGGCCGCTTGAGCTGGGATTCACGTCGGGGGAGGGGGGGGTACGCTACCCTGAACGGATGAACGCCGACGCCTCTCCTTTTTCTGATGGACCGCCCGCGCCGGGGTTCTACGCGGTCCGGCTGTCCGGCCCCGGCGCGGTGCTGGCCCCGATGGCGGGCTACAGCGACGCGCCCATGCGCCAACTGGCCGCCGAGCAGGGCGCGCTGTGGACCGTCAGCGAGATGATCAGCGCGCGCGGACTGGTGCTGGGCGGCGACACCGAGAAACTGAATCTGGGCCGTCCCTACGCCGGGGAGCAGGGGCGGGTGGTCCAACTCTTTGGCGCGGAACCCGAATTGCTTGCTGCTGCGGTGGCCCGTGCGGAGGCGTGGTTCGTCCCGGCGGCCATCGACCTGAATATGGGCTGCCCGGTCCCCAAGATCCGGGGCAAGGGCGGCGCGTGCCTGCTCCAGACGCCGGAGGTGGCCTTCACGCTGATTGAGGCCATGCGCGCGGCCACCGCGCTGGATGTGAGCGCCAAGATTCGCCTGGGCTGGGACACGGACCGTAGCGTGGAAGTGGCGCAGGGGCTGGCGGCGGCAGGGGCGTCGCTGATCACGGTGCATGGCCGCACCAGCCGCCAGCGCTACACTGGCGAGGCCGACTGGGACGCGATTGCCCGCGTGGCGGCCAGTGTGGACGTGCCGGTGGTGGGCAGCGGCGATATCCTGGACGTGGAAACAGCCCGGCAGCGCCAGCAGGCCAGTGGAGTGGCCGCCGTGATGATCGGGCGCGGCTCGGTGGGCAATCCCTGGATCTTCCGCGCGCTGGCCGGGGGTAATCTGGAGGCAGACCCCCGGCCCAGCGCCCAGGCCCGCGCCTGGACCGCGCTGCGCCACGCCCAACTTCAGACGCAGTTCTACAACGACGACACGGGCCGCCTGACCCTGCGCCCACTTCGCAAGGTGCTGCCTAAATATCTGCCGGATTACCCCGAACTGCACGCCGAGCTGACGCAGGTGGTGACCGTGGCGGATGTCGGGCGGGTGCTGGCTCCTCTGCTGGATTCAGTCCCACAAGGTGGGGCGGTTCAGACAGGGGCGATGTCAAGTGTCTCTACAGAGTATGCTGGGAGTTATTCATGAACGTTCGCGAGTATTACACCTACCTGTCTGCCGCGCGCGAGCAACTCTGGAATTATCTGCGTGCGCTGCCTGCCTCCGACCTGGACCGCGACCTGATCGAGTCCGGGGACCGCTTTCACAGCATCAAGGATCTGCTACTGCACACCACGGATGTCGAGGACCACTGGGTCCACTTCGTCGCGCGCGGCGAGAACCTTCAGAGCGACGGACGGTTCAAGCACGACTGGGTCAAGCCGCAGGCCGAGCAGTATGAGCTGTCCTGGATCATCGACTACGGGCGCACGGTCAGCCAGCAGACGCAGGCATTCCTGGATTCGGAGCCTGATCTGGACCGCAGCATCAAACTGATTCAGGACGACCCCGCCAGCGACATGGTGACCCTGGACCAGTTGATGTGGAATGTCATGACCCATGAGGTTCGCCACACCGCCCAGATCGCGCTGATGGTGCGTCAGTTGGGCCACACGCCCCCCTGGTCCGATTACCTGCGCTTTGCCCGGCCCCAGGCCACAGCAGGCGAGGGCCTGGACGATCCAGAGCTGGACGATTCCGAGGAAGCTGAGAGCGAACAGATTTAGCATCTGGAACTGCCGAAACGCCCCGCATACCAATTGATGCGGGGCGTCTCAGCAGTTCTGTACTGGGGTTGGACAGCTTTACATGATGCGCTGGCCCAGCAGGCTGGCCGCCATGCCCACCATGACCTCCGCCGTCTGGTTGCGGGTGTCCAGGATGGGGTTGACCTCCACGATATCCATGCTGGTCACGCGCCCGGATTCGGAGAGCAGTTCCATCAGCAGGTGGCCCTCGCGGTAGGTCAGGCCGCCGGGAACGGGGGTGCCGACGCCGGGGCAGATGGACGGGTCCAGAGCGTCGGCGTCAAACGAGACGTGCAGCCGCTCCAGGCCACCCAGGCGTTCCAGGGTTTCGTCCATGATCCGGGTGATGCCGCGCTGGTCCACTTCCTTCATGGTGTAGGCCAGGATGCCCGCCTCCTGCATCAGGGCGCGCTCGCGGGCGTCCACGCTGCGGATGCCGATCATCACGATGTCCTCGGGGCGCATGTGCCAGCCGCCCCCCAGCCCGGTTAGATTGGGGTCGCCCAGCCCAGTCAGGTGGGCCACCGGCATCCCGTGGATATTGCCGCTGGGGCTGCTCTGCGGCGTGTTGTAGTCGGTGTGGGCGTCCACCCAGATCAGGCCGCTGCGGACTCCTTTTGGATGGCCGCGCAGCGCGTTGCCCGTCACGGTGCCCATGCTGACGCTGTGATCGCCGCCCAGTGTCAGCGGAAAGGTGCCGTCCGGCAGCGCGGCCACACGTCCGGCAGCGTCGCGGCAGGCGTTGATGATCGGGTCCAGAAAGACCAGTCCGGCCTCCAGGTGCTTGTCCAGCGTCTCGGGCAGGGCCACGGCGATGTCGCCCAGATCATCGACCGTGTGCCCCAGCTCACGCAGGCGCGTGGCCAGATGTGCGTTGCGCAGCGCCGACGGTCCCATATCCACACCGCGCCGCCCTGCGCCCAGATCCATCGGAATCCCCAGAAGTGAAACGTTCATGCACGCAGCTTACGGGACGAACGGGCTTATGCCTTGCGGCTGCAACATTATTTTTACGGAAATGGCGTGGCACGGACTTAACGGATATTCAGATGAATATTCATACTACTGGGTGGCTCAAACTCGGCGGCGAATGGCGCACTTAACCCCGGTGCGCCCACACCGTCAATTCACCATCCTCTTTATCCCAGCCCCTGCCCGTTCGCCCGAAGCCCAGTTTCTCCAGCACACGTTCGCTGGCGCGGTTGTGGAGGGCGGTCTGGGCGGTGACGGTCTGCACGTCTGGGCGGGCGTGCAGATGGGCCACGAGTGCGCCGACGGCCTCGGTGGCCAGCCCCTGTCCCCACGCTTCCGGGTTCAGGCCGTATCCGATTTCCAGCTCGCCCGCCGCGTTCGGCCTGCCCTTGCTGCCCAACTGGCCGATGGCCCAGGAGTCGGCGCGCGTGACAGCCACGAAGTTCCCTGGGATCTCGCCTGCCCGGTCCGTCTGGGTCAGATAAAAGGGAAAGGCTCCCAGCGGGTCACCGGGCCACGCGGCGGGGAAGAAGATGTCCAGCGGGCCGTCTGGCGTGTCGCAGGGCAGCCAGAAATCCTCGCCTTCCAGCCGGGCGACGATCATGGCACGGGTCAGGGGCAGCAGCCGTAAACGCGGCGTGAAGAGAAGGGGCACGCGGGCACGGTATCCTGAATCTTTCGCCCCGGCAGCCCCATGACCCAGACCATCCCCGAGTCCTCTTCCGCCGTTCAGCCTCGTATGCTGGGCAAGAGAATCATGGTGCTGGCGGATTATGTGCATCCCTTCGTGTACCGCGCGGGCTTTCCGCAGGGCCTGCCGGAGGTAGACGCAGTTCTGGCCGCCGGGGACATTCCCGGTTACTATCTGGAATTCCTGGCCACCAAGTTGACGGTGCCGATCATCTATGTCCACGGCAACCACGAGAACGAATACGTCAACGAGGGCGATGGACGGATTCCCGCACGCGGCGTGATCGCGGCGCATGGGCGCGTGGTGGAAGAAGCCGGGTTTAAGATTGCTGGCTGGGGCGGCGCACCCCGTTACCGCGAGAAGGGAGGCGGGCAGTACAGCGCCTATGAAGCCCGCTGGGGACTGGCCAAACTGGCGTGGCGCGCACGCGGCGGCGTGGATATCCTGCTCACGCACGCCCCGCCCACCGGGCCACACGCCGGAAGCGACTACGCCCACCGGGGCTGCCCGGAACTGAACCGTTTCATGGAACGCCGCCGTCCCGCCCTGCTGGTCCACGGCCACATCCACGAGTACGAGGGTCGCAAGCTGGAATATCTGGATCCGGTTTCTGGGGCGCGGGTCATCAACGCTTACGGCTACCGCGTGCTGGACGTGTGAAATCGGACAATCTGAACCGTGTCTAAAGTTTTTCTCTACGCCCCACACAGAATAGCCACTGTAAATCGTGTCATTCTCGGTATCGATCTGGCAGTTGGAACTTCAAATCTCACGGTTTCTTCTGCACGGACCAGGCGGTCCGGCAGGTCGGGGGAAGGCTGCCCACCCCTTATCAACGGGCGCGCGAGTGGGTTTCTGATGGCCCCCGGAGGGTTCGAGTCCCCCCACCCACCACCATAAGCTGAGGAGGTCAGAGGCGATAACCGCGCCTCTGGCCTGCTCTCTTGGAGTTCTGCTGTGGCCCCCTGTACGGCTTCCGGGCGGTCCACACCTGAAGCGGCGGCCCTGCTGCACGTTCGTCACCCCTGACAATGACCTCGTATTCCCACTGCGCTGATCTAACCAGTACCTCTGGCTCCAGACGCGCCAATGGCAAACGGCTCAACAATGTCCGTGCCCTGCTGGAAAAGCCAGCCCAGCCCTTCTCACAGAATTTTTGAACCGTCCGGTTCCTGAATCCGGGTGCCGTCATCCAGCCGACTCTCGATGGCCCGCGCGTGTGCTTCCAGACCTTCCGCGCGTGCCAGAACAGCCCCGGCTGGCCCGATGCGCCGCAGGGTGGCCTCGTTCAGGCCCACCACGCTGATGATGTTCTGGAAGTCGCGCACGTTGACCGGGCTGGCAAAGCGGGCGGTGCCGCCGGTGGGCATCACATGGCTGGGGCCAGCCACATAATCGCCCAGCGCCTCCATGCTGTACTCGCCGATGAACACGCCGCCCGCGCGCTGTACTTTGCCCAGCAGGCTCCAGGGATCGCGGGTCAGCAGGCACAGGTGTTCGGGGGCGTACAGGTTGGACAGCTCCAGCCCCTCGTCCAGTGTGGCGGCCAGCACGACTTTCATGCGCGTGGCGACGCTGTCACGCGCCCAGGTGCGGTTGGGTTCGGGCAGGGCCTCTAGCTGGCCGTTCAACTCGGCCTGCACCTTAATCAGCAGTTCCCGGCTGTTCGAGACCAGCACCGGCTCCGCGCCCAGGTGTTCGGCCTGTGCCAGCAGATCGGCGGCCACATGGCGGGCATCGGCGCTGTCGTCGGCCAGCACGAGGGTTTCGGTAGGCCCCGGCAGGCTCTCGATTCCGGTCTGTCCGTAGACCAGCCGTTTGGCAATCACCACGAACAGGTTGCCCGGCCCGGCGATCTTGTCCACCGCGCCGATGCTGGCGGTGCCGTAAGCCAGCGCCCCGATGGCCTGCGCGCCGCCCACCCGGTAAACCTCGCGGATGCCCAGTTCGCGCGCCGCCACCAGAATGGCCGGATTGATCCTGCCATCTTTGCCCGGTGGCGTGGTTACCACGATGTCCGGCACCCCGGCCACCTGCGCCGGAACTGCCGTATGAATCAGCGTGCTGATCAACGGCGCGAGGCCACCAGGCACGTACACGCCCACCCGGCCCAGCGGGCGCACCAGTTGGCCCAGCGCTCCGTCCGGTCCGTGGTTCAGAAAGCCGTGCGCGGGCTGCTGCCCGTAAAAGTCGCGCACGCGGGCAATGGCAAGGCGGATGGCGTCGTGCAGTTCAGGCTCTACCGTGGCTGCCGCGATCTCATCGGCGCTGACCGCCAGCGCTTCGGGGCGTGAGCCGTCCAGCCGCTCGGTCCAGTCGCGCAGGGCGTCGTCGCCCCGTTCACGCACGTCGGCCAGGATGCGCTCGACGACCTGCTGCGGGGTCAACGCCTCACCAAATGTTTTCTCTATCCGGGCCAGAACGCTGTCCGGCACGGGAATCTCATTGAAACTGCGGGTCAGGGAAGCGCGGGCATCGGAACCTTCGAGAACTTGCATGGAAACTCCTGCGGAGGGTCTTAAAGTCAAAAGGTCTGAGGGTCTGAAAGCAGATGCCTCTGGGGTGGACGGTCAAGGAAGCCGGGCCAGAGCCAGAGGTCAGTCGCGTCCCCGCCGCCGCCGCTTTTCATTGGGGGCTGGGCGGCGGGCGGCAGTGGCCTGGGCATTGGCCTCAATCAGGCCGAAATCGGTGGGCTGGATCAGGCGGAGCAAACGGTGAGGGGCACCCTGCTCCACATACACGTAGGCGTTGCCGGGGCGCAGGTAGTAACCGTAGGCGTCCGCCTCCCCGATCTGGCTGTCGGGCAGGCGCTGGATCAGCACGCGCCCGCCGGTCAGGTGCGCGTAGGAGCGTTCCGGTCCGCCGTCCTGCGCCGCCGCACGGGCGCGCAGCCACAGCAGCAGCCCCACGGGATCGTGGTAGTCGGTGGTCAGCGGCGTGCTGGCCTCCTCCTTGCCCTGCCGCAGCGTGACCAGACCTGTGCGGCGGTCAAAGGTGGTCTCGAAGGCCGCCCGTCCCCGTCCGTCGCCCTCCGCGTAGCTGAGACTGGTCAGCGTGCGCGGATCGAGACGGCTGGTCTGCACCCGCCGTAGATCGGGCAACACGCCGCCAAAATCGGTCTGCACGCGCACCACCACTGCGCCGCGCTCCGGGCTGACCGTCCACGCCTGCTCTCCGGCGTAGCGCCCACCCAGCGTCAGCGTCAGACTGAAGGCTTCGGCCTCTCCTGCCTGCCCGACGGCTACTGCAACGCTGACCAGAAGCTCTCACCCGGCCCCGTCCACGCTGCGCCCAGCGCCTCTGCGGTGGTTGCGCCGATGTCCGCGAAGGTGGCACGCTCTCCCAGATCAACACCGCCCGCCATCCCCGGCTTATGCACCAGCAGCAGCCCGTATTCGCGGGTGTGATCGGTGCCGGGCCAGGTGGGATCGTTGCCGTGGTCACTGGTGATGATCAGTGCCCCGCCCTCCGGCACGCTGGCCATGATCTCGGGCAATGCGGCGTCGAATTCGGCCAGACAGTTGCTGTAGCCCGCCGGATCGCGGCGGTGGCCGAATCTGGAATCGAAATCCACCAGGTTGGTGAAGATCAGGCCGTCAGTCCCCTCTTTGCCCGCCTGTTTCATCCGCTCGATGGTCTTACGGATGCCGTCGGCGTTGCTGTCGGTGTGGATTTCCTCGGTAAAACCTTGATGGGCATAGATGTCGGGGATCTTGCCGATGCCGATGACCTCCTTGCCCGCCTCTTTCACGGCGTCCAGCACGGTGGGCGGCGGCGTCAGACTGAAGTCACGGCGGTGTTCGTTCGCACGCTCGAAGGGCCACTCGCCCCGAAAAGGCCGGGCGATCACGCGGGCCACGGCAAATTCACCGTGCAACAACGCGCGGGCGGCCTCGCACCATTCGTACAGCGTTTCCAGCGGCACCACGTCCGTATGCGCGGCGATCTGGAACACGCTGTCGCCGCTGGTGTACACGATGGGATCGCCAGTTTTCAGGTGTTCCCTGCCGTAATCGCTGATGACCTCGGTGCCGCTGTACGGTTTGTTGCACAGATGGCCGTGCCCCGTGGCCGCGTCGAAGGGGTCCATCACGGCGGGGGGAAAGCCGTCGGGGAAGATCTGGAAGGCGTGTTCCAGTTGCACGCCCATGAATTCCCAGTGCCCGGTGGAGGTGTCCTTGCCGGGGCTGACCTCGCGCAGCCGCCCGTAGCCGCCCGTCGCCTTCACATCCGGCACGGTCTCGGGCGAGGTGTGGACGGTGGGCACCTGCCCCAGCCCCAGCCGCGCCAGATTCGGCAGCTTCACGGGAGCAGCGTTCAGGGTGTGGTTGATGGTATGTGAACCCACGTCCCCGAACGCCTGCGCGTCGGGCAACTCACCCATCCCCACGGAATCCAGCACGATGATGGTCAGTAACATGGGGTCAGTCTAAGGTGTGGACGCCTGGGGCAGGGTATTGATGGAGGGATGTTGAAGGTTGGGCTGCCCCGGCCTCCGGTCCGGCGGCGTGACGGTGCCTCACGCCCACTGCCTTCACGACATCCCGCTCCCGACAGGCAGAGCCGGCCAGAGAGCCGGACCCCTCCCACCCCCAGCAAATCCGCCTTCTCTCACGGCCTTCAAACCACCTGCGTGGTACGCTGCCCGCGTGACCGTGCCCGCCTCCCAGACCCCGACTTCTCCGGCTGCGACGTCTGTTTCCGCCCTGTCACGAGAGACTGCGCGGCCCGATCTGGTGGCCAGCAACCTGAGCAAATCCTACGGGCGGCGCGCGGTGGTGCGGGACGTGAGTTTCATGGTGCGGCCCGGCGAGATCGTGGCGCTGTTCGGCCCCAACGGGGCAGGGAAGACCACCACCTTTTACATGCTGGTGGGCTTTATTCGCCCCGGCGGCGGCAGCATTGCGCTGGGCGAAAAAGACGTGACGCGCCTGCCCATGCACGAGCGCGCCCGCATGGGCCTGGGCTACCTGCCGCAGGAACCCAGCGCCTTTCGCAAGCTGACGGCCCGCGACAACCTGCTGGCGATCCTGGAATACCAGAACCTGTCCAAGGCCGAGCAGTTTGAACGTGCCGACGCGCTGCTGGCCGAATTCGGGCTGACCCATCTGGCAAACAATTTCGCCTATCAGCTCTCGGGAGGGGAGCGCCGCCGTCTGGAACTGGCCCGCGCCCTGACCACCGATCCCGATTACCTGCTGCTCGATGAGCCGTTCACGGGCGTGGACCCCAAGAGCATCCGCGAGATTCAGCGCCTGATCCGCGAGTTGCGGGACCGCCGGGGCATCGGCGTCTTTATCACCGACCACAATGTCCGCGAAACCATCGCGCTGACGGACCGGGTGTACCTGATGTTCGACGGTCAGGTCAAGTTCGAGGGCACGCCGCAGGAATTCGCGCAGGATATCCATGCCCGCAACGATTACCTCGGCGACGACTTCGAGCTGTAACGGGAGGCATTGAAGCGTGCTGTGGCTGTTTTTGCCCTTCGTGGTGGTGCTGTCGGGCGTGGTGGCCTACGCCGCCGACACCATTGCCCGCAAGGCCGGGCGCAAGCACATCCGGCTGTTCGGGCTGCGGCCCAAGACCACGGCGCTGCTGGTGGCGGTGGCCTCCGGCATGGCGATCAGCGCGGCCAGTCTGGCGGCCTTCCTGCTGCTGAACCGCAACGCCGTGGCGACGATTGCCGAGGCCGATCAGTTGCGCCCCCGCATCGAGGCCCTGCGTCAAGAGGTAGGTGCGGTGCAGGGCGAGCTGAAATCGGTTCAGGGTGAGCGCGATCAGGCCCAGCGGGAGGCGGACAGGTCCGCCGGATTGCGGGCACAGGCCGAGGGGAAGCTGGCGGCTGTCCGCACCCAACTGGCCGCCACCAGCGCCGCCGAGAAGACCCTGCGCGCGGAAACGAAGACCTTGCAGGGACAGGTGGACGAGCAGACGGCTGGCCTGAAAACCCTGGAGGTCCGCGCCGCCGAGAACCGCGTCAAACTCCAGAAGTCCGAACAGGCGCTGAAGGCCAGTCAGGCCCGCGCGCAGACGCTGGACAGCCAGGTGGTGGAGCTGAACACCCGTGTTGCCCTGGCCGAGCAGGAGGCGCAGTCGGCCCAGGAGCGCGCCGACACGGCGCAGGACACCGCGCAGGCCCAGCAGGAAAAGGCGGTGGCGGCGCAGGCCACTGCAAAAGCCGCGCAGGATAGGGCGCTGGCCGCCCAGGCAACCGTTCGTCAGCAGGTGCAGGCCGCGCAGGCCAGCGCCCAGAAACAGGTGGGGGCGGCCCAGGCCAGCGTCCAGCAGGCCAAACAGAGTGCTGCCGCGCAGATCAGTGCCGCCGGGAAACAGGTCACGGACCTGAAATCTCAGGTGGCTGGCCTGGAACAGTCGCGCCAGCAGGCCGCCAATACGCTGACGGTAGCGCTGGCCGCCGCCGCCGCCGCCAGACAGCAGCAGCAGGTGGCGCAGCAGGCCAGGGACACGCTGGCCGCCCAGCGCGATCAGCTCACCGCGCAGCGCACCGCATTGACCGCGCAGCGCGACGCCCTGACCACCCAGCGGGACGCGTTAACGGCCCAGCGCGACAAACTGGTGGCCGATGGCGTCCGGCTGGCCAGGGAGCGGGATCAGGCGGCAAAAGAGCGCACCCAGGCCACGGCAGACCGGGAGAAGGTCCGCAAGGATCTGGGAACCCTGCAACAGCAGCAGCAGCAGCTCCGGGCCAGCAACGACGAGCTGAAGAACAGCAACGATTCGCTGGCCCGCGCCCTGGCCGACGCCCGCGCCAGCCTGGGCCGCTTGCAGGACGAGAACCTGTCCAGCCGCACCGAACTGAGCGCCAGCCGCAACACCGATCTGGCCTACCCCAAGAACGAACTGGTCTACGCCGCCGTGGTGCCGGGCGTCCGCAACCTGGATGGGTTCTTAAAAGACGCCGCCGGGGCGGCCCAGACGCGCGGCGCGAAGGCCACGGCCAGTTCTGCCAGCGCCCGCCTGAGTGGCAACGCCCGCACCGCCCTGGAAACCAAGTTGCGCGGCCTGAACGTCAGCACCTTC
The DNA here is from genome assembly GCF_000701405.1 of Deinococcus marmoris DSM 12784. GTDB lineage: Bacteria > Deinococcota > Deinococci > Deinococcales > Deinococcaceae > Deinococcus > Deinococcus marmoris. The sequence continues at coordinate 14,117 of NZ_JNIV01000033.1, forward strand.
GTGCAGTGCCGGGCCGCCCAGAACGCCGCCGTGGGTTTTCCGGTGGACCTGAGTTGCGACGCCCGCCCCAACGCCGTGCTGTACCGGGGCGGAGAGGTGATCCGGCGCGTCAGCGTCACGCTGGGGGGCGATCCACGCGCCATGCAGGACCAGATCAGCGAGCTGGTCAAGGACGCCGTGACCGACATCACCACTCGCGGCGTGCCCAGCGAATACATCCTGAACAAGGGCCTGGACGTCTCCGAACTGGTCACGCTGCTGGACCGCCTGGGCAAGCGCACCGGCACGACAGCGGTGGTGGGCGTGGCCGCGCGGGAAGACGTGAGGCCCAGTATGCGGGTGGACCTGTACCCGGTGCTGCCTTAACCAGTGCTGCCGTAAGCAGAAAAAAGCCCCCTCCGTGGGGAGAGGGCTGGGGCCAGAGCGGACTCAGCTTCCGCCGGACACCAGGATTTCCACGCTCTTGAGTTCGTCCGCCGCCTTCCCGGCAACCGGGCCGTTGCCACTGTCGTTGCGCGTCAGGTTGTCCAGCACGTCCTGACCCCCGGTGACCTTGCCGAACACCGTGTACTGACCACTCAGAAAGTCGGCGGGGGCCACCGTGATGAAAAACTGGCTGCCCTGCGAATCCAGACTGGCGGCCCGCGCCATGCCCAGCACGCCAGCAGCGTCGAACTTCAGGCCGTTTTTCGGTTCTGCCGAGAAGCTGTAGCCGGGGCCGCCCGTTCCCCAGCGGTTTTTCTGCGCCGGGTCTGCGCTCAGAGGATCGCCGCCCTGCGCCATGAAGCCGTCGATGACCCGGTGAAAGCGCGTTCCGTCGTAAAAGTGGTTCAGGGCGAGGAACACGAAGTTGTTGACCGCTACGGGCGCGGCTTTGGCATTCAATTCCACCGTCACGTCGCCCTTCTCGGTCTTCAGGACGGCGCGGTAGGTTTTCGCTGGATCGATCACCTGCGTGGCCTTAGTGAACTCACGCACGGGCTTGTCGCTCAGCGGCTTGACGGGGGTGAAGGCAGAAGCGCTGGGCGTCGTCGTGGCCGGGGGCGTGGCGGGAATGGCCTGGGCAGGTGTGGCCTGGGCAGGTGTGGTCTGGGCGGTCTGCGCCTGGGTGTTCGGCGCGCAGGCTGCCAGCATCAGCAGCGAGGTGGAAAGGAGCAGGGCAGCGGGTTTGACGTTCTTCATGCCCAGGAGTATTCCAGCCTTTGATGGGAGGAGCGTTGGAGTCTCCTGCTTGCGCCCTATGGGCCGCCCCACCCCCTACTCCAGCGGCAGGCTGGTGGTGTATTTCTCCTGCTTGACCAGAATGGTGCTGGCGGTGTTGCGGACACCGGGAATGGCGGCCAGGGTATTGACCAGAAAGTGCTGGTAGGCGTCCAGATCGGGCACGCTGACTTTCAGCAGGTAATCGATGTCGCCCAGGCACAGGTAGCACTCCAGCACTTCGGGGCGAGCCTGCATCTGCGTGGCGAAGTCGTTGAAGCCCTGACGGGTCTGCTTGTCCAGCGTGACACGCACCAGGACCAGCAGGTCGCGCCCCACCTTCTTGTGGTCCAGCAGCGCCACGTAGCGCTGGATGATGCCCTCTTCCTCCAGCCGCCGCACCCGCCGCAGCGTGGGCGCGGGGGTCAGCCCGATCTCGTCGGCCAGCTCGGTGTTGGGCAGCCGGGCGTCCCGCTGAAGAATGGTCAGAATCTGCCTGTCAATTGCGTCAAGATTATTTTGAGACATCTTGAGACGCATAATGACACGAATGAGCAATATCGTTGCGCGAATGCCCCCAAAGAAGTGGCTTTCCGGCAATCCCCATCTGCCCCTGGCTTGTTAGGATACACCGTTCAAGTCGATTCCAATCCACGCTTTTTACCCCCTTTCCGGCCCCTGTGTTTCTATTTCCCAGCGCGGCCCAGGAGAAAACCCTATGCAGATCGGAGTTCCCAAGGAAATCAAGGTCAAGGAGAACCGTGTTGCTCTCACGCCTGGCGGGGCGGCCACGCTGGTCCGGCGCGGCCACACCGTCATTGTTCAGGAGGGCGCGGGCGTCGGCAGCGGCCTGCCCGATCAGCAGTACATCGACGCCGGCGCAACCATCGGCAGCGCCGAGGACGCCTGGGCTGCCGAGATGGTGGTCAAGGTCAAGGAGCCGATTGCCGCCGAGTACAGGTATCTACGCGAGGACCTGCTGCTGTTCACGTACCTGCACCTGGCCGCAGACCGCCCACTGACCGAGGCGCTGCTCGCGGCTGGCACCACTGGAGTCGCCTACGAAACCGTGCAGATCGAGGACCGCAGCCTGCCCCTGCTGACGCCCATGAGTGAGGTCGCGGGCCGACTGAGCGTGCAGGCCGGCGCGTACCACCTGCAAAAGCCGGTGGGTGGGCGCGGCGTGCTGCTGGGCGGCGTTCCTGGCGTGCAGCCCGGCCATGTGGTCATCCTGGGCGGCGGCGTGGTGGGCACCAACGCGGCAAAGATGGCGATGGGCCTGGGCGCGCGGGTCACCATCCTGGACGTCAGCCACCGCCGACTGACCTATCTGGACGACGTGTTCTTTGGACGCCTGAGAACCATGATGAGCAGCGAGGCCAACATCCGCGCCCTGCTGCCCGAGGCGGACCTGCTGATCGGCGGCGTTCTGATTCCCGGCGCGAAGGCCCCCAACCTGGTCACCCGCGACATGCTGGGGCTGATGCAGGAGGGCAGCGTGATCGCGGACGTGGCGGTGGATCAGGGCGGCTGCGTGGAGACCATTCACGCCACCACCCACGACGATCCCACCTACGTGGTGGACGGCGTGGTGCATTACGGTGTAGCCAACATGCCGGGGGCCGTGCCGCGCACCAGCACCTTCGCGCTGACCAACGCCACCTTCCCGTACATGCTGCTGCTGGCCGATGAGGGCCGGTATGTGCTGAAGAAGAACGCCGCACTGCAACTGGGCGTCAACACCCACCGGGGCCAGTTGACTTACGGGGCTGTGGCCGAGGCTTTTGACCTGCCGCATGTGGAAGTGACGGCGGCGCTGGGATAGCAGTTCTGGGGCGGGCTGCCTCTTTGCAAGGAGAGGCAGCCCGCAAGGAGCTGCCCCCTAAGCGTCAAAGAGAAAGATCTTCATACAACCTGTATCCTCCGCTCATCTGACCTCTATACTTGGGGTCAGATGAAACTTTATGCTCCGGTTCTTGCAGCCCTGGGCACTGCCTTTCTGATTTATGGGGCGCTGGTCGCCAGCGCAGCACCGGCGCGGCCCTGGACGGTGGCTGTCTATCTGGACGCCGATCACAACCTCGATTCCAGCGCGCTGGATGACCTGCTGGAAATGACCCAGGCCGGGCCGCTGAAGAACGTGAACGTCGTCTACCAGCTCGACCGCAAGGACGACGAGGAGGGCGCTGGGCCGGGGGTGGAACGCGGCGTGATCGAGAACGGCAAGCGCGTGGAGGTGGAGACGCTGCCCGAATTGAACAGCGACGATCCCCAGAATGTCGCCGCGTTCCTGAACTGGGCCTACGACTCGTACCCGTCGGCGCGGCGTGGGCTGATCATGTGGGATCACGGCGGGCAGTGGGATGGCGGCTTTGGCGGGGATACCCACGGCCCTGGCCTGAGCGAGGAGAACTCCGGCAACCTCAAGCCTGAAGCCTTTGCTGCCGCCTTGCAGGGTGTTCTCAAGACCCTGGGCGGCCAGCCGCTCGATTTTCTGGGCTTCGACACCTGCCTGATGGGCGGCGCGGAACTGATTGCACAGTTCGCGCCGCTGACCCGGCTGTACATCGCCGACGCCGAGATCGATTATGGCAACGGCTGGAATTACGCCCCGACGCTCAGGGTGCTGGACGCCACGCCAGAGATCAGCATGACCGACTTCGGGGCGCAGGAGGTCAGGCTCTGGGAGGCGCAGCACCGCGAGGATGCCAGCGACAAGCTGTACGGCGTCCATGCGGCCTACGACACCAGCCGCTGGCCCGAGGTCCAGAAACAACTGGACGCCCTGTCGGTCACCCTCACGCCGCTGATCGGTGCGCCTGGCACCGCCGGATTCCTGTGGCGGGCGCGGGGCGAGGCGTTCCAGTATTCCTTCGACAACGAGGGTCAGCCGGGCAAGACCCTGCCCTATATCGATCTGGGACACTTTGCGGCGAAGGTTTCACAGTACAGCGGGGACGCGGACGTGAAGGCGAAGGCGGCGGCGCTGGGGGCAGCCACCGATCAACTGGTCATTGCCAAGTCCCTGGGTTCGCGGCGCAATGGGGCGTCCGCCCTGTCGATCTACTACCCGACACAGAAGCAGACCGTCCCAGACGCGGAGCTGCTGACCCGTTACAAGGCGCTGTCGATGAATACCGTGTCGCCGAACACCGCCGGCGCGTGGGCCAACTTTCAGCAGACCTGGACAGAGGCTGTGCGGGCAGACACGACGCCGCCCGGCCTGAAAAATGCGGACCTGACGCCCAACAAGGACAGTGGTGCCCTGGTGAGCTTCACGGCAGAGGGGGCGGACGTCTATTCGGCACTGGTCAGCCTGTATCAGGCCCTCGGCAAGGGTCAGTACCTCGACTACGGCGACGTGTACTACAAGCGGATCACGGCGGGCGATTACAGGTTCGACTGGAAAACGCAGGCGTGGTCGGTGGGCGACGGCGAGGTCTCGTCTCTGATCACGGCAGACCGTGGCGACCCGGACGACGAGTTCATGTCCGCGTCTGCCCAGTACACGCCGCCGGGCAGCGAACCCTACGATGTGATCGTGCAGTTCAGCGGTGACGGCGAGGTGACCGGCCTGCTCGACGACAGCGGGGAGTCGCCGATCGGCATGGACGCCGAAGAGGGCGCGGCCTTGCAGTTCTACCTGCGAACCTACGACGAGACCACAGAGGAGTACGGCTGGCAGCTCCAGAAGGAAAAGCTGGACGTCACCGCAGATGACCTTTCGAATCTGATGGCCGAGCAGTCCGAGTTGCCCGACGGAACCTTCGAGCTGGATTTCAGCGTTTCCGACTATGCCGGGAATACCGCTGGCGACAATCTGGAAATCGACGTGCGCTAGGGCGGCGGGCGCGTGCGGCGACTTATCTTCCGTGGCCCCGGCTCGGATTCGGACCGTTTGAAGACAGCCTTCCTGCGCTAAAATCCCCCATGCCCCGCCCAAGCTCCGGCGACTATCCCCCCTTTTACGCCCGCTACGTCGACCTCGCACCAGAGGAAGATGTGGTGGGCGCGATGCTGGCGCAGGCCCCGCTGACCCGCGCCGCAATCCTGAACTTCGCGGACCGTCCCGACTTCCGCTACGCCCCCGACAAATGGAGCGTGAAGCAGATGGTGGGCCACATGGCCGACACCGAGCGCGTCTTCGGCTTCCGGGCGCTGTGGTTTGCCCGCGCCGACGCGTCCCCGCTGCCCGGCTTCGAGCAGGACGACTGGATGGCCGCCAGCGACTTTGACGCGCAACCGCTGGAAGACCTGCTGGCCGGGTTTGAAGCCGCCCGCACCAGCAATCTGCACATGCTCCGTCAGCTTGCGCCGGAAGCCTGGGCGCGGCGGGGCAAGGCCAGTGGGCATGAATTCACCGTGCGGGCCTACGCCCACCTGCTGCTGGGCCACGAGCGGGCGCATCTTCGGATTCTGGCCGAGCGCTATACTTAAGGCCGTAACTGGAAACAATTCCTGGCCCTGACCGTCGTGGTTGGGGCCAGTTCTGTTTTTCCGAAGCTGGAAAAGGAGGCCCCATGAACCCCACCCGCACTGCCTTGCGCCGCATTCACACCCTGATTCCCATGACCGGCGAACGCCTGTCGCCCACGCCGCCGCTGCAAGATGCCGCCCTTGTGCTGGAGGGCCAGCAGATCGTGTGGGTGGGGCTGGATTCGCAGTTGCCTGCCGAAATGCTGGACGGCGCACAGGTCCGCGATCTGAGCGGGCACGTCGTCCTGCCGGGACTGGTCAACACGCACCACCACCTGTACCAGACGCTGACCCGCTGTCTGGCGGTGGATTCGGGGTTGTTCGACTGGCTGAAAACCCTGTACCCCATCTGGCTGAACCTGACGCCGGAAGCCGCCTACGACAGCGCCCAGCTTGGCCTGGCGGAACTGGCGTTGAGCGGCTGCACCACGTCCTCCGATCACCTGTACCTGTATCCCAACGGCGTGAAACTGGACGACACCATCCGGGCAGCGAGCGATCTGGGCCTGCGCTTCCACGCCACGCGCGGCAGCATGAGCCTGGGCGAATCGCAGGGCGGACTGCCGCCAGACCGCGCGGTGGAGCGCGAAGACGTGATCCTGGCCGACTCCGTGCGATTGATTGACGCCTTCCACGATCCGGCCCGCCTCGCCATGACGCGTATTGCGCTGGCTCCTTGCTCGCCGTTCTCGGTGACGGGCGATCTGATGCGTGAGAGCGCCGTGCTGGCCCGCCAGAAAGGCGTGATGCTGCACACCCACCTGGCCGAAACTGCCGACGAGGACGCCTTCTGCCTGTCCAAGTTCGGCCTGCGTCCGCTGGACTATGCCGAGTCGCTAGGCTGGACCGGGCCGGACGTGTGGTTCGCGCACGGCGTGCATTTCAGCGCGGACGACGCCGTGCGACTGGGCGAATGCGGCTGCGGCGTGGCGCACTGCCCCAGCAGCAACATGCGGCTGGCCAGCGGGATCGCGCCCACCCGGACGCTGCTGGAAGCCGGGGTGCGCGTGGCGCTGGGCGTGGACGGCAGCGCCAGCAACGACGGCTCTCACCTGCTGGCCGAGGCGCGGCAGGCCCTGCTGTCCTCGCGGGTGCGCGGCGTGCCGGGTCAGGCTCCCAATTCATCGGACGCCCTGACCGCCTACGACGCCCTGTGGCTGGCGACACGCGGCGGGGCATCGGTGCTGAACCGGGATGACATCGGACAACTTGCGCCGGGTTATGCCGCCGACCTGATCGCCGTTGATCTGCGCGATCTGGGCTATTCGGGGGCGCGGCATGATCCGGTCAGCGCCCTGACCCTCTGCGCGCCGCCGCGTGTGGCCCTGAACATGGTGAACGGGCGCGTGATCGTGGACGGGGGAGAGCTGCTGGGCATTGAGCTGCCCGCGCTGGTGGAACGCCACGACGCGCACAGCCGCCGGATGATCGGGCTGGCCTGAACCGGGCCGCCCTGGGTCTGGCAGGGTAGTCTGGACCTCATGAAACACATTCCCGCCCAGACGCTGACCATGAAGCCCGCCCCCGAAGCCAACTTCACCGGACAGGTCTGGATGGAACGTCAGGCCGAGGGCGTGCTGCGCGTGACCTTCACCCCCGGTGCGCGGACGGCGTGGCACACGCACCCGCAGGGCCAGACCCTGATCGTCCTGAGCGGCGTGGGCCGGGTGCAGAAACGCGGCGAGGCGGCCCTGACCATGACCGCCGGGGACGTGGTGCAGATCGACGCGGGCGAGGAACACTGGCACGGCGCGGCCCCGGATTCGCTGATGCAGCACCTGGCCATCAACGCGGGCGAAACGGTGTGGCTGGCGAAGGTGACCGACGCGGAATACGGCGGCTAGACCTTCAGCGCCGCCCGCACCTGTGTCACCCGCGCCGCCACATCCCCCTGCACTTCCAGGAATGGGATGCCCCTGGTCCCCAGCTCCTGCCGGATGAAGCCCTGCTGCACCGTGCGGACCGCCGTGTTGGCCCGCCAGCCGTCCTGCTCGTGGGCCAGATCGTCGCTGCACAGGAACGTGTGGGCGTAGCGCGTGCGGCAGGCATCGGCCAGCGCATGTAGTTCTGGTAGCGCTGTGCCTGTCAGCAGGTAGGACCACATCAGCGTGGTGGCGGCATGGGTGTCGCAGAAGACCCAGCGGTTGACGCCGGGGGTGCGGGCGGCCTCGTCCTCTAGGGCGCGGTGGCCCAGGGCGATTTCCAGAAAGTGTTCGGGCGACAGCTTGCCGTCCTCACGCTCGTACACGTCGCGGCCATATTCGCGGGCGTAGTTGGTGCCGCAGCTTTCGGCCAGCGCCCGTGTCAGCGTGCTTTTGCCGGTACTTTCTGCGCCCAGCATGACAATGCGTTCCACGAAATGGGCGTAAATGGCGGGATTGAGAAACTGACGATAGGCGTGAACATCGGCCCTCAGTTGCGTTCCGCTGATCGGCACGGTTTCCCGCGCCCGGTCCACGCAGACATGCGCCGCGCCCAGTTCCGCCGCCAGAGCGTCGCCGTAGCCCTCGCTGGTGTACACGGCGTCTGGGCGCACGCCCCAGCCGTCTAGCACCCGCCGCACGTAGGTGCGGTGAACGGCATCCGGCTCGTCGTTGAGCGGCGGATGGGGGGCGTCGGGCAGCAATTCCAACCCCGGAAACAGCCGGGCAGGAAACAGTTCGCGAATCCAATTGCGCCGCAATGGGGAGGGCATCTGTGCAAAGTCCGGGCGGCTGTAGACCCACACGCTGACGCGGGCGCTCTCGGCCAGGGCCCGTTCCAGCAGCAGCATATGGCCTTTGTGGAAGGGCGCGAATTTGCCGACGATCAGGGCGTGCCTGAACGCTGGTGCGGCCTCAGGCAAAGGCCACTTCCCGCGTCTCGTCCTGCTTCCAGCGGCTCCAGCCGTAGAGGCTCATGCCCGCCAGGATGAATTGCAGACCGAATAGCACCCAGTACTGGGTGTGCCAGAAAAACACGGCCTGCACGGCGTTGACCGCCACCCACACCGGCCAGGACCACGCCCAGCGGCGCGTCGTGGCGAAATTGGCGACTAGGGCCAGCGTGACCGCCGCGAATTGCACGCCGTTCCACACGTCGCCGAAGTCGGTCAGGATCACCGTGTACGCGAAGATCAGCAGGCTGGCGGCCCAGGTCACGCCGTACCATCCGGCCTCGTTGAAGCGAATTTCACCCCGTGCGCGCCGGGCCTCCAGATGCCACAGGTACAGGCCGTGAATACCGAACAGCAGGTACGTGACCTGCAAGCCCGCCAGCATCCACTGCCCGCCCGCCAGGAACAGCAGGAAATACGGCAGCAGCGAGGCGTTGGACCAGTGCCAGTAGGTGCTGGCCTTGCCCCACAGGTAATACAGGCTGACGAGGACGCACAGGCCGCCCGCCAGATCGAGGGCCAGCGGTGGGAGGGTGAAGCCGAAGATGTTCATGGGGTCTCCTGAAGGGCGCTGGTCTGTGCCAGAACGGAAAGAAAGTTGTTCCTAGAGTGCGTCAATGTCTACGGAACTGTTCCTGACCCTGCTCGTTGTGTTCTGGCTCGTGCTGTTGCTGGTTAGCCGGGGCAGAGTAGGAGGGAAGGGGCAAGCGTCCAGAGGATCTGCGCGGCCCTTGGCCGCATCTGACGAGGATTTGTGGCTGCAAAAACTTCTGGCGGTGACCCTGAACAATCGGGGGGCCATTGAGCGCGGCGTCACGGCCAAAAGACGTAGTTTCCCCCACGCCAGCCGTGCCGAGTTGCTGGAGCGCGTGCATACTGACTACATGCAGGACCGCCGCTAAACGGTTTCAGTCAAGCTCTCCCCCAATCCGGCACAAAGCCGCCACCTGCCGCGCCAGTGCCGTTAATTTCCAGCTCTCGCCCTCCCGTGCCAGCACCCCCAGTTGTCCCAGCCCCAGCAGCGCCGCCGCGAATTCCTGCCGGGACAGGCCCGCCACCGTCGCGGTGGTGCCCACGGGAATGCGGTCCTCGAACGGCTCTATCGGGTCCAGCAGATCAAACAGGCCCACGAAGACATGCGTTTCGCGGTCCGACAGCTCCCCGATAATCCGCAGCGTCTGAAATTTGTCCAGCGCGGGCGGCGGGAAGTTCAGCAGGCATCCGGCCAGGGCGCGGGCGATGAAGCGCAGTTTGGCTTCCGACTCGGCCACTTCCGCCGCGCGCACCGCCTGAACCACGTTGGCCCGGAAGGCATCCGAGCGCAGGTAGGCGTGGTCCACGCTGTCCGCGTAGGCTCCGGTCAGCGCGCGAAATTCGGCCTCCAGATGCTGGGCGAGGCGGGCGGCCTGTTCAGGATTGGCCGAAGCGAACCACGTTTTGAATGATTCGGACGGCAGCCCTAAAGGTTCGAGGGTGTGCAGGGCGGGGAGGAGGGGGGTAAGGGCGTTCAAGTCCCCTCCTCATATGGCCCCAGGAACCGTTCGCCGTTGAAGTGGATCAGATGCGAGGGTGCGTCGGCCACCCAGACCTCTGTTTCCCAGGCGATGTCCGCGAGGTAACGGCCCATGACAGCCCGGTTTGGAAAGGCCGTGACATACACCAGACCAGCCGAAGACCCGGCAAACAGGCCAGAGAGTTCGGCGTGCCGCTTGCCGTCCACCGGGCCATGACTGGTTACGGATTCCACCAGTAGCAGCCAGTTTCGCCCAGTATCGTGCAGGATCACGTCGGGCATCTTGCCGTGGGTGTCCACCGTCACGCCCAGCCCACTCAGGCGTTCGCGGTCAAAATAGCCCCATTTCTCGCCGGTATCGCCCGCGTAGACCAGCACACTGCCCGGCGCGAAGCGGGGCGCGAACTCCTCGACGATGGCCCGGATCAGTTCGCTGTGCGCCCCCGGACTGAGCGCAATGGTCTGACCCGCCGCGATCTGCACGGGGATCAGTTGCTGCTGGCGGGTTCTGGCGTACTGCGCGGCCAGTGTCTGACGCCCGTCCAGGTACGCGGCCAGTTCTGCGGGCCATTCGGTGCCGCCGTAGTTTTGCAACAGCGCCAAGGCGGCGGGTTCAATCTGATACACGGCTTTTGGACTGTTGACCGCACGATCCGGCTGATCTGGGTTGTACAGCGCCAGCCCGGCAGCCACAAACTGGTGCATGGTCTGGCGGCGCAGCGTTTCGCGGGTGTTGGGGGCGTAGACCTTGCCGTACTGCTCTCTGGCCCAGTCCATGATCGGCGTAATGCCCATCAGCGGATTCTCTGCCTGCGCCCAGGTCTTTTCGGGCGAGAGGTTCAGGAGTGCCAGCAGGCACAGCGCCGAACGCTCGTTTTGTTGCGCTCTGGGGAAGCCGAGTTCGGCCAGAATCTGTTGCGCGGTGTCCAGATGGGTGGGTGTGTCGGTCATGTTGTCAGCTCCGCGATTCGCTCGTCGATTTCATCCTGCGTGGAGCTTTGTCGTTCCATTGCCCACGCTCCAAGTTCGAGAAGCTGGGCGCGGCTGGGATACTTCAAGCCTCTCAAGTCGGTGGCGTTCACCTGGGTATGCCCGCTGAAACGCCGGAAATCCCGGTCAACCTGAGTTGAGTTGAGATAGGCTGCCAGCCCATGCGCCAACGCCTCCGGCAACCCCTGCTTGCGTTCGTGCAGCACGTTCAGATGGTTCTCGAAGCCCAGCTTTTCAGCACCAGGGAAGGTGGCTGGATCAATGACGGTTGCCACCACCCGGCGGGCTTCCTCTTTGGAGGTCAACCGCTTGACGACGCAGTAAAACCCGGTGGGATACAGCCATTTCTCGGTTTCTGAATTGTGGACAATAGCGTTCGGCTTTCTTCCACCCGCCAGTGGCCAGTTCACGCCTCCCGCCAGATGCGCCGGGTAAAGCAGCGGCACCGCGCCCGCTTCTGGGCTGTCCCGCAGATGCTCCCTGAGCCGGAAATCCACGACGGGGCCAGTCGAAACCTGCACGCCAACTTCTGCAAGCATCGCCGTCAACAGCTGTTCGGGCGTGTGCAACTCCGGCGAGGCGGGCACATGAATAAAGCGCTCTGAATCGCCGGGCAGGACGATCTGATCGAGGGAATATTCGGCGCTGACCAGATCGGCAAACGAGGCGTCGGTGGATGTGGAAACCGTCACCGGCCCAGGCTGACCGCCCTTCTCCAGCCGGATGATGATGTTCTCCTGCAACACGTCGTCGGCCTTGAAGGCTTGCGTGCGCGACTCGAACAGGTGCAGGTGGCGAATGGCCGTTCTGGACAGCAGGAACTCACGGAAAGGCCGGTAATACGGCCCGTTGCAAAAGCTCCGGGGAATGAGTGCCACGAGTTGCCCGCCGGGGGCCAGCAGGGCAATCGCCAGCGCCACGAACGCCGAATACAGGTTGACCGTCTCGATGCCCACCTGCCGCAGCATCAGCCGGTGCGGGGAGTGGCTGCCGATCTTCCGGTAAGGCGGGTTGAGAATGGCGTGCGTGAACGGCTCAGAAGTTCCCCACAACAGGTCCTGCGCCGCCAGCTCGATGAAATCCCCGGCGTGAATCTGGACATCGGCCCCAGCGTAAGCATGAAGCTGCTGTGTCAGGAGCGCCCGCAGATCGGGGTCAATCTCGTAGGCGGTAACGCTGGCCGAGGCAAATTCCAGTTCTCCCCGCTGCCAGCGTTCCAGAAACGCGCTGCTCAGCGCCCCGGCCCCTGCTCCGGCGTCCAGCAAGTGGCATTTCACCCCCGGCGCTGGCGGGAACAGCCCGGCCATGAAGCGCGCGAGCTGGGGCGGCGTCATGAACTGACCCAGGGCTGCCTTCCGCACGGGATCGGGCGCGGTGGGGCTGGACTGGGGGCGCGGTTTGGGATGGGTGGTCATCGGGTTTCCTTGCGCTCAGATGGAGGTAGATGGAAGATGCTGGGTGCGACATAAAGCCAGTCGTTTGAGAATCGTCATATGTCATCACCTCCGAATCGACTGAGATTAGCAACTTGACGAGCGAGACCGGTCAATTTCCATGCAAAACCTGGTCCAGAATGTCTTGGCGTATCCACCCATTCGCCCTCTCGATCACTCAAATTCTCTTTGGTCAGAAGTCCAAGTTGTTCAATTCCTAACAATGCAGATATGAACTCTTGGCGAGAAAGGCCTTCAACAGATATTTGCGTATCTAAAGGGATCAACCCCAATTCTAAATTGATGGAATCGAGGATTTTAAAATATGTGACAAAGACGGTCATTTCTCTCTCAGACATGCCCTCAATAATTCTCAAGGTTTGGGATCGATCTAATCGAGGTTCTGAAAAGCTCAGTGAACAGCCAACTAAAGCGCGGGCAATGAAATGCAGCTTATTCTCTGATTCAGCAACTTCCGCTGCTCTCAAGGCTTGCACTACATTGGCAGCGAAAGCGTCGGACTTGATGTATTCACGATCCAGCCTCAGTTTTCCGGCTTCAATTTTCCGATTTAGTAGATTGACTTCATAACGTAGCGCTCCCTCAAACTGTTCCATCTTGCGCTGACTGGCGGCGATGTAAATCCCTTGAAGAAGGGTGGCCGGAATATTGACGCCGGGAATAGTGGTCAGGATGGGGAGGACGCGTTCAAGCTGCTTGCTCACCCCCGCCCCCGAATTTCCTCCAGTGTATCCCGCACCAGCAGCTCCCCATCCTTAAACACTGTCCGCATCAGCGAGCCGGGGAAATCCGTGTCGAAGGTGTAATAGGCCCGCGTGGTCATCCTTCCGTTCTCCATCACCAAGTCCAGCACGCCGTCCTTGCTGCGCTTGCCGGGATCGGTCACGGGGTCTTTGTAGATGCCCCGGTACGCGCCGTCGATCAGGCCCGCGCTGGCCTTGTAGGCGAAACGCTGGGTGTCGCGGTCCACCTTTTGCAGCAGCGCCCCGCCCATGCCGAAGGTGACGTTCTCCGCGCTAAAGCCGTCGATCAGCAGGTTCTGCAGAATCTGGGTGATGGTCTGTTCGTCCACCCCGTCGCCCTGAATCACGCGCACATGGTTGAGGACCTGATAGCCCTTTTTGTTGACCGTGGTGCCAAATTTGGCGGCCAGGGCGCGCACGGCCAGCCGGACCATCGCGGGCGGCTCGCCGCTGTCGGGGCGCACGACTAAGGTGCCGCCGCTGTCGATCACCAGTTGGCGCAGCGTTTCGCCCCAGTGGGTGTTGATGGCGTATTTCAGGTCATAAGAATCGCTGACCACCGAGTACAGACTGCCCGGCCTGCCGAACTGCGTGACCATGTTGCGGTAGGCGTCCACCTCGTGGTCCTTGCCCCAACTGGTGATCGTGCTGTGTTCGGCGGCGGGGATGGAGAAGCCCGCGATGTCGGCGTCGTAGTGGTTGCGGGCCACCCGCAGGGCTTCCAGTGTATCGCTGCCCTGAAAGTTGACCAGATGCGCCAGCGCCCCCAGGCCCGCGCTCTCGCGGCTGCTGACGCCCCGGCTGCCGAAGTCGTGCAGCTTGAAGGGCAGTTCCGCCGCCGCGTCGTCGCAGGTCTCCGTCAGCGCCTTGCCGATGATCTGACGGATGTGCCAGCTCTGCGTGCAGACCGTGATGGGATACCACACCCGCATCAGCATGGTCTCGAACCAGCCCACCAGCCACGGCAACTCGGGATCGGTGTTGGTCACGCTCATCAGCACGTTGTGGATGGGAACGAGGGTGCCTTCGGGTACGGCTCGCACTTCCAGCGGGAGCCTGCCGCTGTGGACGTTCACCACGCGCATCCAGCCGTCATAGGGAAAGGGTTCGCCGTGCGGTTCGATCAGGCTGCGGGCTTCCTCCACCATCTCGGCAGTAATGCGCCGCGTCAGGTAACGGTCCAGGATGTATTGCAGCCCAAAAAAGCGCGTGACCGGGTAGCGCCCGCCGCGCGATTCCAGGTACGAGAACAGCCGCGTGGTGCCGGGGGGGTACTGCAAAAAGTGGCTGCTCTTGTAGCTGTCGGTGTCGATGATCAGGTTGTCGTCGCTCAGGTGGGGGAGGGCAGTGCGGGTCATGGTGGAACCTCCTGTGGTCCTTCGTTCTGTTGCTCATAATTAAAAATTAGACTATGAGTAGTATGAGTCAAGCGTCTCTCGTTCCTGCCTTCTCTGGACCGGATGGGACTTTTCTCGCACTTTAGACCCCACTGGGGGGCCTCTGTCAGATGGGAAGTCATTCATACCCGCGTGGCGGGGCTGCCTTTAGCATTCCTTCATGACTGCGCGGCTGTGGCCCTCCTTCCTGCTTCTCACCGCCGCATTGATCGGCTGTGGCGCTGCGCCGGGGCAGGCCGGGGCCACGCTGCCCCCCCAGCCCCAGGAGCAGCCACACGCCCAACCGCCGGAAACGCCGCCCCTGCCCACCGCCAATCTGTCGCGCGTCAACTGGAGCGCCGCCACTACCTGGCCCGGCGGCAAGCTTCCGGCAGCCGGGCAGACCGTGACCCTGCCCGCTGGCAAGCGCGTGGTGCTGGACGTGTCGCCCCCTGATCTGGCGGGCCTGACCATTCCGGCGGGCAGTGCGCTGGAATTTGCCGGGCAGGACCTGACCCTGCGTGCCGGGTGGATCATGCTGCACGGCGAACTGCGCGTGGGCAGCGAGGCCAGTCCCTTCACCCACCGCGCCGAGATCGTGCTGACCGATCAGACGCCCGGCGAGGACGTGATGGGCATGGGGGACCGCGTGATCGGCGTGATGGGCGGCGCGCTTGAACTGCACGGATCGCCCCGGCTGGCCTGGACCCGCCTCGGGGCCACCGCCCCGGCAGGCAGCCGCACCCTGACCCTGGACCGTGCCCCCGACTGGGCGGCAGGCGATACCCTGACCCTGACCAGCACCGACTTTAACCCCTCCCAGACCGAGGAAGTGGCCGTGCAAAGCGTTTCTGCCAGGACCGTCACGCTGGCCCTGCCGTTGAAGTACACGCACTGGGGCCAGGATGCAAAGTTTGGAACGCGCACCGTCTCCGAGCGCGCGGAGGTGGGCCTGCTCACGCGCAATATCCGTATCAGCGCGGGCGAAGATGCCCTGAAGACGGGGCTGGGCGCACAGATCATGGTGATGGCCGGGGGGCAGGCCCGCATCGAGGGCGCGGAACTGATGCGGGTGGGCCAGCGCAATGCCCTGCGCCGCTACCCGGTCCACTTTCATCAGGTGGGCGACGCCTCGGCCTCGTATGTGCGGGGCAACAGCATCCACGCCTCGTTCAACCGCTGCGTCACCATCCACGGCACGCAGAATCTGCGCGTGCAGGACAACGTGACCTACGACAGCGTGGGCCACTGCCTGTTTCTGGAGGACGGCGACGAAACCGGCAACACCCTGTCCGGCAACCTGATCACGCGGGTGCGCGCCCCCGATAAAAAGCGCGGCGAGACGCCGTTGCTGGATAGCGACAAGCGCCCGGCGGCGTTCTGGCTCACCAATCCGGCCAACACGGTCACGGGCAACGTGGCGGCGGGGGTGGACGGTATGGGCTTCTGGTACGCGCTGCCCGAACATCCCACCGGACTGGCCACCGAGCGCGGCAAAACCATCTGGCCGCGCCGCACACCGCTGAGGGTGTTCAGCAATAACCTCGCCCACAGCGGCGATACCGGTCTGAACGTGGACGACGGCCCCCGCCCCGACGGCACCACCGAGAGCGCCTATTACCAGCCCCTGAGCAACCCGGCGGACGGGAAATCGGCGGGCGTGCGCGCCAGCTTTCTGGGCTTCACCGCCTATAAACAGCGCGATCACGGCGTCTGGCTGCGCGGCGCGGGCCTGATGCTGGGCGGCGCGACGCTGGCCGACAACGGCGTGGGCGCAACCTTCGCTGCCAACGACTCGCTGATGGACGGCGCGTTGCTGGTGGGCGAGACCCCCAACCTGGGCACCCCCGAGGACTGGGAGGCGAAGGGGACGGGGGGCCGCAGCCTGCCCCGCCCCTGGGACGCGGCGTTTCCGGTGCGCGGTTTCCAGTTCTATGACGGTCACGTATCCATCCAGAACAGCGCCGTCGCCGCCTTCAAATCCACCTCCGTGCGGCAGGCCAGCGGCCTGGGCTACCTGACCGGTAACGCCTTCGCGCTGGAGCCGCAGAACGACGCGCGCGGCCTGTCCTGGCTGGACGACAGCGCCCGTGTGTACTTCCCACCCGCCAAAGCGGGAATGGACGGCGATCTGGCCGCTACCTTCCTGGACGCGGACGGCAGCGTGAGCGGCGCGGCGGGCAAGACCGTCACCGCCAGCCCCCTGCTGAAAGATGCCTCCGACTGCGCGGCAAAAACGGTCTGGAATGCCAGCCTGTGCGCGGGTCAGTACGCCCACCTGTGGCTGAACGACACGACGGGCGGCAAAATTGCGCCGCTGAACGTCAAGAACGCGCGTGGTACGGCCATCAGCCTCAGCGGCACGCCGGGGAACAGCACCGACGACTTCCACACCAGCGTGCGCCTGAATGAAACCTATGCGCTTACGCCGTCCGGGGCCTCGGCCCACCTGCGCCTGGGCTTTGGCGGGCGCAGACCCGGCGACACCCTGCGCCTGAGCCTGCCCGCGTCTGGCGAGCCGATCCTCTACCGCGACTGGTGGGTGGACGAGCGTAACCGCCTCAAAAAAGTGTCGCTGGCTGACTTGGACAAATCCACAGGCGACAGCTACGCGCTGGAAGGCGGCAGATTGCACCTGAAACTGGTGGTGCAGAAGGATCGCGACTATGCCGTGGTGGACGTGTGTGCAGCGGCGCTGTGTAAATAGAGGCAACTGGTAAAGAGCGGCAACAGAAAAGGGGAGAGGCGACAATGGCCTCTCCCCCACGCTTCAACTGCTCAGTCCTTCTTCTGCCCGAAGCCCATCGCCTGGAAGGTCTGGTACTGAAAGCCGCCGCCCAGCATGTTCTGCCCGCCGTCTACCGGCAGGATCACGCCGGTCACGTAGCTGGCCGCGTCGCTGACCAGAAACAGCGCGGCATTGGCGATGTCCTGCGGAATGCCCATGCGGCCCAGCGGCACGGATCCGGCCACCCGGCTGCGGCTGGCCTCGTCTGGGGCCAGCCGCGCCATGCCCTCTGTGCCGTCGATGGGGCCGGGGATGATGGCGTTGACGCGGATGCCGCGCAGGCCCCACTCGATGGCCAGCGTGCGCGTCAGCATGTCCACCCCGGCCTTGGCCGCCACCACATGCGCCTGCATGGGCACCGGGATGCCGTAGGCGCTGATGCTCAGCACGTTGCCGCCGGGGGTCTTTAAGTTGGCCGAGGCCGCCTTGATGGTGTTGTAGGTGCCCAGCAGATCGATATCCACCACGGTCTTGAAGCCGTTGGGGCTGATGCCGTCCACCGGGGCCGGGAAGTTGCCCGCTGCCCCGGCCAGCACGATGTCGAAGTCGCCAAATTTCTCGTTGGCCTGCGCCACAGCCGCCTCCAGCGCCGCGAAGTCGCGCACATCGGCGCTGACACCCAGTGCCCGCCCGCCCGCGTCCTCGATGCCCTGGGCGGCCTTCTGCGCTTTCTCCAGATTGCGGCCCAGAATGGTGACCGCGCAACCGTGCGCCGCGAAACTCTGTGCGATGCCCAGGTTGATGCCGCTGCCGCCGCCGGTAATCAGCGCGTGCTTGCCCGCCAGCAGGTCAGGGCGGAAGGTGGATTCGGGTGTGCCTGGATTGAGGGTCATGGATTCTCCTTCGGAGGGTCAAAAAGTCTAAGGGTCAAAAGGTTGAAGAGCGAGCGGGATTCGCTCCATCTCTTCCTGTACGCAGGAACTGGGAACAAGGGGGGACGTGATCAGCCCCGCCGCCTACTTCTTCAGCGCGTTCTGCAAGCCTTCCACCGTCATGTGATGCGCGTTCCATTCTACGGCGTTTTGCAGACTCTGGGCGTGCGGCAGGTCATCGGTCAGGGCGCGCTTGGTGCCTTCCAGCGCCTTGGGCGAGAGGGCCACCAGTTGGGCGGCCAGTTCCTCGGCCCGTTTAAACAGTTCCTCGGGCGAGTCCAGCACCTCCGTGACCAGCCCCCAGATCTCGGCGGTCTCGGCGTCAATCGGTTCCCCCGTCAGCGCCAGATGCGCGGTGCGCCCGCGTCCGATCAGGTGCGGCAGGCGCTGCAAGCCGCCCAGATCGGCGGCGATGCCCAGCTTGACTTCCGGCAGGCTGAAGCGGGCGTCGCTGCTACAGATGCGGATGTCCGCCCCGCTGATCAGCTCCAGCCCCGCGCCGATGCACCAGCCGTGTACGGCGGCGATCACCGGAATGGGCAGCGCGGCCAGCCCCTCGGTGGCGGCGTGCATCTCGTCCACCACGGCCTTGAATCCGGCCACATCGCCCAGCACTGGTCCGATCTGGCCCGCGTTGGTCTTCACGTCCAGCCCGGCGCTGAAGATCTTCTCGCCGCGCAGGATCAGCACACGGGCGTCTGCCAGGTCGGCCAGGGCCTGTGGCATCTCGCGCCAGAAGTCCGGCCCCATGCTGCCCATCTTGGCAATCAGTGTCAGGGTGGCCACTTCGCCCTGCCGCGAGAGGCGAACGGTTTGATAGTTCATATTTGACAGTCTAGCGTCTGCGCTTGCACCGGGTCTAAAGTGGATCGCCCTTGACTTTTGCTCTGGGCTGAACTATATTTACGTTTCTGGCCTGAGAGGGCCATGCAGTATAGACCACGATGTACAGATGCACTTGAGGGCGGCGTCCACCTCTGGGAACCTTAAAAACGGACGCGCGAACAGAGACTCGGGAGAAGACCCGTGAGCTTTGAACCCCAGAAGGGAGCTTTGAACGGCTCTCTTTTTCTATCTCCCTTCCTGCCCTGGCCTCTGCCCAAAGCACAGCGGCGCATGGTCCGGCACGGCCTTGGCGGCGAATTCCTCCAGGCCCAATCTGTCCGGCGCTTCCAGGTGATAGCGGAAGTTCCACAGGTAATGCTGCACCACCCGCTCAGGCAGCCCCAGCATTGCTGCGTGCCGTGTCGCCACATCTGCCAGATGCCCGATGCCGTGCCTGCGGGCCACGCGCATGGCCTGCACCAGCTCCGGCGGCGGCGGACGGTCCTTGCGGTAGGCCCACACGGCGAAGGTGAAGGGGTGCCCGGTCAGGCGGAACCAGTCCTCGGCCAGATCAGTGACGGTGATGCCGCGCCCGCTGTTCGGCAGCGTGGTCATGGTGCGCTCTGCGGTCAGCGGCCCCACCACGCGGTACCACTCACGCAGGGCGCTGTCACCGATGCGGAGTACGCCGTCGTAACCGCTGCTCAGCAATTCCTCGGCCTCGCCCTCGGCGCGTTCCAGGGTGGGGGAGAGGCCACGCCCGTGCAGCAGCACCTCCAGCAGCGCCACGCTCATGGCCGACTGGGCGGTCAGGGCAATCCGGCGCAGGTCCTCCAGCGGGCGGGTATGGAACAGATTGACCGAGTACACCGGCCCCAGCACGCTCACGCTGAAATCGGGCAGGGCTTCCAGAATGTCGGCGTGACGGATGAATTCCACCGCGCTGATGTTGGCGATGTCCACCTCGCCCGCCAGCAGCGCCGCGTTCATCTGCGTCGGCACGCCCGTGATGGCGCTGACGCCCGGCGGCAATTCCAGCGAATCGAGAATCGGGGCGACGTTGGTGAAGTGAATCCATCCGGCGCGGTAGGTCATGGTGTCACCAGAAATCCATCGGATCAGGCCGTTGACTGTCATCAAAACCTAGTGCTGTGAGATCGGTAGATGTGACAGTCTCAGGTGCGTCGGGCCAGAGAGTTTCGATAATGTCAATCAGGAATCGCAAGGTCAATTCTGTGACATTTCGCTGTACCTGCCCTATTAAGGCATATTGCTCCAAAATTTTTTGACCGGATTCCCCTTCTTGCTCCAGTCTTGAATAAAGTAAACCAGCCTCAAGAAAACCGCTGTCCTGGGCTAGAACGATGCTGGCCCCATGACGAAACATCATGGCGTAAGGCCACTGAGCATTTGCGAGATTGGGAGTGTTATGAAAGTCATCGATTGGTATCTGAAACGCTCTCTGTAACACCTCAGTAAATTGCCGAGTATCTTCTTGAAGAACAGGATCCGAACTGGCATAACGTTCTGCATCGAGGCGGGACTTGATGAGATCGCTCTTTGTATAAATCACGAAACCACCTGCACGCTCACCGCGTGCCACTCAGCTTCGAGTCGGGCATACACTCGCAAAAAACTCTGGATGCGTTCGCCATCGGCGTAAAGTGTGCCGCGCGTGATGGCCGTGTCGCCGAACACGCGCGAGGCGTGGCGCTCGAAGACCAGGGTGACGGGTGGGTTGCGGGCCATGCCGTCCAGCGCGTCCCGCTTGAATACCACCTGTCCGTCCGGGAAAAAGGCCAGCCAGTCGTCGTGCAGCACCCTTGCCATCTCATCGGGGCTGCGGCGGTGGTAGGCGGCGTTCCAGCGGTCATCGAGGAGCAGCACAGCGTCGAGGTCAGTCTGGGAGGTGTCATTCAGCGGCAGCACGTTGCAGCCTCCGAACTGACGGGAACGGCGTCCTGCTCAATCGGCGGCCTCGGCTCCCGCCTTCGGGAAGGTCTGCAACTCGTTGTAGTAGGCGTCGCGCAGCACCGGGGTGCGCCCGGCATGCTGGATCATGCGGATCATGCCCGCCTCGGACAGCGCCATCGGGCTGGTGGCCCCCGCCGCGTGGGCAATGTGTTCCTCCTGAATGGTGCCGTCGATGTCCGAGACGCCCCAGTCGAGGGAAACCTGCGTCAGTTCGCTGCCGATCATGACCCAGTAGCCCTTGATGTGCGGGAAGTTATCCAGGTAGATGCGCGCCACCGCCAGATTCCGCAGATCGTCCAGACCGGTGGTGAAGTCGGTCTTGCCCAGGTTCTGCGCCAGCGTGTTGCCCAGCGGCTGAAAGGCCAGTGGGATGAAGGCGTGGAAGCCGCCTGTCTCGTCCTGTACATTCCGCAGCCGGTCCATGTGGTCCAGCCGCTCCTCCAGCGTTTCGATGTGGCCGTAGAGCATGGTGGCGTTGGTCCGCATGCCCATGCTGTGCGCCTCGCGGTGAATCTGGAGCCACTTGTCGGCGGTTACCTTGTTCCTGGCGACCTGCTTGCGAACGCGGTCCGCGAAGATTTCCGCGCCGCCCCCTGGCATGGCACTCAGGCCCGCGTCCTTCAGCTCGCGCAGCACTTCCAGCGTGGGCTTCTTGCTGATCTTGCTCAGGTGTTCGATCTCGGCGGCGGTGAATGCCTTGACCTGCAATTCCGGGAACGCCTCGCGCAGTTGCCGCACCATCGCGGGGTAGTACTCCCACTTGTGGTTGGGGTGGTGGCCGCTGCTCATGTGCAACTCGGTGATGCCGGGCAGGTAACGGCGGCGGACTTGCTCCACCACTTCGTCCGGGCTGTAGTCCCAGGCGCGGTCCTCGTTCTTGTGGGCCGCGAAGGCGCAGAAGGTGCAGCCCACGTAGCAGATGTTGGTAAATTCCAGGCGCATCGAGTGGACGAAGAACACCCTGTCGCCGTGCATGCGCTCCTTGCGAATGTTCGCCAGCCGCATCAGCGCGTTCAGGTCACGGGTGTGGAACAGGCGCAGGCCGTCCTCGAAAGTCAGGCGCTGGCCTGCTTCTACCTTGTCCACAATAGGAGCCAGGGTCTGGTCACGGAGCCATTTCATAGCCAACACCTCATGAGACTCAGGATACGCCCGGCGCTGGCCTGAAAGTGTCCCATTCGCCCGATAAGGAGGCCATGAAGACCGCGTAAGGTGTCGGGATGTCCTCTGATGCATCTACAGACTGGCTTGATCTTCTGGACTGGCGGCGCGAGGCAAGCACCCTGTACGCCCGCGTGCGCGAGGAGTTGCCGCGCAGTCCGCAGGCGGCGCATCGGCTGTGGCAGACGGGCCGAAATGCCCTGTTCGGGAACCATCCCCAGTCCCCGCTGAGCCTGGAGGCGCGGGCCGCGTTCCGGGAACTGCCGTGCTGGTCGTATGACCCGGCACTGGCCTTCAGTGCGTGGGTGGATACCTCTGGCCCGCAGGAACGCCTGACCATCCCCTCGTCCACCGGGCAGGAGATGCCGCTGGTGCGCTTTGGGCGCGTGTATCTGCCGATAGGGACGCTGGACGTGTACTGGATCGACGTGTACGGCGGCGGCGTGTTCCTGCCGTTCCGGGACGCCACGAGTGGGCAGGAAAGCTACGGCGGCGGGCGCTATCTGCTGGACACCGCCAAGAGCGCCGATCTGGGCAGCACGGCGTCTGGTGAACTGCGCCTGGACTTCAATTTCGCCTACCACCCGTCCTGCTTTTACGACCCGCGCTGGAGCTGCCCCCTTGCGCCGCCGCAGAACGTGCTGGGGGTTCCGGTGCGGGCAGGCGAACGGATGGTCTGAATCGGCTCCCGCTGATTCCGGGGGTCAGCATGTGCGCGGCCCCCGGATCATGTTTGTGCCTCGTCGGGGCGCTACGCTGTGGGGGTGAAGAATGCGTCCCACCCACCGGAAACCGAGGCCCAGGAGCGCTGGACCGTGGACGGCATCGAGGATAGTCCGCACGGCCCGCTGGCCCGGCTGGAGCGCGGGGACGGCAGCACCTTCGACCTGCCACTGCGCCTGCTGCCGGAAGGGCTGCGTGAGGGCGATCTGCTGGCCGTGCAGGACGGCCCCGACGGCGTGATGGTCCGCATTCTGGTGGCCGAGACGCTGGAGCGCCACGAAGCTTCACAGGCGCAGTTGGAAGCCCTGAACAACGCCGAATCTGATGTGCAGGACGACGATGGAGAGATCACGGTATGAGCGAGAAGGTTCCAAAGAAGGCAACAGGCCAGAAACCGGCAGGCCAGAAACCAGCAGGCCAGAAACCGGCGGGCGAGAAACCAGCAGCAAAGAAGGCGGCTCCCAGAACGCCCCGCAAGGCCGCACCCCGTAAAGCTGCCGCCCGCAAGACCTCCCGCTCCGGCAGGAAACGCGGCCCCAGCAGCGCGGATATCGCGGGACTGGTCGTGCTGGCGCTGACCGTCTCGCTGGCGGCCTGCAACGGCATGAAGGGCGGCGGACAGACCGAAACCGGGCAGGCCCAGACGGCCCCCGAGGGCCAGGTCACCGTGCGGTTTCTGGACGTGGGCCAGGGCGACGCCGTGCTGGTCCGCAGCCCCGAGGGCAAGACCATGCTGATTGACGGTGGCCGCAGCATGTCGCGCATGGAAGACCACATGAAGACCTACGGCATCGACAAGATCGACGTGATGGTGGCCACCCACGCCGACGCGGACCATATCGCCGGGCTGGTGGCGGCAGCCGAGGCCAAACCGACGCTGTTCATCAACAACGGTCTGGGCGGGACCACCAAGACCTGGGAACGGCTGGTGGCGGCCTTGCAGGCGCAGAAGACCACCTTCAGAAAGGCCAGCAACCAGATCGTCAACCTGGGCAGCGTCAAGGTGCAGGTGATTGGCCCGCCGCCGGGTGTGGGTGACGCGCAGAACGACAACAGCGTGGGCGTGGCCCTGCAATTCGGCGACTTCCGCGCCCTGATGACCGGAGACAGCGAACTGAAGGAAACGGCGGCGTGGCTGGAACAGGACAGGGCCGGGATCCGGGGGCCGTTTCAGGCGTACAAGAGCATCCACCACGGCGCGGCCAACGGCGACAACCCGGCGTGGCTGGCGGTGGTGCGCCCGGAAAACGTGGTCATCAGCGTGGGCGAGAACAACTACGGTCACCCGACGAAGACGGCGCTGGACCTGTACAAGCAAAACGGCATCCGCATCTACCGCACCGATCAGAACGGCACGGTGACCTTTACGGGCAATGCGGACGGGACTTATACGGTGGACGCGCAGCGGTAGACAGGGTTGGGAGAGGGTGAGAAGAGGGCATGCTCTACTGGGCTATGCACCGTATTGGTCTGTCCGCTGCGCTGGTCCTTGTTCTGTCGGGGGGGCAAGCATTCTGTCTTCAAATCGCCCCGAAATTGCCTGTCACCGATGCCGATTTCATCAATGCGCTGGCAAAACCTCCGACAAGCGGCCCGCTGGGGCTGACGCCGAGGTTGCAGGGCAATGTTGCTGGCTGGTCCATTTTCACACTCCGTCCTGTGTTCATGGATGTAGAACAGGGAACGGTCATCGGAAAGATTGATGGTAGTGGAAAGTACGACATCACTTTGTCCGCGCAGCCGCCGAGGGAAGAGCAAACAACACTGAAACAACTTATTCGGAAGTTCAACGGCTACGCGAAGGGCGATTGCTCGGTGGACACGCTTGTTATCAGTGCGCCGGACGCTATGGCCGCAAAGCTCTGGCTGTACGTTCCCCGTGAGGTTCCGGGAGCCGATGCCAAACCTGAATCTTTTTTCTCTTCCCTCTCCTCCACTGATTTTGACCTGTTCCCAGAGTATTTCAACACCATAGAAACGATGGTCTATTCCAGTATTGCCGCCACGGCCACAGGAGAACTGTCTTGTTTCAGTACAGACTGGGACAAACGTTATCACCTGTTCGTCAATATTTCTCTCTCTGCGGGCTGGAATACAACCACAGTTCTATATGGCGAGGAGCGCAAGATTGGGGGTGAACTCGTCCAAAAGATGCTGCTCAAGGGGGGCCTGGGCCGAAGCGGGCTGGACTGAGCTTGGTTGCGTTCTAGCCAATATTCAGCTCTCCGGGCGGCTCCGCTTCCACCGCCATTTGCTGCCCGCTGAGCGGATGGACAAACCCCAGCCGGTGTGCGTGCAGCATGTAGCCGCCGTCTCCCGGCAGCCCTGGCAGGTGGGGCAGCGGCAGTCCGCCTGCGCCGTACAGCGGATCGCCCACCAGCGGTTGCCCAATGGAAGCCAGATGAATGCGGATCTGGTGCGGGCGGCCCGTGTGGATGTCCACGTCAAACAGGGTGCAGTCTGAGCGCCGCTCCAGCACCCGCGCCGTGGAGTGCGAGGGCTTGCCGTTCGGGCTGGCCGCGTAGACGTCGCCCAACTGGGGATGTGGCACTGGGCCAATGGGCGTGGTGATCTCATATTCGTCCTGTGCGGCCACACCCTGCCCCAGCGCGCGGTAGGTCTTCTGGACCCGTCCCTCGCGCCAGTCCCGTGACAGCGCCGCCCCCGCCTGTGCCGTCCGCGAGAACAGCACCAGCCCGGACGTTCCGCGCCCCAGTCGGTGCAAGGGTGACGCCTCCGGCCAGCGCTCCCGCACCAGAGTCAGCAGCGTGTGTTTCAGAAATCCGCCAGCGGGAATGGTGGGCAGCCCCGAAGGTTTACACACGGCCAGCAATTCCGTGTCCTCGTACAGCACTTCAAAGTGCAGGGGCACGGCATCTTCGGGCCACGGTGGACGATGCCAGATCAGGCGTTGGCCTGTTCTCAAAATCTCAGAACCCTGAGCCGTCACGCCGTCCAGCACGACTTCGCCCCGTGCCAGCCGCTCCTGCCATTCCTGCTGCGTGGAATGTTCGTACCGCCCCGCCAGATACGCCAGCACGCTCAGGCCCGCGCCGCGTGGGCCGATGCGTTCGGCGTAGGCGTAGCCGTCGTTGAGGGTGGGGAGAGACATCAGGTATCCAGTGTGGCATCTGTGGCCGCCCAGGAAACTGAGCCATTGTGCAGAGTCGCGCCCATCGCCCCGGCGCTACCATGCTCGGATGACCGCCTTTCCCTATTTTTCCCGAGGTTCCGAATGGAAGGGCTGATGCTGGCCAGGGTGCTGGGCGAACTGACCCCGCATCTGCCACTGCACACGCTGGGCTGGGTCTTTCCCGACGAGACCACCGCCGCCTTGCTGCTGGACGGCCCCGGCCCCGGCGAGAAGCGCAATCTGGTGCTGGCCTACCGCCCGCCCCAGCCGGTGCTGTTCATCTCCCGTGAACGCCTGCGCGGCGATCCCCGCAGCCCCTTTCAGCGTTTTCTGGCGGCGCGGGTGCGTGGGCCACTGCTGGGCGCAGAGCAACTCAAGTTAGACCGCGTGGTGGTGCTGCACTTCGGCGGCGAGGCCGGATTCGTGGATCAGGCCCCCACCCGCCTGCTCTTTGAGGTCACGGGCCGCAACGCCAACCTGCTGGTGCTGGAGGAGGGTGAGGGTTTTGAGGGCCGGATTGTCATGGCCGCCCGCGAGATCACTGGCAGCCGCAACCGCTTCCGCACCATCCGCAGCGGGGGCCGGTACACGCCGCCGCCGCCCTACGACAAGCTGGACCCACGCCGGATGGGTGAGGCCGAGGCGCAGTCGCTGGCCGACTTGCCGATTGGCCGCTGGCGTGAACGGCTGGACGGCGTGGGGCCTTTGCTGAGTGCGGAACTGGCACGGCGGGCGAACCTCCTCTCCACGCAGGCACCGGGGGAGGACTGGCCGCAAACCCTGGAGGCTTTGCGTTCCCTGGTGAATGACCCCACCGTGAGCGAGGGCGTCATGCAGGACGGCGCACGCGAGGCGGCCCGTAGCGAGAAGGCGGCGGCATTACGCAAGGCGCTGGCCGAGCCGCTGAACAAGCGCCTGACCCTGATTCGCAACCAACTGGCCGACGTGTCCCGCGCCGAGGCCGGGTTGGATGTGGCCGCCGTGGACCGGGAGGAGGCGGACCTGCTGATGGCCTACGCCTCCACGGTGGAAACGGGCAGCGCCAGCGCCGAGTTGCCCGCCTTTGACGGCAGCGGCCCGCGCCCCGTGGCCCTGGACCCCAGTCTCAGCGCCGTGCAGAACGCCGAGAAGCGTTACACCCGCGCCCGCCGCCGCGAGGACGTGTACGAACGCCTGCTGGAGCGTGAAGACACCCTGCGCGCCGAGCTGGCCGAGGCCGAGGCCCGCGTGGCCCACATGGATAGCGCCAGCCTGGAAGAACTGGACGCGCTGTCGTCCACCCTTCAGTCCGAGCGGCCCGAGAAAAGTCAGTACGGGCTGCGCTTCACCACCCCCGCCGGCTACGAGGTGCTGGTGGGCCGCAACAACAAGGAAAACGCCACGCTGACGCACCGCGTCGGGCGCAGCATGGACTACTGGTTTCACGCGCAGGGGTATCCGGGCAGCCACGTCATCGTGCGGACGGGGGGCAAGGAGCTGGCGCAGCCGGACATCCTGTACGCGGCCCGTCTCGCCGCCGCCAACAGCAAGGCGCGCGGCAGCAGCAACGTGGGCGTGGATTACACCCGCATCAAGTACGTCTGGAAACCGCGTGGTGCCCCCGCCGGACAGGTCCATTACACCGATCAGAACACGGTGTTTGTGGACGGCACGGTGCCGGAAGTGGCGACGGCAGATTAGTCCCCGGATTTCTCCAGCAGCCTCACCAACGCCCGCCGCCCTAGCTCCACTCCCAGGCCGAAGACCAGATGCGATCCAGCCTCCCACAGCACCGCCGAGAGGGGCAGTTTCCACGGCGGATTCTGGAAGCCGGTGGCGGGAACGGCGCTGCCGTGCGTCAGGGCGTACATCACCGCCCCGGCAGGCACGCCCGCGCCGCGTGTGACGGCGGGCTGGTACTCGGCCAGCAGGCCATACGCCGCGCCCAGCCCCGCGCCCAGGGTGTAGTGGACCACCTGTTGCGCGGCCAGCTTCTGCCCCTTGCTGATCTCGTGCCCGGTGGCCTCTGCCGCTGCCTCGATCATCTCGGCGGGGGGCATGTGGTCTATGCGGCCCGTGGGATCGGCCCCGATCATCAGTTTCTCAGCGTTCGTGGGCGGGAAATAATGTTCGGTCAGCGTTTGCAGGGGCGGCTCGGCGGCGGATTTCAGGTAGGCCCCGGCCAGTCCGGCGACGGCTCCCACCAGGATTCCGCGCAGGGGTTGGGGACGTTTGGCGTTGTGTGCATTCATGGGGGAAGCATAGGAAAAGTCGGGCGGGGTGCGTAACGGTTGAAGTCTTCATCTCAGGTGCTTCGGTAGCTTTCTTGGGGCTGCCCCACCCCCCAGCCCCCTACCCCAGGGGGGCAGGGGGAGCAGCGCTGCGCTAGGCAGGGTTCGGTTGGCGCGGCTTGCGGGGGTTGGAGGTGGGCGTTCCTGCTCACACGCCCCGCTCCGTGACGTGGCGTTCGGCCCGTCCGCTTCGCGCCCGACGGCCTCGTGTCGCCTCTCGCGCCCGCTGGCAGGCTAGCTTGCCCATTTTTCTTCTGCCTCGGCAAAAGCGGGGGCAAAGGCTAAAGTGCGCTCCCCTCGTCCCGCACGGCCTCCAGCCTGTCCCGGTAGATCACCACCAGCTTGTGGTCCTCCAGCAGCCCCCAGACGCGCGGCCACACGCTGTCCAGCAATGCGCGGAAATCGGCCACGCGCATATTCCCCGTCCGCACATGCACCACCCAGGGCGGCGGCTGTTGCGCCAGGATTCGCTCGGTGAAATCGGCGTCCTGGGTCATGATGACCAGAGAGTCTTGCGTGGCCCGCTCCCACAACGCCCAGTCTTTCAGGCTGGGGATGCCAGTCGGTGACATGCACCACGGGAACATCAAAAGCCCCGCGCAATCGGGCAATACATTCTCGTCCAGAAGCACGCCTGCTGGCTTCAAGCGATCTTCTCAAAAGTCACAGCATGGCCTGTCAACCGCGCCGCGTACTCCAGGCACGTCAGCACGTCCTCATGCCTCAGCCGGGGGTAGGCGTTCAGCACGTCCTGAATGCTGTCTCCGGCACTCAGGTGGCCCAGCACGGTCTGAACGCTGATGCGGGTGCTAGCCACGGTGGGTTTGCCGCCGCCCATTTCCGGGTCTATGGCAATGGGCATGAGGACAGTTTAGCTGTGGACGGCTCGCCCTCCTCGCTGGCGCAGGGGCAACCGCTAAACTGACGCATGACCACCGTGCAGATTCCAGACGAGATCGTGCGGAAGTTGATGCTGCTAACAGGAAAGACCACGCCGGAAGAGGCAGTCATGGTGGCAATTGAATGGTGACTCAAGGAGCATGGGCATGAGGGTGACCTGCGAGAGCGGGCAGCCAAAGCTCCTGAAGTAGACCCCGATCCCCAAGACCGCCGCCCCTGACAGCTTGATACACTTCCCCCATGAGCGTTCAGACCGCCAGAATGGACCGTCAGGCTATTGAAATCACCACCCTGGACGACGTTCAGCAGGACTGGCATTTCTGGCTGAAGCGCACGCCCGCCGAACGTCTGGAAGCGCTGGAATTGTTGAGGCAAATTCATTATGGCTACGATCCAGCTACCACCCGACTTCAGAGAATTCCTGAGCTTGTTGAACACCTTTGAGGTCCGGTATCTGCTGATCGGCGGCTACGCCGTCAACCTTTACGGCTTCGTGCGAACCACGGGCGACATGGATGTTTTTATTGATCTGGAGGCCAGCAATATTCAAAAACTCGTCGCGGCTTACCACGAGTTTGGCGTGAGCAGCGTGGAGGCTGCGCTGTTTCAGCCGGGCAAGATCGTTCGTATGGGTGTGCCGCCCCTGCGCCTGGAAGTGCTGAACAGGATCAGCGGCGTGGACTTTGCCGAAGCCTACGCCGAGCGCGAAACCGTTGAGCTGGAGGGGCTGAGTGTGCCAGTCATCAGCCTGCGCCATCTGAGGGCCAACAAAGTCGCCAGCGGCAGGCCGAAAGACCTGGGTGATCTGAGCGAGTTGCCGACAGAAGACCCCAACCCCTAGCCCCACCCCCAACCCACGCCAGCCAAGTTCGCGCGTGCCTGGGCTGAAGCTGATGATCATTTGCTGTTTACTTTTGCTGCTTATCAAATTTTATAAATTTATGAATATGTTTACAAACAAAAAACTATCTACCATATAAGAATCGCTCAAAAATCTAAAACTGGTAATTAATCTAATTCCAGCGTCAGATCTTTAGGAATTCTTCTGCGCATTCCATAAAAGAATACAACTCCTAAAACAATGTAAACAGTACCGACAATTCTGAAAAATATCACATCATTAAAATTAGATGTATTAACGTTTCTTGATTGTTCGGAGAAATAAGGCAAGAAACTCGCAAGAATTCCAGTCACAAATAAAATTGTACCCATGAAATTTGGCATAAATTTTCTAAACTTGGGACGGGCAAGGCTCCGAAAGAAGATTATAGGGAATATTCGCGTCTCCCTTATCCTTTTTGGTTTACCAAATCCTTTTATTATTCCCTCTATCTCAATTCCATTTCCGCTTTTTGATTTATGTATGCAATTTATTATTAGTCCGTTGCTCTTATCAAGGTAATCAAATTCAAACAGGATTGAGGTGTCAGATATTTCAACAATTTTAATTGAGTTGGCAGGATTATTTGATTTTTCAATTTGGCATTCCAAAATTCCCTTTGGAACAAGCATCCGAAGCGGCTCGGCAATAGGAAAATCGTAACTACTCAGCAGGGGGACTTGCGGAGTGGAATCAGATAGAGTAGGCGCATCAAGAACGCTTCAGTACCGGACAACTCGATTTCA
Organism: Deinococcus marmoris DSM 12784; assembly: GCF_000701405.1. GTDB lineage: Bacteria > Deinococcota > Deinococci > Deinococcales > Deinococcaceae > Deinococcus > Deinococcus marmoris. The sequence goes on from NZ_JNIV01000033.1 coordinate 45,016, forward strand.
ATAGCGTCCTGAACAGCATTTTTGACATTTGAGCATTTGGTTGTCATCTGGGACGGCGAAAGGCGGCTTCTTGGAGTTATGAGACACGAAGAAGCCGCCCAAATCGACGCGATCAAGTTTGCCCAGCTCTTGAAAGAGCGCTTCCCCTTTTTGCGACGCGATACCTTGCAACGCGTCGAAGACGCCATGTGTTCGCTGATCGAGCAACGCTCTACCAATCAACAGCAGTGGTCCCAGGCCATGCCTGGGACCAGCTCCCCAGAAGCCAAGAAGAAGCGTCTGGGACGGTGTATACAGGACCCGAAATTGAACGACGATTTCTTCCTGGACTTT